>NZ_JBIBWT010000012.1:0-260104 GCF_043081525.1 Streptomyces sp. NPDC014864
CCAGGCATTCCTCACCCTCAGGCGGCTCGACCCAAAAGCCCGGACGCCGGCCTGACCCTCTACCAGGTCCTCGACGCACTCCAGGACCTGCTGAGCTGCTGGACCGGCACCTGCACCACCTGCGGCCGGACCCTTCCCAGAAACAGCCGCAGAAGCAGAAGCAGAACCTAACGAAGCACTACTAGACGTCGCGCGGGAAAAGGGGGGCGGCCACCATGGGCCGCCCCCCTTCTCACTGCCCGTGAGGTCCCGTCTCACTGCCCGTGAGGTCCCCTCTCACCGCCCGTGAGGTCCCGCGGGCACGGCACGTGCTCAGCCGCGGACGCCGCACAGGTGCAGCAGGGCCGCGACGCCGCGGTACGGATCGGTCCGCCCCGCGCGTTCCTCGGCGGCCAGCAGCGCCGTCGGGTCGGCCGGGGGTTCGGTGCCGTCCGCCGCCGTGTCCGTGAAGACCCGCACCCCGTACCAGGCGCGCAGCGGTGCCCCGATCCCGGCGAGCGTCGCCGTCAGGTCGGCCAGCCGGTCCGCGCGCACGTCGAGCCCCAGCCGGTTGCGGTACGCCGTCGTGTCGAACGCGCCCAGCGCTCCCGCCCAGTCACCGGACAGCCCGGGGCGCAGCGCCAGCGCGTCCCCGTTGCGCACCAGCAGCGACAGCAGCCCGCCCGGCGCGAGCATCCGCGCCAGCCCCGCCAGCAGCGGGTCCGGCTCCTCGACGTACATCAGTACGCCGTGGCACAGCACGACGTCGAAGCTCCCGGGCAGGAAGTGCACCCCGGTGTCCTGGCCGTCGCCCTCGACGATCCGCATCCGCGCCCGGATGCCCTCCGGCTCGGCGGCCAGGGCCTCCCGGACCACGGAGATCATCGTCCGGTCCCGTTCGAGCCCCGTCACCTGGTGCCCGGCGCGCGCCAGCCGCAGCGCCTGCGTGCCCTGGCCCATGCCCACGTCGAGCACCCGCAGCCGCCGCCCGACCGGGAACCGCCCGGCCACCTGCTCGTCGAGCTGCCGGGCCACCAGCTCCTGCCGCACCATGTCGCGCAGTCCGCCCAGCTTGTTCAGCCACGCGTCGGCGGCTCCCCCGGTGAAAGCGGTCGCGCTCAGGGCCGTTCCCCGCGCTTGACCTGCGGCTTCGGCAGCCGGAGCCGGCGCATCTGCAGCGAGCGCATCAGGGCGTAGGCGACCGCGCCCCGCTTGTTCTGGTCCGGGAAGCGCTCGGCGAGCCGCTTCCTCAGCCGGACGGCGCTGAGGATCGAGTCCAGCACGATCAGGACGATCACCACGAGCCACAGCAGCAGCGCGATGTTCTGCAGAGAAGCCACCCGCACCATGCTCAGCACCAGGATGACCACGGCCATGGGGAGGAAGAACTCCGCGATGTTGAATCGCGAGTCGACGAAGTCGCGCGCGAACCTGCGCACCGGTCCCTTGTCCCGGGCCGGGAGGTACCGCTCGTCGCCCCCCGCCAGCGCCTGGCGCTGACGGTCCAGCGCGGCACGGCGCTCCTCGCGCTGCCGCTTGGCGGCGTCCTTGCGATTCGTCGGCGTCTGGGCCACGCTGCGGCGCTGGGCCTGGGCCTCACTCCTCTTGGGCGTGGGCCGGCCCTTCGGGGCCTGCGGGTCACGGGGCTGCTTGGAGAAGTTCACCGGGGCCTTGTCGGCGGCCGGGGTCTTCTCTTCCTTGGCACGGCTACGGAACACAAAACCCAAGGGTACGGGCTTCCCCCGCACGGGCCCCACTCCGGCGGGGAACGATCCGGCAACACCGGACGTCTCTAGGGGGACAGAGCGGACGTCGCGCACACGGCCCGTCGCCGGCACCCGGGGATCACCTACTCCCCGCGCCGGAGAGGGAGCGTACGGAGTCGTCCTCGGGGATGACCGCATCCGTCCCCGGACAGTGCGGTAATGGAGGCAGGGCCCGTACTGTGGGTTCTGTCGCAGGATCTGTGAGCCGGAGTCCGTCAGAAGGGGGCGCGCGAAGCCCATGAGCGGTGTCATGAAGCGTATGGGGATGATCTTCCGCGCGAAGGCGAACAAGGCCCTTGACCGGGCCGAGGACCCGCGCGAGACCCTCGACTACTCGTACCAGAAGCAGCTGGAGCTGCTGCAGAAGGTGCGCCGCGGCGTCGCGGACGTGGCGACCTCCCGCAAGCGGCTCGAACTCCAGCTGAACCAGCTGCAGCAGCAGTCCTCCAAGCTGGAGGACCAGGGCCGCAAGGCGCTCGCGCTCGGCCGGGAGGACCTGGCCCGCGAGGCGCTGTCCCGCCGTGCCGCGCTCCAGCAGCAGGTGACGGACCTGGAGACCCAGCACGCGACGCTCCAGGGCGAGGAGGAGAAGCTCACCCTGGCGGCCCAGCGGCTCCAGGCCAAGGTGGACGCCTTCCGTACGAAGAAGGAGACCATCAAGGCGACCTACACCGCGGCCCAGGCGCAGACCCGGATCGGTGAGGCGTTCTCCGGCATCTCCGAGGAGATGGGCGACGTCGGCCTCGCGATCCAGCGCGCCGAGGACAAGACGGCGCAGCTCCAGGCCCGCGCCGGCGCGATCGACGAACTGCTGGCCTCCGGCGCCCTGGACGACCAGTCCGGCATGGCCAAGGACGACATCCAGGCCGAGCTGGACCGGCTCTCCGGTGGTTCGGACGTGGAGCTGGAGCTCCAGCGCATGAAGGCGGAGCTGGCCGGAGGCACGCCCCAGCAGGCCATCGAGGGCGGCACCGGTCAGGGGCAGAACCAGCAGCAGCCGCAGGACACTCCCCGCTTCGACAAGCAGTAGGTCTGCGACCAGCGGTACGTCACGGGGTAGTACGTCACCAGCCAGTACGTCACTGGGCAGCACGTCACGTCATCGACAGCCGGGGCCCACGCCGAGGAGGGCGACATGATCGTACGGATCATGGGGGAGGGGCAGGTGAGGCTGGCCGAGAGCCACCTCGCCGGCCTGAACGAACTGGACGACGAACTCCTGGCCGAGATGGAGAAGGGCGACGGCCCCGGCTTCCGCCGCACCCTCCAGGCCCTGCTGTCCACCGTCCGTGAGCTGGGCGAGCCCTTGCCGGACGACTCCCTGGAGCCGTCCGAGCTCATCCTGCCCTCCCCCGACGCCACCCTGGAGGAGGTCCGGGACCTCCTGAGCGACGACGGCCTGATCCCGGGCTGAGCGGCGTCCGCGAAGCTCCTCGCCCTCGCCGCTCGCCGCGACCGCGCCGCCGTCGCCCCCCTCGCGGCGGCCGTGCCCCGGCGTGCGCCCGGCTCGGCGCGGGCGCGCCCCCGGTGCGCGTCCGTCGCGTTCCCGGCCGCGGTTCCCGGTGCGCCGGGCTGCCCTTACCGTTGACCCCCGTGAGCACACTCGACCGCGCCAGATGCCGGCTGAAGGCGCACCCCCTGGCACTGGACGCGGCGCTGGCCGCGGGCGTGCTGGTGTGCATGGTGGTCGGCTCCTTCGCCGGCCCGAACGGCGAGAACGGCGTCAGCTGGGGCGTGCGCAGGCCGGACCTGCTGAGCCTGCTCCTGATGACCGTCGGCGCCGCCGCGCTCGTCTTCCGCCGCCGCGCCCCGCGGACGGTGCTCGCCGTCACCGGCACCGTCTCCCTCGTCGAGTGCCTCACCGGCGACCCCCGCGCCCCCGTCGCGATGTCCGCCGTGGTCGCGCTGTACACCGTCGCCGCGGCCACCGACCGCCCCACCACCTGGCGCCTCGGCCTGCTCACCATGTCCGTGCTGACCGGCGCCGCGATGCTCGCCGGCCCCCTGCCCTGGTACGCCCAGGAGAACCTCGCCCTCTTCGCCTGGACCGGCATGGCCGCCGCCGGCGGCGACGCCGTCCGCAGCCGCCGCGCCTTCGTGCACGCGATCAGGGAGCGCGCCGAGCGGGCCGAACGCACCCGCGAGGAGGAGGCCCGCCGCCGCGTCGCCGAGGAACGCCTGCGCATCGCCCGCGACCTGCACGACGTCGTCGCCCACCACATCGCCCTGGTGAACGTGCAGGCCGGCGTCGCCGCCCATGTCATGGACAAGCGCCCCGACCAGGCCAAGGAGGCCCTCGCCCACGTCCGGGAGGCCGGTCGCTCCGCGCTGAACGAACTGCGCGCCACCGTCGGACTGCTCAGACAGTCCGGCGACCCCGAGGCCCCCACCGAACCCGCCCCCGGCCTGCACCGCCTCGACGACCTCGTCGCCACCTTCCGCAACGCCGGCCTCCTGGTCGAGGTCGCCCGCTCCGACCACGGCACCACCCTGCCCGCCGCCGTCGACCTGGCCGCCTACCGCGTCATCCAGGAGGCGCTCACCAACGTCCAGAAGCACGCCGGCACCCGGGCGCGGGCCGAGGTCAGCGTCGTACGCGTCGGACCCAACGCCGAGATCACCGTCCTGGACGACGGGACCGGCGACGACGACGGCCCGCTGCCCGGAGGCGGCCACGGACTGCTCGGCATGAGGGAGCGGGTCACCGCCCTCGGCGGCACCCTCACCACCGGTCCCCGCTACGGAGGGGGCTTCCGGGTCCATGCGATCCTGCCGGTCAAGACCCGCAGCCGCGCCCCGGGGGAACCCGTATGACGATCCGTGTCCTGCTCGCCGACGACCAGACGCTGCTGCGCAGCGCCTTCCGCGTGCTCGTCGACTCCGAGCCCGACATGGAGGTGGTCGGCGAGGCGTCCGACGGCGCCGAGGCGGTACGGCTCGCCAGGGAGCAGCGCGCCGACGTGGTGCTGATGGACATCCGGATGCCCGGCACCGACGGCCTCGCGGCCACCCGGCTGATCAGCGCCGACCCCGCCCTCGCGCACGTCCGCGTGGTCATCCTGACCACCTTCGAGGTCGACGACTACGTGGTGCGCTCGCTGCGCGCGGGCGCTTCCGGGTTCCTCGGCAAGGGCAGCGAGCCAGAGGAACTGCTCACCGCCATCCGGGTCGCGGCGGGCGGCGAGGCGCTGCTGTCCCCGGCGGCCACCAAGGGGCTGATCGCCCGCTTCCTCGCGCAGGGCGACGCCGCGGACGACGGCCGCCCGGCCCGGTCCGCCCGGCTGGAGGCACTGACCGTGCGGGAGCGCGAGGTGCTGGTGCTGGTCGCGGGCGGGCACTCCAACGACGAGATCGCCGAGCGGCTGGAGGTCAGCCCGCTGACGGTCAAGACCCACGTCAACCGGGCCATGGCCAAGCTGGGCGCCCGCGACCGGGCCCAACTGGTGGTCATCGCCTACGAGTCGGGGCTGGTGCGGCCGCGGGCGGAGTGAGCCCGCGCACCGGACGGCTGAGCCCGCGTGCCGAGCGACCGAGCCCGGTCCCCGGGGTGGAGCGGGACGGTGCCCGGGGTGGAGCGGGACGGTGCCCGGACCGTACGCCCACGGGTGGAGCGGCCTCCGCCCGGGCGTACTGCGGCCGGAGTAGGGCGCCCGCACGGAAATGGACCAGGGGCCTACGGATCACCGTCCGTCGATGCCCGAAGGTGTAGAGGCGGGTGCCCATCCGGCTCCGTGCCGCCGCCTTCAGCTCACCGAAGAGAGACCCTGACCATGTCCTGGCTGTCCAGGTTCAGCCTCGCGCAACGGGCCCTGATCGGGTTGATCTCGATCATCGCGCTCGTTTTCGGGGCGATCGCGATCCCCCAGCTCAAGCAGCAGCTGCTGCCCAGCATCGAACTTCCCGTGGTGTCCGTTCTGGCGCCGTACCAGGGCGCGTCCCCGGACGTGGTCGAGAAGCAGGTCGTCGAGCCCGTCGAGGACACCCTCAAGGCCGTCGACGGCATCAAGGGCGTCACCTCCACGGCGAGCGAGGGCAACGCCGTGATCATGGCCTCCTTCGACTACGGCAACGACACCGAGCAGCTCGTCGCCGACGTCCAGCAGGCCGTCAACCGGGCCCGCGTCCGGCTCCCGGACGCCGTGGACCCGCAGGTCGTCGCGGGCTCCACGGACGACATCCCGACCGTCGTCCTCGCCGTCACCTCCGGCGAGGACCAGCAGGCGCTCGCCGACCGGCTGGACCGGACGGTGGTGCCGGAGCTGAAGAACATCGCCGGCGTCGGCCAGGTCACCGTGAACGGCGTGCGGGACCTCCAGATCACCGTCACGCCCGACGACGCGAAGCTGGCCGGGGCGGGCCTCACCCCCGCCGCCCTGGGCCAGGCCCTGCAGGCGGGCGGTGCCACCGTCCCCGCGGGCTCCTTCGACGAGGGCGGCGCCAACCGCACCGTCCAGGTCGGCGGCGGCCTCACCTCGCTGAAGCAGATCGAGGACCTGAGCGTCACCGGCGAGGGCGCGGCCGCGAAGAAGCCGGTCCGCCTCGGCGACGTGGCCGGGGTGAAGCAGGAGCCCGCCAAGGCCGACTCGATCACTCGCACCGACGGCAGGCCGAGCCTCGCCGTCGCCGTCACCATGGACCACAACGGCAGCGCGGTCACGATCTCGAACGCGATCGAGGACAAGCTGCCCGCCCTGCGCGCGAGTCTCGGCTCCGGCGCGAGGATCACCGTCGTCAGCGACCAGGGGCCGGCGGTGGCCAAGTCCATCGACGGCCTGACCACCGAGGGCGCGCTCGGCCTGCTCTTCGCGGTCCTGATCATCCTGGTCTTCCTGGCGTCGGTGCGCTCCACCCTCGTCACGGCGGTGAGCATCCCGCTCTCCGTGGTCCTGGCCCTGATCGTGCTGTGGACCCGCGACCTGTCGCTCAACATGCTGACGCTGGGCGCCCTGACCATCGCCGTCGGCCGGGTCGTCGACGACTCGATCGTGGTCCTGGAGAACATCAAGCGGCACCTCGGCTACGGCGAGGAGCGCCGCGAGGCCATCCTGAACGCGGTCCGCGAGGTGGCCGGGGCGGTCACCTCCTCGACGCTCACCACGGTCGCCGTGTTCCTGCCGATCGGCCTGGTCGGAGGCATGGTCGGCGAGCTGTTCGGCCCGTTCAGCATCACCGTCACCGCGGCGCTGCTGGCCTCGCTGCTGGTGTCGCTGACCGTCGTACCGGTGCTGTCGTTCTGGTTCCTGCGTGCCCCGAAGGGGACCCCCGCCGAGGCCGCGGAGGCCCGCCGTCTCGCCGAGGAGAAGGAGGCGAGGAGCCGCCTGCAGCGGTTCTACGTCCCCGTCCTGCGCTTCGCCACCCGCCGCCGCCTCACCAGCGTGCTGATCGCGGTCGTGGTGCTGGTCGGCACCTTCGGCATGACCCCGCTGCTGAAGACCAACTTCTTCGACCAGGGCGACCAGAAGGTCCTCACCGTCAAGCAGGAGCTGAAGCCCGGTACCAGCCTGGCCGCCACCGACGCGCAGGCCAGGAGGGTCGAGAAGCTGCTCGCCGGGGTGAAGGGCGTCAAGGACTACCAGGTGACGGTCGGCTCGTCCGGCTTCATGGCGGCCTTCGGCGGTGGCACGGACAGCAACCAGGCGTCGTACCAGGTGATGCTGGAGGACTCGGCGTCCGCCGACGACGTCCGCGAGGACATCGAGGACGGCCTGCACCGGCTGTCCGGCATCGGCACCACCACGGTCGCCGCCGGCGACGGCTTCGGCGACCAGGACCTCAAGGTCGTCGTCAAGGCGGCCGACGGGGACGTCCTGCGCCGGGCGGCGGAGCGGGTGCGCGAGACGGTCTCCGGCCTGGACGACGTCACCGACGTCACCAGCGACCTGTCGCGGAGCGTGCCCCGCGTCTCGGTGCGAGCGAACGGCAGGGCGGCCGCCGCGGGCTTCACCGAGCAGACGCTCGGTACCGCCGTCGCCCAGGCGGTCAAGGGCACCACCGTGGCGAAGGCGACCCTGGACGACACCGAGCGCGACGTCGTCGTCCGTTCGGCCAGGCCGGCCGAGACGCTGGCCCAGTTGAAGAACCTGCGCCTGGGCCCGGTGAAGCTGGGCGACGTCGCCACCGTGAAGCTGGTCGACGGCCCGGTGTCGATGACCCGCATCGACGGTCGGCGCGCGGCGACCGTCACCGCCAAGCCCGTCGGCGACAACACCGGCGCGGTCAGCGCGGACCTCCAGTCCGAGCTCAAGGCGCTGAAGCTCCCGGCGGGTGCCACGGCGGAGATCGGCGGGGTCACGCAGGACCAGAGCGACGCCTTCAAGAACCTCGGCCTGGCGATGCTCGCGGCCATCGCGATCGTCTTCATGCTGCTGGTCGCGACCTTCCGCTCGCTGGCCCAGCCGCTGATCCTGCTGGTGTCCATCCCGTTCGCCGCGACCGGCGCGCTCGGCCTGCTGATCGCCACCGGCACGCCGATGGGCGTCCCCGCGATGATCGGCATGTTGATGCTCATCGGCATCGTGGTGACGAACGCGATCGTGTTGATCGACTTGATCAACCAGTACCGCGCGCAGGGGTACGGCGTGGTCGAGGCCGTGATCGAGGGCGGCCGCCACCGGCTGCGCCCGATCCTGATGACCGCCCTGGCGACGATCTTCGCCCTGCTCCCGATGGCCCTGGGCGTCACCGGCGAGGGCGGCTTCATCGCCCAGCCCCTGGCGGTCGTGGTGATCGGCGGCCTGGTCACCTCCACCCTGCTGACCCTGCTCCTGGTCCCGACGCTCTACGCGATGCTGGAGCTTCGCAAGGAGCGCCGCGCGAAGAAGCGCGCGGCAAGGCGGGAGGCGAGGGCGGAGGAGCCCCGGGAGCCGGTGACGGTGTAGCCGCTCCCTCCGCGGCGGACGAAGGCCCCCGCGCACCGACCGGTGTGCGGGGGCCTTCGCCGTGAGACTCCGGCCTCCCTCGAGGACCGTACGGACTACGGAAGGGCCAGCATCCGCTCCAGCGCCAGCTTGGCGAACGCCTCGGTCTCCTCGTCCACCTGGATGCGGTTGACCAGGTTGCCCTCGGCCAGGGACTCCAGGGCCCAGACCAGGTGGGGCAGGTCGATGCGGTTCATGGTCGAGCAGAAGCACACCGTGCGGTCGAGGAAGACGACCTCCTTGCCCTCGGGCGCGAAACGGTTCGCCAGCCGCCGTACGAGGTTCAGCTCCGTGCCGATGGCCCACTTGGAGCCGGCCGGGGCGGCCTCCAGCGTCTTGATGATGTGCTCGGTCGAGCCGACGTGGTCCGCCGCCGCCACGACCTCGTGCCGGCACTCGGGGTGGACCAGGACGTTGACGCCCGGGACGCGCTCGCGTACGTCGTTGACCGAGTCCAGGCTGAAGCGGCCGTGCACCGAGCAGTGACCCCGCCACAGGATCATCTTCGCGGCGCGCAGCTCCTGCGTCGTCAGCCCGCCGTTCGGCTTGTGCGGGTTGTAGACGACGCAGTCGTCCAGGGACATGCCCATGTCCCGCACCGCGGTGTTGCGGCCCAGGTGCTGGTCGGGCAGGAACAGCACCTTCTCGCCCTGCTGGAAGGCCCACTCCAGGGCCCGCCGCGCGTTGGAGGAGGTGCAGATCGTGCCGCCGTGCCGGCCGGTGAACGCCTTGATGTCGGCGGAGGAGTTCATGTACGACACCGGCACGACCTGCTCGGCTACGCCGGCCTCGGTCAGCACGTCCCAGCACTCGGCGACCTGCTCGGCGGTCGCCATGTCGGCCATGGAGCACCCCGCCGCCAGGTCCGGCAGGACGACCTTCTGGTCGCCGGACGTCAGGATGTCCGCGGACTCCGCCATGAAGTGCACACCGCAGAAGACGATGTACTCGGCCTCCGGGCGCGCCGCCGCGTCCCGCGCCAGCTTGAAGGAGTCGCCCGTGACGTCGGCGAACTGGATGACCTCGTCGCGCTGGTAGTGGTGGCCGAGCACGAAGACCTTGTCGCCGAGCTTCTCCTTGGCGGCGCGGGCGCGTTCCACCAGGTCCGGGTCGGACGGGGAGGGCAGGTCGCCGGGACACTCGACACCGCGCTCGCTCTTCGGGTCGGCCTCACGGCCGAGGAGCAGCAGGGCGAGGGGCGTCGGCTGTACGTCGAGCTCCTGGGCTTGGGCGGTGGTCACGACACGCACCCTTTCTACTTTTCGTCGAACTGACGCTATTTATCATAACCGCTTCACGTCACTTTGACGATGGCCATAGCGTCGATGTGACGGGAATCCCGGTGGTCGCTGTTGGCTCCACGGCGCATGTGCGAGCATGAAGATGACGAGCATGCAGAAGAGAGAAACCACGCGCTCGGCCCGGAATGAATCCGCGGCCCTGCCGGTTGCACTCGTCGGCAAGCAGTCTCCGTACAACCCGGGAGAGATGTAGATGTCCGTATCGGACGAGACCACCACCGTCACCGACGGCATCATCCTGACCGACGCCGCCGCGTCGAAGGTCAAGGCCCTGCTCGACCAGGAAGGCCGGGACGACCTCGCCCTGCGCGTCGCCGTCCAGCCCGGCGGCTGCTCCGGCCTGCGCTACCAGCTCTTCTTCGACGAGCGCTCCCTCGACGGCGACGTGGAGAAGGACTTCGACGGCGTCAAGGTCGTCACCGACCGGATGAGCGCCCCGTACCTGGGCGGTGCCACCATCGACTTCGTGGACACGATCGAGAAGCAGGGCTTCACGATCGACAACCCGAACGCGACGGGCTCCTGCGCCTGCGGCGACTCCTTCAGCTGAGCCGGCGGGCCACGCGAACGACATGAAGGCGGCGGCCCCCCTGTCCAGGGGGGCCGCCGCCTTCACGCGTCCGTGACGCCCAGTCCGGCGCCCGCCGCTAGCGCGCCTGCGACGAGGACCGCGGCAGCCGCGCGCCCGGCTTCTCCCGCGGGATCTCCCGGCCGTCCGAGCCGACCACCTGCCGGCCGTCGAGCGGCCGGCCCAGGTGCACGGTCCGGTGCTGGATCTTGGCGATCATGATGCAGACCTTGCCCGGCCGCCGGGTCTCGGTCACCGTCACGGTCACCTCGCCGGAACTCTCCCGTGCCGACGCCTTGTAGTCGGAGCAGACCCCGCCCTCGAAGGTGACGGTCAGGTCGTCGCCCTCGGTGCCGTACCCGGTCACCTTGACGTCGTGGGTCTTCGGGGCGTCGCCGGACCCGCTCGGCGGCGGGGTGGGCTGCCCGGACGGCGTGGCCGACGACGGGGCCAGGTACTTGGGGTCGACCGCCGGATACGTCACCGTGAAGCCGTCCTGCCCGGCCGGCCCGCGCACCTGGAACAGCCAGGACGGCACCAGGGTCTGCCGCCCGCCGGAGTAGTGCGAGGCCAGACCGAAGACGGCCTTGTCGACGGTGAGCACGTCCTGGGCCGTGGTGGACGCCCCGCACGGCGCCTCCAGACGGTCCTTCAGCGGCTCCGGGCTCGCGCAGCCCCCGATGCCCATGCGGTGGTCGGTCCGGGGGGCCGCGTTCATCAGCTCCAGCGTCTTCCGCGCGCTCAGCACGGGGTACGTGTCCCCCTTCACCGGCGCCTTCATCTGCCCGCTGCCCCCGACCACCTCACCCCGCGGGCCGACGGTCAGGCCGGTCGTCCAGCCGTAGGTGGGCAGTCCGCCGACCGCCGGATCGGCGTTGACGACCCGCTGGGCGCCCATGATCTGCCCTGCGTCCACCTTCGCGTCGTCCTGCCCCAGGGCCTTGAGCACCGGCGCCGCCGCCTTCTCGGCGTCCGCCGCGCTCACCGGGTGGACGGCCGGGGCCGCGGGGTCGTGCGTGCACAGCACGCCCTTGCAGTTGTCGGTGCCCGGCGCGTACCGGCTGAACGTCCAGGTCCCCGGCGCCTGCCGGGTCACCCGCAGCATCGGGCCGGAACCGTCCTTGCCGCTGCCCGCCGTCCAGGCCTGGGCGTCCGCGACCGGCGTCCCGTCGACGCCGAGCGCCCGGGCCAGCCGGGCCACCTCGTCCCGTGTGACCTCGCCCCGCGGCCGGTACACCGGCGCCGAGCCCGGGCCGTCGGGCAGGGCGCCCGCCGGGCGGTAGGACGCGCCGTACGGATTGGGCTCGCCGGGCGCGATGCCGTTCGTCCCGCCGTCGCCGTCCGCGCCGCCACCGCGGCCGGCGCCCGCGGGGGAGTAGCCGTCGAGCATCAGCGGCGGGGGAGTGCCGTGGCCGCCGGAGGCCGCCGCGTCCGTGGGACCGCCCGAGCCGCCGGACACGCTCGTGGCCAGATACGCACCCCCGCCGCCCACCAGCAGCACCGCGGCCGCGACTGCGGCGGCCGCCAACGGCGAGCGCCCCCGGCCGCCCCGGCCCGCCCTCTCGTCCTCGGGCCCCGCATTCCTGGGGGCCCCGGGGCCGCCCACGTCGAGCCCGACGTCGGCCTGTTCGGCCTGTTCGGCCTGTTCGGCCTGTTCGGCCTGTTCGGCCTGTTCGGCCTGTTCGGCCTGTTCGGCCTGTTCGGTCTTCGCGGGCTGCTGGGGCTGCTCGGCCTCCGGGGCCTTCTCCGCGCTCGCGGACGTTGGGGCCTCGGCTTCGGACGCCTCGGACGCTCCGGACGCGTCGGCTTCGGGTGCCTCGGACGCTCCGGCCTCGGGTGCGCGGGGCTCCCGGGCCTCGGCACCGGTCACATCGGCGTTCCCGGCCCCGCCCCCGGACTTCGGAGCCGCCTTCTCCCGCGAGGCTCCGTCGGCGGTACCCGCGGCCGCGTCGTCGTGGTCGGGTCGCTCGGTGTTCACCGCATCGCTCCTTCGGCTGCACAACTGTCCCTGTGACCCTGACCCGGCCCTGTCAAAACTGACCGGTCGGCGGGTCGTATCCCGCATCCCCCAGACGGGGGACAGCGATGGGACGCAGCGGGGGAGCGCACGGTTCCCGGAACGCGCCGCCCGGGCGCGGGGCCCGGCCCGGGCGGGCGCGGCGGGCTCGTTTCACCGGAGTGGTGCCTCCGGGATCGGTCTCCGGAATCGGTCCTGGGCGTTCAGTCCCGGGTATCAGCTCTGGTGATCAGTCCCCGTAGTCCGACATCGCGTCCAGCAGCCGGGCCGAGGAGGCCGGAACGTCCACCCCGTGGATACGGGACGGCGGCACCGGCCGCGCGACATCCGGTCCGGGGGCCGCCCAGTGGGGGACCATCCGTACGCAGTCCCCGCGCAGCGACGCCAGATCGCCCTCCAGGTCGGCCGGTCCGGGGTGAGGGTGCACCTTGAGGTTCGTCATGCCGAAACCGTAAGCACGTCGAGGCGCACGAAGAAAGATCTACTATCGGGTATTTTTGCCTGCTTCAACGCCCCTCGGTGAACGGGTAGCGTGAAGTGTCAACCCGCCTTCTCCCAACCAGGAGAGTCCACGCCGTGCGCATCGCAGTCACCGGCTCCATCGCCACCGACCACCTCATGACCTTCCCCGGCCGTTTCGCCGACCAGTTCGTCGCGGACCAGCTGCACACGGTCTCGCTCTCCTTCCTGGTCGACCAGCTGGACGTGCGGCGCGGCGGGGTCGGCGCCAACATCGCCTTCGGCATGGGGCAGCTCGGCACGCGGCCCGTCCTGGTCGGCGCCGCGGGCCCCGACTTCGGCGAGTACCGCGCCTGGCTGGAGCGGCACGGCGTCGACACCGACTCGGTCCGCATCTCCGAGACGCTGCACACCGCCCGCTTCGTGTGCACCACGGACGCCGACCACAACCAGATCGGCTCGTTCTACACCGGCGCGATGAGCGAGGCCCGCCTCATCGAGCTCAAGACCGTCGCCGATCGCGTCGCCGGCCTGGACCTGGTGCTGATCGGCGCCGACGACCCCGAGGCGATGCTCCGGCACACCGAGGAGTGCCGCTCGCGGTCGATCCCGTTCGCCGCCGACTTCTCCCAGCAGATCGCCCGCATGGACGGGGAGGAGATCCGGATACTGCTGGACGGGGCGACCTACCTCTTCTCCAACGAGTACGAGAAGGGGCTCATCGAGTCGAAGACCGGCTGGAGCGACGCCGAGATCCTCTCCCGCGTCGGCCACCGGGTGACCACCCTCGGCGCCCGGGGCGTGCGCATCGAGGGCGCCGGCCGGGACCCGATCGAGGTCGGCTGCCCGGACGAGGAGCGCAAGGCCGACCCCACGGGCGTCGGCGACGCCTTCCGTGCCGGGTTCCTCTCCGGTCTGGCCTGGGGCGTCTCCCTGGAGCGCGCCGCCCAGGTCGGCTGCATGCTCGCCACGCTGGTCATCGAGACCGTCGGCACCCAGGAGTACCAGCTGCGCCGCGCCCACTTCATGGAGCGCTTCACCAAGGCGTACGGCGACGACGCGGCCCGCGAGGTCCGCGCCCACCTCGCCTGACCTACCGCACGTTCTAGGAGACCCGGCGGACCACGTAGGCCGAGCCCCGGTCCGCCGGCTCCTCACCGACGTACTCCTGCCCCCGCATCTCGCACCACGCCGGGATGTCGAGGCGGGCCGCCTCGTCGTCCGCGAGGACGCGGACCGTGCCGCCCACCGGGACGTCCCCGAAGACCTTCGCGAGCTCGATCACCGGGATCGGGCAGCGCCGGCCGAGGGCGTCGACGACGAGCGCGTCGCCGCCCGGCCCGGCCGCCGGCGCCGCCACCGGCGCCCCCAGCTGCTCCCGGACCCCGGCGACCGTGCCGGGCAGCACCGACAGGAACCGCTCCACGTCCTCCTCCGGGGTCCCCGGCGGCAGCGACACCCGTACGTTGCCCTCGCTCAGCACACCCATCGCCCGCAGGACATGGCTCGGCGTCAGGGTGCTGCTCGTACAGGAGGAGCCGGAGGAGACCGAGAAGCCCGCACGGTCCAGCTCGTGCAGCAGTGTCTCCCCGTCGACATAGAGACAGGAGAAGGTGACGACGCCCGGCAGCCGGCGCACCGGGTCGCCCACCACCTCCACGTCCGGCACCAGACGCGGCACCCGCGCCCGGATCCGCTCCGTCAGTTCCCGCAGCCGTACGGCCTCCGCGGCCGCCTCCGACCGCACCGCCCGCAGCGACGCCGCCGCGGCCACGATCGCGGGGATGTTCTCGAACCCGGCGGCCCGGCCCGACTCCCGCTCGTCCGCCGGCCCCCGGGGCGCGAACCGCACGCCCTTGCGTACGACCAGGAGCCCGACCCCCGACGGTCCGCCCCACTTGTGTGCGCTCGCCGCCAGCAGCGACCAGTCGCCCGCCACCCGGCCCCAGCCCAGCGACTGCGCCGCGTCCACCAGCAGCGGGACCCCCGCGGCCCGGCAGACCTCGGCCACCTCGGCCACCGGCTGCTCGGTGCCCACCTCGTGGTTGGCCGACTGCAGGCAGGCCAGCGCGGTGTCCGGGCGTACCGCCGCCTGGTACGCCCCCACGGCCACCGCGCCCGCGCGGTTCACCGGGACCCGGGTGACGGTGCCGCCGTCCGCCTCGTGCGCCTCGGCCGAATGGAGGACCGAGGAGTGTTCGACCGCTGACACGATCAGGTGGCGCCCGGCGCGGCGCCGCCCGGCCAGCGCGCCCGCGACACCGGTGTGCACCGCGCGGGTGCCGGACGGGGTGAAGGTCAGCTCGTCGGGCCGGCAGCCCACCGCCTCGGCGGTCGCCTCCCGCGCCGCGTCCAGCAGCAGCCGCGCCCGCCTGCCCTCCCGGTACAGCCGCGCCGGATCGGCCCACCCCTCGTCGAGGGAGGCCTCGAGCGCCTGACGGGCGACGGGATGGAGCGGAGCGGCGGAAGCAGCGTCGAAGTAAGCCACACGCCAACGCTACGTCCCGCGCGGGCGCGAGCGGGGCGCGGGACCGTGCCCGCAGGCGGTTCCGCCGGGGCCAAAAGGCTCTCGAACTCCGTCAATTCACGGTCCGCCGCCCGGTCGTCCCACCCCTTCGGGGTGACCCGCGGCGCGTATGGCACCCTCCCCGCGACCCGCCGGATGGCGTCCAGTAGGGTTTGGTCCGCATAAACATCAAACCCCTGCCCGACGCAGGGCGGCGACCGACCAGCGAGAAGGCCGCAGCCGAACAGCGCGGGCGAGACTCTCGGGAAGGCGCTACGTGAGTCCCAACGGCTCCGACCGCTCGCCGCGGCGCCCGATGCGGCGGAAGCTGCTGCAGGCACTGACCGCGGGCCTGGTCCTGGCGACCGCAACCGGTTGCACATACAAGGACTTCCCCCGCCTTGGTATGCCCACCCCGGCCACGGAAGAGGCTCCGCGGATCCTCTCCCTGTGGCAGGGCTCCTGGGCTGCCGCGCTCGCCGTCGGCGTGCTGGTGTGGGGCCTGATCCTGTGGAGCGCCATGTTCCACCGGCGCAGCCGCACCAAGGTCGAGGTTCCTCCGCAGACCCGGTACAACATGCCCATCGAGGCGCTGTACACGGTCGTTCCGCTCATCATCGTCTCGGTCCTCTTCTACTTCACGGCCCGTGACGAGTCGAAGCTTCTCGACCTCTCCAAGAAGCCGGACGTCACGGTCAACGTCGTCGGCTACCAGTGGAGCTGGGGCTTCAACTACATCGAGCCCGTTCCCGGTTCCTCCGGCAACGCCAAGACCGACCCGAACCTGTCCGCCATCCCGGACCGGTTCAAGAACGACTTCCCGGCCAACGCCGGCGGCGTGTACGAGGTCGGCGTGCCGGGCGAGCGGAACCCGCAGAACGGCAACCCGGGTCCGACCCTGTGGCTGCCGAAGGGCAAGACGGTCCGCTTCGTCCTCACCTCGCGGGACGTCATCCACTCGTTCTGGGTGCTGCCGTTCCTGATGAAGCAGGACGTCATCCCCGGCCACACCAACTCCTTCCAGGTGACCCCCACCATGGAGGGCACCTTCCGGGGCAAGTGCGCCGAGCTCTGCGGCCAGGACCACTCCCGGATGCTGTTCAACGTGAAGGTCGTCTCCCCGGAGCGCTACGAGCAGCACCTCAAGGACCTCGTGAAGAAGGGGCAGACCGGTTACGTTCCCGCCGGCATCGCGCAGACGAGCCACGAGAAGAACCGGGAGACGAACAACCTGTGAGCATCCTCAACGAACCTCAGGGTGCCGCGGCGGCCGAGAACGAGCTGCCGGTCCGGCGCAAGCAACCCGGTAACGTCGTGGTGAAGTGGATGACGACCACCGACCACAAGACGATCGGAACGCTGTATCTGGTCACGTCGTTCGCGTTCTTCTGCATCGGTGGCGTCATGGCGCTGCTCATGCGCGCCGAGCTGGCCCGCCCGGGCCTGCAGATCATGTCGAACGAGCAGTTCAACCAGGCGTTCACGATGCACGGCACGATCATGCTGCTGATGTTCGCGACGCCGCTGTTCGCCGGCTTCACCAACTGGATCATGCCGCTCCAGATCGGCGCCCCCGACGTCGCCTTCCCGCGGCTGAACATGTTCGCCTACTGGCTGTACCTGTTCGGCTCGCTGGTCGCGGTCGGCGGCTTCCTCACCCCGCAGGGCGCGGCCGACTTCGGCTGGTTCGCCTACGCCCCGCTGTCCGACGCGGTGCACTCGCCCGGCCTCGGCGGCGACCTGTGGATCATGGGTCTGGCCTTCTCCGGTTTCGGCACCATCCTCGGCTCGGTCAACTTCATCACCACGATCATCTGCATGCGCGCCCCGGGCATGACGATGTTCCGCATGCCGATCTTCACCTGGAACGTGCTGCTGACCGCGGTGCTGGTCCTGCTGGCCTTCCCGGTGCTGGCGGCGGCGCTGTTCGCGCTGGAGGCGGACCGCAAGTTCGGCGCCCACGTCTTCGACGCCACCAACGGTGGAGCCCTGCTGTGGCAGCACCTCTTCTGGTTCTTCGGGCACCCAGAGGTGTACATCATCGCCCTGCCGTTCTTCGGCATCATCAGCGAGGTCATCCCGGTCTTCTCCCGCAAGCCGATGTTCGGCTACATGGGCCTGGTCGGCGCGACGATCGCCATCGCGGGCCTGTCGGTGACGGTGTGGGCGCACCACATGTACGTCACCGGCGGTGTGCTGCTGCCGTTCTTCTCGTTCATGACCTTCCTGATCGCGGTCCCGACCGGTGTGAAGTTCTTCAACTGGATCGGCACCATGTGGAAGGGCTCGCTCTCCTTCGAGACCCCGATGCTGTGGGCGACGGGCTTCCTGATCACCTTCACCTTCGGTGGTCTGACCGGTGTCATCCTGGCCTCGCCGCCGATGGACTTCCACATCTCGGACTCGTACTTCGTGGTGGCGCACTTCCACTACGTCGTCTTCGGCACCGTCGTCTTCGCGATGTTCTCCGGCTTCCACTTCTGGTGGCCGAAGTTCACCGGCAAGATGCTCGACGAGCGCCTGGGCAAGATGACCTTCTGGATGCTGTTCGTCGGCTTCCACGGCACCTTCCTGATCCAGCACTGGCTGGGCGTCGAGGGCATGCCCCGCCGGTACGCCGACTACCTGGCGGCCGACGGCTTCACCGCGCTGAACACCATCTCGACGATCTTCTCCTTCGTGCTCGGCCTGTCGCTCCTGCCGTTCTTCTACAACGTGTGGAAGACCGCCAAGTACGGCAAGAAGATCGAGGTCGACGACCCGTGGGGCTACGGCCGCTCGCTGGAGTGGGCGACCTCCTGCCCGCCGCCGCGGCACAACTTCCTCACCCTGCCGCGGATCCGCAGCGAATCCCCGGCGTTCGACCTGCACCACCCCGAGATCGCAGCGCTCGACCACCTCGAGAACGCCGGCCACGGCAACGAGGCCCTCGTCGGCAGCAAGGAGGCCGGCAAGTGAAGATCCAGGGCAAGCTCTTCATGTGGCTGAGCGTCTTCTTCCTCATCGTGGCGATCGCCTACGGTATGTGGTCGAAGGAGCCGGCCGGTACGACGGCGCTCTTCCTGGCCTTCGGCCTGAGCATCATGATCGGCTTCTACCTGGGCTTCACCGCCCGGCGGGTCGACGTGGGCGCCCAGGACAACAAGGAGGCCGATGTCGCGGACGACGCCGGCGAGCTGGGCTTCTTCAGCCCGCACAGCTGGCAGCCGCTCGCGCTCGGCATCGGCGGCGCGCTCGCCTTCCTCGCCGTCGCGGTGGGCTGGTGGCTGCTGTACGTCTCGCTGCCGGTGATTCTGATCGGCCTGTGGGGCTGGGTCTTCGAGTACTACCGCGGTGAGAACCGCACCCAGTAGCACAGCACCGAGCACCGGGAGCCCGGACACTCCGTCAGGAGGGTCCGGGCTCCTGCTTTCGGCGCAGCGACGCTCCCTCGGACGGGTGGCCCACCGCGCCGATGGCGCCCCGGCTCCCTAGCGTGAGGCCATGAGCACCAATGGGTTTATTCGCGGCGCGGGAGCCGGTGCCGAGGAGGCGACCGTGCTCGGCCCTTCGGGCCCCGGCGCATCCGCCTCCTCTCCATCGGCCCGCCTGCGCACCCGTGGCGTCGTCGGCAGCGCGCTGCTGGTGGCCGCCCTCGGTGCGGGCGCCACCGCCTGCGGCGCGGACGGCAACCCGCTGGCCGCGGACCCGTACGACGCGGCGGACCAGATCACCTTCAACGGCCCCACCGAGACCGGCAAGAAGGCCGACCCGGACAAGCCCCTGGAGGTCACGGTCGACGGCTCGGACGGGCGCATCACGGACGTCACGGCCGTCGACACCGCCGGCCGCCACGTGTCCGGCGAACTCTCCGCCGACGGCACCCGCTGGCACAGCACCTCACCGCTGGCCGCCGGCGCCCACTACACGCTGAGGGTGAGCACGGAGGACGACGACGGCTCACCCGGCCGCAAGGTCCTCAGCGTGGACACCAGCAAGCCCAGGACCCAGAAGCGCGTCAACGTGAAGTTCGGGCCGCAGGCGGGCACCTATGGCGTCGGTCAGCCCATCACGGCCGAGCTCGACCAGCCGATCCGGGACAGGGCCCAGCGTGCCGTCGTGGAGAGCGCCCTCCGGGTCGACTCCATGCCCAGCGCGCAGGGCGCCTGGTACTGGGTGGACGACACGCACCTGCACTACCGGCCCAAGGAGTACTGGCCCGCCCACGCGCAGATCCGGGTGCACAGCAACCTGGAGAACATCAAGATCAGCGACCGGCTGTGGGGCGGCACCGCCAAGCCGCTGCGGATCACCACCGGTGACCGCATCGTCGCGGTGACGGACGCCGCGGCCCACACCATGTCGGTGTACCAGAACGACCAGATGATCAAGCAGCTTCCCGTCACCACCGGAAAGCCCGGCTTCGACACCCGCAACGGCGTCAAGGTCATCCTGGCCAAGCAGTACCTCGTCCGGATGAAGAGCTCGACCGTCGGCATCGCCGCGAACTCCTCGGACGCGTACGACCTGGACGTCTACTACGCGACCCGGGTGACCTGGAGCGGCGAGTACGTGCACGCCGCCCCCTGGTCGGTCGACGCACAGGGCCTGGCCAACGTCAGCCACGGCTGCACCGGCATGAGCGACCGCAACGCCGCGTGGTTCTTCGACACCGTCCACGAGGGCGACGTCGTCCAGGTGGTCAACTCCAAGGGCCACATGATGGAGCCCTTCGGCAACGGCTTCGGCGACTGGAACGTGTCCTGGACCAAGTGGCTGCAGGGCAGCGCGCTCACCACCGGGGGCAAGGCCGACCGGCCCCGGACCGAGCAGGCACGACTGAGCCCGCAGGGCCTGTGAGGCCCACCGGAGCGCAGGAGCCGGCCGTACGTCGACGTCCGCCGTACGCCCCGCCCGCCGTACGCCCCGTCCCCCGTGGCCGGGAGCCCGGAGGACGGGATCGGTCCGGGCGCGCGGCGCTAGGCGCTCAGCGCCGTGCGGTCCCGCAGGAGGGAGGCCAGGGAGGAGGCGAACTCCACCGGCTCCACCGGCAGCGTCACCGCCGCGTCCGCCCGGCTCCACGTGGCCAGCCAGGCGTCCTGGGGCCGGCCGATCAGCAGGAGCACGGGCGGGCACTGGAAGACCTCGTCCTTGATCTGCCGGCACATGCCCATGCCGCCCATGGGCACGGCCTCGCCGTCCAGGACGCACACGTCGATGCCGCCCCGGTCCAGCTCCCGCAGCACCGCGTCCGGCGTCGCGCACTCCACGAACTCCACGACGGGGGCGTCCGGAGCCGGCCGGCGTCCGGTCGCCAGCCGCACCTGCTCACGGGTGTTGGCGTCGTCGCTGTACACCAGCACCGTCGCGGTCGCCTGCATGGTTCCTCCACGCCTCTCAGAGACACAGCCTTGGTCGGGAACTTCCGGGTACCGATGGCGCGGATGCTACTCCCTTCAACTCGTGGTCGACAGCGGCTGGAACGCCGCTTCGATGGGCCATACGGGCTGGACACACCCCATGGACACTCCGAACGGCACCCCCCGGAGTGAGGGCGGGATAAGCGAGCGACATAATGTCGGCGTGGCGACAGCAACGACAGTAGAAACCGGGCACGCGCACCCGTCGGTCAATCGGCCGAACCTCACCAGTGTCGGAACCATCATCTGGCTGAGTTCCGAGCTGATGTTCTTCGCGGCCCTCTTCGCGATGTACTTCACCCTGCGATCGGTGACGGGTCCGACGCACTGGAAGGAGATGGCGTCCCATCTCAACCTTCCGTTCTCGGCGACCAACACCACGATCCTGGTGCTCTCCTCGCTGACCTGTCAGCTCGGCGTGTTCGCGGCCGAGCGGGGTGACGTGAAGAAGCTCCGGGGCTGGTTCATCGTCACCTTCATCATGGGTGCGATCTTCATCGGCGGTCAGATCTTCGAGTACACGGAACTGGTCAAGAAGGACGGCCTCTCGCTGTCCTCCGACCCGTACGGCTCCGTGTTCTACCTGACCACCGGCTTCCACGGCATGCACGTGACAGGCGGTCTCATCGCCTTCCTGCTTGTCCTCGGCCGTACCTACGCGGCCCGGAGGTTCACCCATGAGCAGGCGACCGCCGCGATCGTCGTGTCCTACTACTGGCACTTCGTCGATGTCGTCTGGATCGGCCTCTTCGCCACGATCTACCTGATCCGGTAATCGGCCGCCGTCCGCGGCGGTGTCGGTGTCACCCGAACGGGGAGGCCGGCGACCGAGCACCCGCGACGAACCGATCCAAGTCCCAGAAGCATCGACGCAGAAGATCCTGACACCGGGGTAATCCGTGAAAAAGCTCTCCGCACGACGACGCCATCCGCTGGCGGCGGTCGTCGTCCTACTCCTCGCGCTGGCGGCCACCGGGGGGCTGTACACCGCGTTCGCGCCCGCGAGCAAGGCGAAGGCCGAGGACACCGCCCAGTCCCTCACGATCGAGCAGGGCAAGAAGCTCTACGAGGTCGGCTGCGCCAGCTGCCACGGCACCGGTGGCCAGGGCACCACTGACGGTCCGAGCCTGGTGGGTGTCGGCGCCGCCGCCGTCGACTTCCAGGTCGGCACCGGCCGTATGCCGGCCCAGCAGCCCGGGGCGCAGGTCCCGAAGAAGAAGGTCATCTACTCGCAGGCCGAGATCGACCAGCTCGCGGCCTACGTCGCGTCCCTGGGCGCCGGCCCCGCCGTGCCCACCAAGAACGACTACAGCCCGGAGGGCGCGGACATCGCCAAGGGTGGCGAGCTGTTCCGCACCAACTGCGCGCAGTGCCACAACTTCGTCGGCAAGGGCGGTGCGCTGACGCACGGCAAGTTCGCCCCGGACCTCGAGAACGTGAGCCCGAAGCACATCTACGAGGCCATGCAGACCGGCCCGCAGAACATGCCGTCCTTCCCCGACACCACGATGACGGAGAAGAACAAGAAGGACATCATCGCGTACCTGAACGCGGTCAACGGCGACGACACCGTGACCCCGGGCGGCTACGAGCTGGGCGGCCTCGGTCCGGTCAGTGAGGGTCTGTTCGCCTGGGTGTTCGGACTGGGCGCGCTGATCGCCGTCGCCGTCTGGGTCGCCGCTCGGACCGCAAAGGCCAAGAAGTCATGAGTAGCCAAGACATGCCAGAAGAGAACCTGCCCGCTGAGCAGGCCCCCGCGCACGGCGCGGTAGGCGTCGCGGACGAGCGGAACCCGTTTGCGGATCCCGGTCTGCCGCCGCACGAGCACCGTGTCCAGGACATCGACGAGCGGGCCGCCCGGCGGTCCGAGCGCGCCGTCGCCCTGCTGTTCACGCTGTCGATGCTGGCCACCGTCGGCTTCATCGCCTCCTACGTGGCGATCCCGGCCGACCAGGTGATCTACGTCTTCCCGCTGGGCCACATCAGCGCGCTGAACTTCGCGCTCGGCCTGACGCTGGGCACCGCGCTGTTCACCATCGGCGCGGGCGCGGTCCACTGGGCCCGCACCCTGATGTCCGACGTGGAGATCGCCGACGAGCGTCACCCGATCGCGGCCTCCCCCGAGGTCCGTGCGAAGGTCCACGCGGACTTCGCGGAGGGCGCCAAGGAGTCGCAGCTCGGCCGCCGCAAGCTGATCCGCAACACGATGCTCGGCGCGCTCACCCTGGTGCCGCTGTCCGGCCTCGTGCTGCTGCGCGACCTCGGTCCGCTGCCCGAGACCAAGCTCCGCCACACGCTGTGGGCCAAGGGCAAGCGCCTCGTCAACACGAACACCAACGAGCCGCTGCGTCCCGAGGACGTGGTCGTCGGCTCGCTGACCTTCGCCAAGCCGGACGGCCTGGAGGAGACCGACGAGGACTTCCAGAAGGAGATCGCCAAGGCGGCCCTGATGATCATCCGGCTCCAGCCGGACAACATCAAGGACAAGCGCGAACTCGACTGGTCGCACCAGGGCATCGTGGCCTACTCCAAGATCTGCACCCACGTGGGCTGCCCGATCTCCCTGTACGAGCAGCAGACGCACCACGTGCTGTGCCCGTGCCACCAGTCCACCTTCGACCTCTCCGACGGTGCCCGAGTGATCTTCGGCCCCGCCGGCCACGCCCTGCCGCAGCTGCGCATCGGCGTGGACAGCGAGGGTTACCTCCAGGCGCTCGGCGACTTCGAGGAGCCCGTCGGTCCTGCATTCTGGGAGCGCGGATGAGCACTGCATCCAGCAACACGAATCCGGCCGACGCCGCGGGACGCTCCCGCGGCAAGGCACCGGCCGGCGAGCGCCTCGCCGACTGGGCGGACGGCCGGCTCGGGATCTACTCCCTGGCCAAGGCCAACATGCGCAAGATCTTCCCCGACCACTGGTCGTTCATGTTGGGCGAGGTCTGCCTCTACAGCTTCCTCATCATCATCCTCACGGGTGTGTACCTGACGCTGTTCTTCCACCCGTCGATGAACGAGGTGGAGTACCACGGCTCGTACGTCCCGCTGCAGGGACAGCTGATGAGCGAGGCGTTCAACTCGACCCTGCACATCTCCTTCGACGTGCGCGGTGGTCTGCTCATCCGGCAGATCCACCACTGGGCCGCGCTGATCTTCCTCGGCGGCATGTTCGTGCACATGATGCGCGTCTTCTTCACCGGCGCGTTCCGCAAGCCGCGTGAGATCAACTGGCTGTTCGGCTTCCTGCTGTTCGTCCTGGGCATGTTCACCGGTTTCACCGGCTACTCGCTCCCGGACGACCTGCTCTCCGGCACCGGTGTCCGCTTCATGGAGGGCGCGGTCCTGTCCGTGCCGATCGTGGGCACGTACATCTCGTTCTTCCTCTTCGGCGGCGAGTTCCCGGGCGGCGACTTCGTGGCCCGCTTCTACTCGATCCACATCCTGCTGCTGCCGGGCATCATGCTCGGCCTGGTGGTCGCCCACCTGATCCTGGTCTTCTACCACAAGCACACGCAGTTCGCGGGCCCCGGAAAGACCAACGAGAACGTCGTCGGCATGCCGCTGCTGCCGGTCTACATGGCCAAGGCCGGAGGCTTCTTCTTCCTGGTCTTCGGTGTGATCGCGGCGATCGCGGCGCTGTTCTCGATCAACCCGATCTGGGCGATGGGCCCCTACCGGCCCGACCAGGTGTCCACCGGCGCCCAGCCGGACTGGTACATGGGCTTCGCCGAGGGCCTCATCCGCGCGATGCCGGGCTGGGAGATCAACTTCTGGGGTCACACGCTGATCCTCGGCGTGTTCATCCCGCTGGTCCTCTTCGGCGTCGTGCTGATGATGATCGCGGTCTACCCCTTCGTGGAGTCCTGGATCACCGGGGACAAGCGCGAGCACCACATCCTGGACCGCCCGCGCAACGCCCCGACCCGTACCGCGTTCGGTGTCGCCTGGATCACCATCTACATGGTGGGTCTGATCGGCGGCGGCAACGACCTGGTCGCGACCCACTTCCACCTGTCGATCAACGCTGTCACCTGGTTCGTGCGGATCGCGTTCTTCCTCGGCCCGGTCGTCGCGTTCGTCATCACCAAGCGGATCTGCCTCGGCCTCCAGCGCCGGGACAAGGAGAAGGTGCTGCACGGTCGCGAGACCGGCATCATCAAGCGCCTGCCGCACGGTGAGTTCATCGAGGTCCACGAGCCGCTCAGCCAGGAGCAGCTCTACACCCTCACGGCGCACCACCAGTACGAGCCGGCCGAGATCGGCCCGACGGTCGACGAGAACGGCGTCGAGCGCAAGGTGAAGGGATCCGAGAAGCTGCGCGCCAAGCTCAGCGGCGCCTACTACGGCGAGGACTCCCAGATCACCAAGCCGAGCGTCGAGGAGTACAAGGAGATCACGAGCGGCCACGGCCACCACTGATCGCTGCGCACGCCACAAGGAAAGGGCCCTGTCCTCCATACGGACGGGGCCCTTTCCCGTGCCCCGGGCTGGATAGGGTGGAACCTGTTCGAGACCCGTGTCCCCAGTCCGGGACACCGACCCAGGAGCGGCTGATGAGCGCTGTGAACCCCGCTGGAGGCGACACCGCGGCGGGCCGTTCCTGGCCCCAGGTGCTGAACGGGCTGCTGGACGGCCGTGACCAGAGCGCCGACGACACGGCCTGGGCGATGGACCGGATCATGCGCGGCGAGGCCACCGACGCCCAGATCGCCGGTTTCGTAGTGGCGCTGCGGGCCAAGGGCGAGACGGTGGAGGAGATCACCGGCCTGGTCCGCGCGATGTACGACCACGCCAACGTCATCGAGGTGCCGGGCGAGACCGTCGACATCGTCGGCACCGGCGGCGACGGCGCCAGAACGGTCAACATCTCCACGATGTCGTCGATCGTGGTCGGCGGCACGGGCGCGAAGGTCGTCAAGCACGGCAACCGGGCCGCCTCCTCCGCCTCCGGGGCGTCCGACGTCCTGGAGAAGCTGGGCGTGAATCTGGAGCTGACGCCGCGGCGGGTGGCCCAGGTCGCGGAGGAGGCCGGGATCACCTTCTGCTTCGCGGTGAAGTTCCACCCGGCGCTGCGCCATGTGGCGGCGGCGCGGGGCCAGCTGGGCATCCGTACGGTCTTCAACTTCCTCGGTCCGCTGACCAACCCGGCGAAGGTGCGGGCGCAGGCGGTCGGCGTGGCCGACGCGCGGATGGCGCCGATCATCGCGGGCGTCTTCGCCGAGCGCGGCAACTCCTCCCTCGTCTTCCGGGGCGACGACGGCCTGGACGAGCTGACCACGACCTCCACCTCCCACGTCTGGGTGGTCCGGGACGGCAAGGTGTCCGAGGAGACCTTCGACCCGCGGGACGTCGGCATCGAGCCGGTGCCCGTCGAGGCCCTGCGCGGGGGCGACCCGTCCTACAACGCCGAGGTCGCCCGCCGGCTGCTGGACGGAGAGACCGGCCCCGTGCGCGACGCCGTGCTGCTGAACTCGGCGGCCGCGCTGGTCGCCCTGGAGCCGGGGTCCGGGACGCTGGCCGAGCAGCTGCGCGCCGGGATGGACAGGGCCGCGCGGTCGATCGACTCGGGGGCGGCGAAGCGGGTGCTGGAGCGCTGGGTGGCCGCCAGCAACGCCTGATCCGCACACGGCACGAGGCAGGGCGTGGTCCGCATTCCGGACCACGCCTTGCGCGTCGAAGATCGTGTGGCAGGATGGTGGACCAGGTCATGAGCGACAGCCATGCGGCCCCGGCCGGCTGTCCGGCAACCCTCCGTCCGTGGCGGGGTGCCCCGGGTGAGGACCAGGTCGTGGACAGCAAGGTCCGCGGCAAGCGCGGACCCCTCGCACGCTTTCTGAATGAGCGTGGGGCCAGGGGTCCTGGTCGTTCGAGGGAGCCTTCCGTGAGCAAGCGAATGCGTTAGGGCGTCGAGCCCCGCCTCCGCACACCCCTTTCTCCTTCCGCCGTGCTGGAGCTCCCTGCGTGCTTGAGCCGTAGTCGTGCTCGCACGGTGATTCCGCTTGCCTCTCCCAGGAGTCCGCCATGTCCGTCGTCACCGCTGCCCCCGCCGCTGCCCCTGCCGTCTGCCCCCCGCTGCCCGTGCTGGGCCGGGACGTCACCGTTCCGCTCGTCACCGGCGGCGAGGCCGGGTACGCCGCGCTCGACTACGCGGCCAGCGCCCCCGCCCTCCAGCGCGTCTGGGACGACGTGGCCGCCTACGCGCCGTACTACGGCAGCGTCCACCGCGGCGCCGGCCACCTCTCCCAGCTCTCCACCGACCTGTTCGAGAAGGCCCGGACGACCGTCGCCGGGTTCCTCGGCTGCCGTCCGGCCGACCAGGTGGTCTTCACCCGGTCCACCACCGACTCCCTCAACCTCCTGGCCCGCGCGCTGCCGCCCGGCTGCCGGGTCTTCGTCTTCGAGACCGAGCACCACGCGGCGCTGCTGCCGTGGCCGGGCGCCGACGTCACCGTCCTCGACGCGCCCCGCACCCCGCGGCAGGCCGTGGAGACCCTGGAGCGGGCCCTGGCCGACCGCGACCCCCACGGCCCGGCCCTGGTCTGCGTCACCGGTGCCTCCAACGTCACCGGCGAGCTGTGGCCGGTGCGGGAGCTGGCCGCCGCCGCGCACGCGCACGGCGCCCGGATCGTCCTGGACGCCGCCCAACTCGCGCCGCACCACCCGGTGTCGGTCGCCGACCTCGACGTCGACTGGGTGGCCTTCTCCGGCCACAAGCTGTACGCCCCCTTCGGCTCCGGCGTCCTGGCCGGCCGCGCCGACTGGCTGCGGGCGGCCGAGCCGTACCTCGCGGGCGGCGGTGCGAGCCGTAGCGTCGCCCGGCGCGCCGACGGGGGAGTGGAGGTGGAGTGGCACGAGAGCGCCGCCCGCCACGAGGCCGGCTCGCCCAACGTGATCGGTGCCTACGCCGTCGCCTCGGCCTGCCGGGCCCTCACGGAGGCCGGCTTCGACACGCTCGTCGCCCGCGAGCAGCACCTGCTGCGCAGGCTCAGGACGGGCCTCGCCGAGGTACCCGAGGTGCGGGTGCTCTCCCTCTTCGGCGACGACGCGCCGCGGGTCGGCGTGCTGTCCTTCGTCGTCGAGGGCTGGAACAGCTCCCACTTCGCGGCCGCGCTCTCCGCCGAGTACGGCATCGGCGTCCGTGACGGCCTCTTCTGCGCCCACCCCCTGCTCCGCACGCTGCTCGGCGCGGGCGCGGGCGCGGGCGCGGGGGCGCGGGGAGGGTGCGGCTCCCCGGAGACCGCCCCCGGCGAGCGCTCCCTGCACGCCGTCCGCGTCAGCTTCGGCGCCGGCACCCCCGACGAGCACATCGACCGCTTCCTGACCGCGGTGCGGGAACTCGTCCGGGACGGCGCGCGCTGGACGTACCGCACGGAGGGCGGGCGCTGCGTGCCGGTGGTCTAGCTTCGTGCCGGTGGTCCCGGGGTCCTGTCCGGGCCCCAGGGGCCGGTCAGGAGTCCAGCCCGATGGCGAAGGCCGCCTCCAGGTCGTGCTGGGAGTACGTGCGGAAGGCCACGTGGGTGTCCGTCCCCTCCACCCCCGGGATCTTGCTGATCCGCCCGGGGATGACCTCGGCGAGGTCCTCGTGCTCCCGCACCCGCACCATGGCGATCAGGTCGTAGGTGCCGGTGACGGAGAAGACCTCGCTCACGGAGTCCAGCGACGCGATCTGCTCGGCGATCTCGGGGATCCGGTCCACGCTGGTCTTGATGAGGACGATCGCGGTGATCACGGCTGGTTCTCTCCCTCGGGGGCCGGAGCAGGGGCGGACCTCACAATAGTCGCCCGGCCGAACCGGGCCCACGCGAAGCCGAAGCCGAGCCCGAAGCCGACCAGGTGCGCCAGGTAGGCCACCTGTGGCCCCTGGGCGGCCCGCCCGGCCGCCATCCACTGCAGGGCCGCCCAGAAGGGCAGCACGACCCAGGCCGGGAAGCGCAGCGGCAGGAAGAACAGGAACGGGAAGAGACTGGTCACCCGGGCCCTGGGGAACAGGTAGAGAAACGCGCCGAGGACCGCCGAGATCGCGCCGGACGCCCCCACCAGGGTCTGTCCGGACGTTGCGTTGGCGGCCGCGTAGCCAAGGAGGGCCAGGTAGCCGCAGCCGACGTAGAACAGCGTGAACTGGAGGCGGCCCATCCGTTCCTCGGTCATCGTCCCGAAGACGTAGAGGAAGAGCATGTTGCCGAGCAGATGCACCCAGCTGCCGTGCACGAACAGGGCCGTCGCCGGGGTCAGGGCGGCCCGCGGCGTGCCCTCGAACAGCACGGCGGGGATCACCCCCCAGCGGCGGAAGTAGGCCCGCTGGGCGGCGAGCAGCCCGTCGCCGGTCCCGTACGCCGGATCGAGTCCCGCCGCCGGTCCGGCCAGGAAGACCAGGCAGCACAGGACGATCAGGACGTACGTCATCGGCGCCGGCGCGCTCCGCACCGCCCTGACCACCCGGACCGCCCCGCCCGCCACCGCACTCCCGTTGCCACTCACGGAACAGAGCATGGCGTAACGGGACGCACCCGCACAGACTGCCTCGCCGCCGTGGACGGACGGGCGGCGAGGCGGTGCCACGCCGTAGGGTTACGAGCCACACGCGCCGGGGAAGCCGGCGCGTCACGGACACTAGAAGGAAAGCGAACAGCCACGATGACGGTTCCCCTGCCGACCGCCACGACGCGGTGGCGCTGCGCCCTCTGCGGCAATCTCACCCGCTTCGACGTGACGCGTTCGTCGAAGGTCGTCGAGTACGTCCACCTGGATCTGGCCGGAGAGCCCACGGTCGAGGAGCGCGAAGTGGTCAGTGAGACCATCGAGTCGGTGCGCTGCCGCTGGTGCAATGCGGTGGACCAGGTCGAACTCGTGGACAGGCCGGGCGCCGCCTCCTGAGCGGAACCGGCCCCGCAACCGTGATCCCCGCGGGGATCACACCGGACATTGGGGTGACGGATGGTGGAGACACAAGGCGGGGGGCCGGGCGACGGCGCCGCTGAGGTGCTCGACCGTCCGCTGCCCGACGGTGTGCGCCGCAGGGTGGTGCAGATCGTGTCCGACGCGTTCGGCGGGCTGACCTTCACCGAGCTGCCGGCGCAACTGCGGCAGTACGCCCGGTTCACCCCGAACCGGCGGGCGAAGTTCGCGGGAAACGCCATGGCGGCGGCGCTGGAGACCGACGCGCTGTTCCGGCAGCGCGTCGGGGACAAGTTCAGAGAGGCCCATCCGGAGCTGTCCGGCGCCCTGGACTCCGGCTCGCCCCCTCCGGCCGCGGACCCGCTCGACGTGGCGGCCGCGGCCTATGTGCTGCGCCCCACGGGCTGGGTGAAGCTGGTGACCGCCGCCGGCGAGGAGGCCCAGCGGGCGGACGCCGAGCGCGCCGACGAGGAGAGCCGGGCCGAGCTGGAGCGGCTGCGCGAGGAGCTCGACCGGGCCCGCGAGCAGACCCGGGCCGAGACCGAGCGGCTGCGGGCCGAGCTGGACGCGGCCAAGAAGGAGGCGGAGTCCCTGCACCGCAAGCTGCGGGCCGCGCTCAGCGACGTCAAGCGGGGCGAGGCCGCGCTGCGCAAGGTCCGGGGCGAGACCGAGGCCCTGCGGGCCGACGGGCAGGCGCAGGTGTCGGCCGCGGAGAGCGAGACCCGGCGCCTCAAGGCCCGCCTAGGCGAGACGGAGGCGGCCCTGGAGGCCGCCCGCCGGGCCGCCCGCGAGGGACGCAGCGTCGAGGACATGCGGGTACGGCTGCTGTTGGACACCGTGCTGGACGCGGCCCAGGGGCTGCGCCGGGAACTGGCGCTGCCGCCGGTCTCCGTACGCCCCGCGGAGACCGTGGACGCGGTCGAGCCCGGACGGATGACCCCCAAGGACATCGCCGCCCGCGCGCTGTCCGAGAACGACCCCGCCATCCTCGACCAGCTCCTCGCGCTGCCGCAGGCCCATCTGGTCGTCGACGGCTACAACGTGACCAAGACCGGCTATCCGCAGATGCCGCTGGAGAAGCAGCGGCTACGGCTGCTGGGCCAGCTCTCGCAGCTCGCCGCGCAGACCGGCGCCGAGGTCACCTGCGTCTTCGACGGGGCGGAGCTGGCGGCCCCGGTGTTGCTCGCGCCGCCGCGCGGGGTGCGGGTGCTGTTCTCCAAGCCGGGCGTCACCGCCGACGAGCTGATCCGCCAGCTGGTGCGCGCCGAACCGCCCGGGCGGCCGGTGATCGTCGTCTCCACCGACCGTGAGGTGGCCGACGGGGTGGCCAGGGCGGGGGCGCGACCGGTGGCGTCCGCGGTGCTCCTCAAGCGCCTGTCCCGCGGCTGAAATCGGGCGTAAGGCGCCCTGTGCCCCAACCGCAACGTAGCGCCGCAATGCCCGAATTGGTGGGTGCGTCGCGGCACGTAGCGTCAAGCGGGGCTCACTTGATGTGAGTTGAGTGCAAAGAATGCATTGCGGGACGGGATTTTTTGGTGTGAGGATTTGAACTCATCACGATGAGGTCACTAAGGTCGGGCGTCGAACCTCCGAGCGGGTTATCACTCAGAAGAAGGAGCTCGCTTTCGTGGCGTCCCACCGTCGACCCAAGCAGCCCAGCCGTGCGCGCGTGACCGTACTCACCACCGCGGCGGCTGCAGCCGTAGCCATCAGTGCTCAGGCCGCCAACGCGGCGCCCAGCGCCAAGCCGAGCAAGGACGAGGTCAAGGCCAAGGTCGACGCCCTCTACGAGCAGGCGGAGCAGGCCACCGAGAAGTTCAACGGGGCCAAGGAGAAGCAGGAGAAGCTCCAGAAGGAGATCTCCACCATCCAGGACAACGTCGCCCGCGGCCAGGAGGAGCTCAACAAGCTGCGTGACGGCCTCGGTTCGATGGCCGCCGGCCAGTACCGCACCGGTGGGATAGACCCCTCCGTCCAGCTGTTCCTCTCCTCGGACCCGGACGACTACCTCGACAAGGCCTCCACGCTCGACCAGTTGAGCAGCCAGCAGGTCGACGCGCTGAAGAAGATCCAGGACAAACAGCGCGAACTGGCCCAGCAGCGCGCCGAGGCCTCCGAGAAGCTCAAGGACCTCGCCTCCACCCGCACCGAGCTGGGCAAGAAGAAGAAGGAAGTCCAGAGCAAGCTCGCCGAGGCGCAGAAGCTGCTCAACTCCATGACCGCCAAGGAGAAGGCGGAGCTGGCGGCCGAGCAGCAGCGCGCCACCCGGGCCAGTGAGCGCAGCGTCCTGGACGGCAACACGCCTCCCGCCTCGGGCCGCGCGGGCGCCGCGTTCTCCGCCGCCCAGACCAAGATCGGCTCGCCCTACGTCTACGGTGCCACCGGCCCCTCCTCCTTCGACTGCTCGGGCCTGACCTCCTGGGCGTACGCCCAGGCCGGCGTCTCCATCCCGCGCACCTCCGAGCAGCAGGCCAACATAGGCACCCGGATCTACTCGCAGAGCCAGCTCCAGGTCGGCGACCTGGTGTTCTTCTTCAACGACATCCACCACGTGGGCCTGTACGCCGGCAACGGCCAGATCCTGCACGCCCCGCGCACCGGCACGGTCGTCCGCTACGAGTCGATGAGCACCATCGGCGGCCCGTTCATGTTCGGCGTCCGCGTCTGACACCGCTCCCGGATCAAGCGGTCGTGCCCTCCGAACGGGCGAATCACCACGACCCGCGCTGACCCCCGCGCCCCGCCGATGACCTGCGTCAGAGACGGGGCGCCGCGTTGTGCGCCCGCCCGCCGCACGTGGCCCGGGCGGTTCCGCGCGGCTACTGTCTGGCGCGTTTCCCCCAGCCGCGGGGGCGGCCCTCCGTCCCGGCGCCGGGAGACGGTCATGTTCGCCAGCGGAAGGAGTCGGCTTCCCGTGGGGTCTCATCGCCGCCTTGCACCGTCCGGGTTCGACCGGGGCGCCGGTGCCGCGCTCTGCGCGCTGTCCGCCGCGGCCGCCGCGCTGGGCGCCGTCCCGGCCGCCGCCGCGCCGCACGCACCCACCCGGGCCGAGGTGGACCGCCTGTACGAGGAGGCCGAGAAGGCGACCGAGGCGTACAACCAGGCCGGCGAGCGCGCGGGCCTGCTGCGCCGTCAGGTGCGCGACTCCCGGGACCGTGTCGCCCGGCAGCAGCAGCGCGTCAACGACCTGCGGGGGACGCTGGGCGCGCTGGCCGGCGCGCAGTACCGTTCCGGCGGCCTCGACCCGTCGCTGGCCCTGCTGTTCGCCCACGACCCGGCCGACTACCTCGACAAGGCGTCCGTGCTCAGCCGGATCACCGCCCATCAGGCCGGCGAGCTCGCGGACCTGCGCAGGGCGCTGCGCGAACTCACCCAGGAGCGCGCCGAGACCTCCCGCGCCCTCGGCGAGCTGGAGAAGAGCCGCGAGGCCGTCGTCGCCCACAAGCGGACCGTCGAGCGGAAGCTCGCCCGCGCCCGGCTGCTCTTGCGGGCGCTGCCCCCGGCGGAGCGCGCGGCCTACGACCGGGCCTCCCGCTCCGGCCGCGACGAGCTCTCCGGCCTGATCGAAGGCCCGGCCGCCTCCGCCCGCGCGGCAGCCGCCCTCACCGCCGCCCGCTCCGCCCTCGGTCGCCCCTACGTCTGGGGCGCCAACGGCCCCTCCGGCTTCGACTGTTCGGGCCTCATGCAGTGGTCGTACGCGCGGGCCGGGGTGCAGCTGCCGCGCACCTCGCAGGAACAGCGCTACGCCGGGCGGCAGATCCCGCTGTCCGAGGCCCGCCCCGGCGACCTCGTCGTCTACCGGTCCGACGCCGGCCATGTCGCCATGTACGCCGGCGGCGGCCGGGTCATCCACGCCCCCCACCCCGGCGCGCCCGTGCGCTACGACCGGGTGGACATGATGCCGATCTCGTCGGTCACCAGGGTCTGACGGCGGCCGGTACACCGCCGTACGATCGTGAAATGGCTGGTCGACGGCGGGCATCGGGATCTGTGGCGGTGGCGCTCTGCCTGCTGCTCGCGTCGTTGACGGCCTGCGGCGGGCGGTCCGCGGCCGACACCGCCCGGGCGCAGGTGCAGGACGTGCTCGACCGCAGGGCACGGGCGGTCCTCCACCACGACGAGCGGGCGTACGCCGCCACCGGCGACCGGGCCTCGTACGCGGACCTGCGGGCGGTGCCGTTCGCCGACTGGTCCTACCGCCTGACCGGACTGCGCCGCAGGGGCGGCACGGCCACCGCCGACGCGGAGCTGCGCTACCGGGTGACCGGGTACGACCGGGCCCCCGTCGTCGCCGGCCGCACGCTCACCCTGTCGGCCGGGCCCGGCGGGACGTGGCACGTGAACTCCGACCGGCCCGCGACGAAGGCCGTCCAGCAGCTGTGGGACCAGGGCGCGGTCTCGGTGGTCCGGGGACGGCGCGGCATCGTCCTCGGGGTCGGGCAGAGCGGCCGGGCGCTGCACGGCTACGCGGACCTGGCCGACCGGGCGGTGCCGGCGGTGTCCGACGCGTGGGGCACCGACTGGAGCCGCCAGGTGGTGGTGCTCGTCCCGCGGTCCCTGGAGGGGATGGCCGGGCTGCTCGGCTCGCCCGCCTCCGGCTACCGCGGGATCGCCGCCGTCACCACCGGCGAGGCGGGGGGCTCGGGCCGCGCCCCCGCCGACCGGATCATCGTCAACCCCGACGCCTACGGGATGCTCGGCCCGCTCGGCAGACAGGTCGTGTTCACCCACGAGACGACCCATGTCGCCACCCGTGCCCGCACCAACCCGGCCACCCCGCTGTGGCTCTCCGAGGGGTACGCCGACTGGGTCGGCTACCGCGGCACCGGGCGCACCCCGGTCCAGGCCGCGCCCGAGCTGCGGCAGGCCGTGGCCGAGGGACGGGTGCCGGCGGCGCTCCCGGCCGACCGGGCCTTCGGCTTCGCCGGGAACGCGACCCGGCTCGCGGAGGCCTACGAGAGCGGCTGGATGGCCTGCCGGATGATCGCCGGCCAGTGGGGGGAGGACCGGCTGCGCGCCTTCTACCAGGCCGTGGGCGGGCACCACCGGCGGCCCGGCGCGGTCGAGGACGCCCTGCACCGGGTGCTGGGCACGACCCTGGCGGACTTCACCGCGCGGTGGCGGGCGTATCTGCGGGAGCGGCTCGGGTGAGCGGCGTGTCCGCGGGAGCGGCCCGGCGAGCGGCGCACGGCCCGCTCCGGCGGGCGCCGGCGGACGGGCGGCGGCCGTGTCGGTCCGTCCACCCGGGGTTGGATAGGGTCGGCGGCGATGCACAAGACCCTGATCGTGACCAACGACTTCCCGCCCCGCCCGGGCGGCATCCAGGCGTTCCTGCACAACATGGCGCTGCGGATGGACCCGGAGCGGCTGGTCGTCTACGCCTCCACCTGGAAGCGCGGCCGGGAGGGGGCCGAGGCGACAGCGGCCTTCGACGCGGAACAGCCCTTCACCGTCGTACGCGACCGCACCACGATGCTGCTGCCCACACCGGGGGCGACCCGGCGCGCGGTCGGGCTGCTGCGCGAGCACGGATGCAGCTCGGTGTGGTTCGGGGCTGCCGCGCCGCTCGGCCTCATGGCGCCGGCACTGCGCCGGGCCGGCGCGAAGCGGCTGGTGGCCACCACCCACGGCCACGAGGCGGGATGGGCGCAACTGCCCGCCGCCCGGGGGCTGCTGCGCCGGATCGGGGAGGCGACGGACACCCTCACCTACCTCGGCGAGTACACCCGCTCCCGGATCGCCGGCGCGCTGACCCCCGCGGCCGCCGGGCGGATGGTCCAACTGCCGCCCGGCGTCGACGAGAAGACCTTCCACCCCGGTTCCGGCGGCGACGAGGTGCGGGCCCGGCTCGGGCTCACCGACCGGCCCGTCGTCGTGTGCGTCTCCCGGCTCGTGCCGCGCAAGGGCCAGGACACCCTCATCCGTGCCCTGCCCCGGATCCTGTCCGCCGAGCCGGACGCCGTGCTGCTGATCGTCGGCGGCGGGCCGTACGAGAGGGACCTGCGCCGGCTCGCGCAGGAGACCGGGGTGGCCGGCTCCGTCCGCTTCACCGGCGCGGTGCCCTGGGCGGAGCTGCCCGCGCACTACGGCGCCGGTGACGTCTTCGCCATGCCGTGCCGCACCCGGCGCGGCGGGCTGGACGTGGAGGGCCTGGGAATCGTCTACCTGGAGGCGTCCGCGACCGGACTGCCCGTGGTCGCCGGGGACTCCGGCGGCGCGCCCGACGCGGTGCTCGACGGCGAGACCGGCTGGGTGGTGCGCGGCGGCTCCCCGCAGGACGTCGCCGACCGCGTCGTCGCCCTGCTCGGCGACGCCGCGCTGCGCCGCCGGATGGGGGAGCGGGGGCGGCAGTGGGTCGAGACGAAGTGGCGCTGGGACCTGCTGGCCGGGGCGCTGGAGGAGCTGCTGTAGCGGGTCCGCGCCGCCGCGCGGGCCTCCGCCCTGCCGCGCCCCTGGGCGGAACCGCGAGGTCACCGCGCGCCGAACGGACGATGGCGCGGGTCCTCGCCGAGGACACCGCGCCATGGGCCGCCGCGGGGGCGGCTACTTCGCGTAGATCGCCTCGATCTCGTCCGCGTAGTCCTTCGCCACCACGTTCCGCTTCAGCTTCAGAGACGGCGTGAGGTGGCCCGACTCCTCCGTGAACTGGGAGGACAGAACGCGGAACTTCCGTACCGATTCCGCCTTCGACACCGCGGCGTTGCCGTCGTCGACCGCGTCCTGGATCGCCGCGAGCAGATCCGGGTCCTCGCGCAGCGACGCCGCGGTGGAGCCCGCCGGCTTGCCGTGCTCGGCGGCCCAGCGGCCCAGGAACTCCTCGTCCAGGGTGACCAGCGCGCCCACGAACGGCCGCCCGTCGCCCACCACCATGCACTCCGCGACCAGCGCGTGCGCCCGGATGCGGTCCTCGATCACGGCCGGAGCGACGTTCTTGCCGCCCGCGGTGACGATGATCTCCTTCTTGCGGCCGGTGATCCTGAGGTAGCCGTCCTCGTCGAGGGTGCCGATGTCACCGGTGTGGAACCAGCCGTCGGCCAGCGCCTCCGCGGTCGCGCCGGGGTTGTTCCAGTACTCCTTGAACAGGTGCTCGCCGTGCAGCAGCACCTCCCCGTCGTCCGCGATGCGGATGACCGAGCCGGGCAGCGGCTGCCCGACCGTGCCGATCTTCTGCCGGTCCCAGGGGTTGAAGGCGGTCGCCGCGCAGGACTCGGTCAGGCCGTAGCCCTCGAGGACGGTGAAGCCGATGCCGCGGAAGAAGTGTCCGAGGCGCTCGCCGAGCGGGGCGCCGCCGGAGATCGCGTACTCGCCGCGGCCGCCGAGGACCGCGCGCAGCTTGCTGTAGACGAGCCTGTCGAAGGTCTTGTGCTTGATCCGCAGGCCGAGGGAGGGGCCCGAGGGGGTGTCCAGCGCCTTGCTGTACGCGATCGCGGTGTCCGCGGCCTTGTCGAAGATCTTGCCCTTGCCGTCGGCCTGGGCCTTGGCGCGCGCGGAGTTGTAGACCTTCTCGAAGACGCGCGGGACGCCCAGCACCAGCGTCGGCCGGAAGGCGGCCAGTTCGTCGGTGAGGTTCTTGATGTCCGGGACGCAGCCCAGCTTGATCGGCGCCATCATCGGCGCGATCTGCACCAGCCGCCCGAAGACGTGCGCGAGCGGCAGGAAGAGCAGCACCGAGCACTCGCCGGTGCGGAACAGCGGGCGCAGCCGCTCGACGATGTTGCCGCACTCGGCGAAGAAACTGCGGTGGGAGAGCACGCAGCCCTTGGGGCGGCCGGTGGTGCCGGACGTGTAGACGATGGTCGCCGCGTCGTCGGCCTTCGCCAGCGAGCTGCGCTCCTCGACGGTCGCGTCGCTGATGTCCTGTCCGGCGCGCGCGAGTTCCCCGAGGCCGCCGGCCTCGATCTGCCAGACGTGCTTCAGCGCGGGCAGTGTCGCGCGCACCGACTCGACGGCGGCGGCGTGACCGTCCAGTTCCACGACACAGGCCGTCGCGCCGGAGTCGCTGAGGATCCACTGCACCTGTTCGGGCGAACTGGTCTCGTACACCGGCACGGTGACCGCGCCCGCGCACCAGATCGCGAAGTCCAGCAGCGTCCACTCGTAGCGGGTGCGGGACATCAGGCCCACCCGGTCGCCGGGCCGGATGCCGGAGGCGATGAGTCCCTTGGCGGCGGCGTGCACCTCGGCCAGGAAGGCGGCGGCGGTCACGTCCTGCCACGTGCCGCCCGCCTTGCGCGCGATGACGGCGACGTCGGGGTGCTGCGCGGCGTTTCTGCGGACGATGTCGGTCAGATTCCCGTCCGCAGGGACCTCGTACAAAGCCGGAAGGCTGAACTCGCGCAAGACTGCTGCTCCTCATAGGGCGCCGGCGCCACGACGTTGTGTGATGCGACGGTCCGGTCCAAGGCTCGGTCGGATGCCCGGGGCTTCGCCAGCGGCCGCGAGGGCGCGGTGGTTGAAATCCAGAGCACGACTGGACGGCCCGGACGTTACCCGCCGGTATGGCTTCTTCGACAGGGGGTCCCGGCGAGATGTTCGCTGCGTCACACGGATTGATGTTCCTTCGCGCACAGTAGTCGACGTATGAACTGACTGGCCAGTAACCCATGGTTCGGCGGTCACTGTTCACGTATGCCGCACAGGCCTACGCTTGATCACCATGGCATCCACATCAGCCGGTGGGCGGGGGACGCGCGTCCACGTGGTCAGCGACGTCCACGGCAACGCCCGTGACCTGGCCCGGGCCGGCGACGGGGCGGACGCGCTGGTCTGCCTCGGCGACCTGATCCTCTTCCTCGACTACGCCGACCACTCGCGGGGCATCTTCCCCGACCTGTTCGGTGCGGAGAACGCCCGGCGGCTGGTCGAGCTGCGCACCGCCCGCCGCTTCACCGAGGCCCGCGAGCTCGGCGCCCGGCTGTGGGCGGGCATCGACGGGGACCGGGCCACGGTGATCGAGCGGGCGGTGCGCAAGCAGTACACCGAGCTGTTCGCCGCGTTCCCCACCCCTACGTACGCCACCTACGGCAACGTCGACATGCCGCCCCTGTGGCGCGAGTACGCCGGCCCCGGCACCCGCGTGCTCGACGGGGAACGGGTGGAGATCCACGGCCGGGTCTTCGGCTTCGTCGGCGGCGGACTCAGAACGCCCATGCGGACGCCGTACGAGATCGACGACGAGGAGTACGCGGCGAAGATCGAGGCCGTCGGCGAGGTGGACGTGCTCTGCACGCACATCCCGCCGGAGGTGCCGGAACTCGTCTACGACACCGTGGCCCGCCGCTTCGAACGCGGCAGCCGGGCGCTGCTGGCCGCGATCCGCCGGACCCGGCCCCGGTACGCGCTCTTCGGCCATGTCCACCAGCCACTGGTGCGCCGGATGCGGATCGGCGCCACCGAGTGCGTGAACGTGGGGCACTTCGCCGGGACCGGCAAACCGTGGGTCCTGCGGTGGTGAGGATCCGGCCGATGAGCCCGGACGGGGGTGACGTCCGCCGTACGGCCGCGCGGTAGCCTTCACGCTGCACACACGTGCGCACGACGACCTCTTCCCCGAGCCCTCCACGCGCGGGCGGGGGAGACCCCATACGGCCCGCATCTGGAGGAGCCACGGCGATGGCGGAACACACCAGCTCGAGCATCACGATCGAGGCGGCACCGGCCGACGTCATGGGGGTGATCGCCGACTTCGCCCGCTACCCGGACTGGACCGGCGAGGTGAAGGAGGCCGAGGTCCTCGTCACCGACCCCCAGGGCCGCGCCGAACAGGTCCGCCTCGTCATGGACGCGGGCGCCATCAAGGACGACCAGACCCTCGCCTACACCTGGACCGGCGACAACGAGGTCTCCTGGACCCTGGTCAAGTCGCAGATGCTCCGCTCCCTGGACGGCACCTATCTCCTCAAGCCGGCGGGCGTGGGCGCCACCGAGGTGACCTACCGGCTCACCGTCGACGTCAAGATCCCCATGCTGGGCATGATCAAGCGCAAGGCCGAGAAGGTCATCATCGACCGGGCGCTGGCGGGTCTGAAGAAGCGCGTGGAGTCCGGCGCCGCGTGACCCGGCGGTGATCCGGGAGCGGGCGCGCGGCGTTCGCGACGGTCCACGGGCCGCGTGCGCGGGTACCGTTCACCTCCATGCGCACCCTCCTGATCACGGGCCCGGGCGGCAGCGGCCGTACCACCGTCGCCGCCGCCACCGCCCTGACCGCCGCCCGTGACGGCACGCCCACCCTCGTCCTCAGCGCCGACCGCACGGACAGCCTCGGCGCGGCGCTCGGCGTGGCCACGGGCGCCCGGCCGGTCCCCGTCGAGCCCGGCCTCACCGCCTGGCGCCCCGACGCCGCCGCCGGATTCCGCGACGACCTCGCCGCCTTCCAGAGCCGCGCGGCGGGCGTCCTCGACCTCCTCGGGGCCGCGCGCCTCGACGCCGAGGAGGTCACCCCGCTGCCCGGCGCCGAGGAACTCGCCCTGCTGCGCGCGCTGCGCGACGCGGCGCTGTCGGAGCGGTTCGAGCTGCTGGTCGTCGACCTGCCGCCCGCACCGCAGGCCCTCGCCCTGCTCTCCCTCCCCGAGGAACTGCGCCGCTACCTTCGCCGGCTGCTGCCGCCCGAGCGTCAGGCGGCCCGCGCCCTGCGCCCCGTCCTCGGCCGCCTCGCCGGCGTCCCCATGCCCGCCGAGTGGCTCTACGAGACGGCCTCCCGCTGGGACGTCGAACTCGCCGCCGTCGAAGCGGTCGTCGCCGACCGCGGCACCGCCGTACGCCTGGTCGCCGAGCCCGGCCCGGCCGGCGCCGAGGCCGTCCGCACCACCGCCCTCGGCCTCGCCCTGCGCGGGCTGCGCACCGAGTTCCTGGTCGCCACCCGGGTCCTGCCCGAGTCCGCCGCGGACTCCTGGCTCGCCGGCCCCGTCGCCCAGCAGCGCAAGACCCTCGACGAGTGGCAGGAGTCCCACACCGTCCACCCGGCCGCCCACCTCGGCCGCGACCCGCGCGGCGCGGACGACCTGGCCGCCCTCGCCGTGCCCGGCGTCAACCCGGAGCCCACCCCGGTCGAGTGGCCCGTCACCGACCGCCTCGCCGAGGACGGCGTGCTGGTCTGGCACCTGCCGCTGCCCGGCGCCATACGGGACGAGCTGGACCTCGTCCGCCGCGGCGACGAACTCGTCGTCACCGCCGGACAGTTCCGCCGGATCGTCCCGCTGCCCTCCGCGCTGCGCCGCTGCACCGTGGACGGGGCCGCGCTGCGCGACGACGAGCTGCGCGTCCGCTTCGTGCCGGACCCGCGGCTGTGGCCCCGGGAGAGGTGAACCGCATACGCCCGTTCGGGTAACGTCGTAGGGACGAACCGTAGTCAGGAGTCCGTCATGAGCGAAGAGCGCCCCACGCCCGGCACCGCTCAAGAGGATGCGGCCGGCGAGGCGCCCCGCGCCGCCGCCGCCGACGCCTGGGCCACCGCGTGCGCGGAGGATCTCGCCGCGGAGAAGGCCCGCCGCCGCTCGGAGTACGGCCCGCCCCCGGGCTCGGCCGCCGAGGAGCTGCGCAAGCTCGTCGACACCGTCGCCGACCGGCTGTCGTCGATGCGGTCCCCGCTGTTCGGCGCGATCGCCGGGCCGGCCGCCCAGGAGATGGTGCGCCAGGCCGTCCAGCAGGCCAAGGCGGCCGTCGAGCCCGTCATCGAGCGCAACCCCGACGTCTTCGACCACCTGGCGGCGGCCGGCGGCGAGCTGCTCGCTGCCTACCGAAGCGCCGTCCAGGCCCAGGAGCGCCGCTGGACCGGCCGCGCGGACGGCCCGGCGGGCCCCCCGCGCACCGACGGCCCCGCGGACCCGCGCGACCGCCGCGACCCCGGCGAGGGCACCGGCCCGGGGCAGCGCATCGACCTGGACTGATGGCGCCCGGTCCCGCCCGCCGGCCCGCACCGGCCGCCGCCGGGCCGGTCCGCCGTGCGGACGACGCGAATTCGACAGCGGGGCCTCGGGTACGGTTGGCCGTAGCGGGGCTCGACCGGAACTGAGGGATTCATGGGACTCACCATCGGCGTCGACATCGGCGGCACGAAGATCGCGGCCGGCGTGGTCGACGAGGAAGGCAACATCCTCTCGACCTTCAAGGTGCCCACCCCCACCACGCCCGAGGCCATCGTGGACGCCATCGCGTCGGCCGTGGAGGGCGCACGCGCGGGGCACGACATCGTCGGTGTGGGCATCGGCGCCGCGGGCTACGTCAACCGACAGCGCTCGACGGTCTACTTCGCCCCCAACATCGACTGGCGCCAGGAGCCGCTGAAGGACGAGGTCGAGGCCCGCGTGAGCCTGCCGGTCGTCGTGGAGAACGACGCGAACGCCGCCGCCTGGGGCGAGTACAAGTTCGGCGCCGGCAAGGGCCACCGCAACGTCATCTGCATCACGCTCGGCACCGGCCTCGGCGGCGGCATCATCACCGGCAACAAGCTGCGCCGCGGCCACTTCGGCGTGGCCGCGGAGTTCGGGCACATCCGGATGGTGCCGGACGGCCTGCTCTGCGGCTGCGGCAGCCAGGGCTGCTGGGAGCAGTACGCCTCGGGCCGCGCCCTGGTGCGGTACGCCAAGCAGCGGGCCAACGCCACACCGGAGAACGCGGACGTGCTGCTGTCGCTGGGCGACGGCACCCCGGACGGCATCGAGGGCAAGCACATCTCGATGGCCGCGCGCCAGGGCGACCCGGTGGCCGTGGACTCCTACCGCGAGCTGGCCCGCTGGGCCGGCGCGGGCCTGGCCGACCTGGCCTCCCTCTTCGATCCGTCCGCCTTCATCGTGGGCGGCGGCCTCTCCGACGAGGGCGAGCTGGTCCTGGACCCGATCCGCAAGTCGTACAAGCGCTGGCTGGTGGGCGGCAACTGGCGCCCGGTCGCCGACGTGATCGCCGCCCAGCTCGGCAACAAGGCCGGCCTGGTGGGCGCGGCGGACCTGGCCCGGGAGCCGGACCCGATCATGTAGGGAGCCCGTGGGGTGCACGGGGGGCGCGGGGTCCCGCGGACATGAGCTGTGCCGCATGGGCGCGACCGGCCGGCGACCACCGGCGGTCGCGCGCCGACCCCGCCCCCCGACCCACGGGGCGTACATTGATCCACATGGAGCTGCTTCCCAACTCCCGCACCGAGCCCGACGGTTCCGCCGTCGTCCGCGTCCTGAGCTACAACATCCGCTCGATGCGCGACGACACGGGCGCCCTCGCCCGGGTGATCGGCGCCTGCGCGCCCGATCTCGTCCTGGTCCAGGAGGCGCCCCGGTTCTTCCGCTGGCGCAAGAAGCTGGCCCGGCTGGCCGCCGCGTCCGGCCTGGTGATCCTCTCCGGCGGGGCCCCCGCCGCCGGGCCCGCCCTGCTGTGCGGGCTGCGGGCCACCGTGGAGCGGACCGAGGACGTGCTGCTGCCGCTCACCCCGGGCGAGCACCGGCGCGGTCTCGCGACGGCGGTGGTCCGGTTCGGCGGCGCCCGGCTGGGCGTCCTGAGCTGTCATCTCTCGCTCCGGCCGGACGAGCGGTACGAGCAGGGCGGGATGCTCCTGGACCGGCTGGCGGGGATGGGCGTGGAGCACGCGATCGCGGGCGGCGACCTCAACGAGCGGCCGGACGGGCCGACGTTCCGGCGTCTCGCGGACGGCCTCCAGGACGGCTGGGCCACCAAACCCTGGGGCGGCGAGCACACCTGGACGCCCGCCGACCCCTACCAGCGGATCGACGCCGTCTTCGCCACCCGCGGCGTCGAGGTGCTCGGCTGCGGGGTGCCGCACGGTCACCCCGGTGTGAGCGAGGCGGACCTGAGGGCCGCGACGGACCACCTCCCGGTCCTGGCCGCCCTCCGGATCCCGGCCGCCTGACGGCGCGCGGCCCCGAGGGGCACGGCGGCGGCCGTCAGACCACCGCCCCGCGCCCCGGATTGTCGTCGTCCTCGTCGTCCGGCTTCATCCGCATCACCAGCGTCGCGAACCCGCCGAGGAAGCCGCCGATGCCGAGGGTGGCCAGCCACCATGTCATGTCCCAGCCGAACAGCACCGCCAGCAGCAGCAGTACCGGCCCGCCGATCACCGCCAGCCACGCGAACTTCGCGGTGACGTCGGCGGCGGGCAGCGGCGGCGGCTCCGGCGGTACGAAGTGGCCCTCGTCGTCCTCGTCGCCGGACGGCTCGCGCGGGGTGTAGTCGCGCGGACCGACCCCGGGCGCGAAGGAGACGGAGTTGCCCAGCGACCCGCCGGGCGCCGGCGTCTCCCGCTCGGGCCGCCGCCGCTCCTCCGCGGACCTCGGCCGCTCCTCGCCGGGCTCGTCGTCGTTCGTCCCGAACGGGGGCAGCGCGAGGTCCTCGACCGGCTTGAACGGCTTCGCGCCCGGCGGGTCCGGCGGCTCCTCGCCGTACCCCGCGACGATCGCAGCCCAGGCGGCGGCCTCGTCGAGCGGGACGCCCCTCTCGTCCGGCTCGCGGCCCTCGCGGTCGGAGTCGTGCTCAGCCACCGGCGGTCGTCCCTTCCTTGCCGACACTGGGTGCGAGCCGGCCGACGAAGGCGAGGCTCTCCTCGAAGATCCGGTCCGCGTCGTAATCCAACGTCGCCACGTGGTAGCTGTGTTCCAGCAGGATCTCCGTCACGTCCGTGGAGGAGACCCGGCCCAGCACGCGGGCCGAGTCGGCCGGCGGCACCACATGGTCCTGCGGGCTGCGCAGCAGCAGCAGCGGCTGGGTGACCTGCGGAAGCTCGCGGTCGACCAGCCGGAAGAAGGTCCGGAGCGAGTGCGCGGCGTGCAGCGGCACCCGGTCGTACCCCAGTTCCGCGCTGCCGGGCAGGGCGATGTCGCTCGCGATCCCCTTCGTCGTACGGACCAGGTGGCGGGCGACCGGAAGGGCGTACGCGGACAGGCCGTGCACCTTGTTGGCCGGGTTGACGACCACCACGCCGCCGACCGCGTCCCCGTGCCGGGCGGCCAGCCGCAGCGCCAGGGCGCCGCCCATGGACAGACCGGCCACGAACACCCGCGCGCAGCGCTCGCGCAGGCCGTACAGCGCGCGGTCCACCTCCGCGTACCAGTCCTGCCAGCCGGTGAGCTGGAGGTCCTCCCAGCGCGTGCCGTGGCCGGGCAGCAGCGGCAGCGACACCGTCAGGCCGCGCTCGGCCAGGTACTCGGCCCAGGGCCGCAGCGACTGCGGGGAGCCGGTGAAGCCGTGACAGAGAAGGACGCCTACCTCCCCGCCCTCGTGGCGGAACGGCTCGGCTCCCGGGAGGACCGGCACGTCGGTCTCCTGTTCGTGGTGTGGTCGGGGCACGTCGACCGCTGGCACGTCGTCGAGTGCAGGTACTTCACCGTACGCGACGGCACCGACACCGACCAGGGTCGTCGGTCCGTTCGACAGCACTTGGGGTTATGGTCTGATCGACACACACAGGAGGACCAGGTTGTTGTACGGCACGATGAAGGTGGCCATCGGGGGCCCGCTGAAGGTCGCCTTCAGGCCCTGGGTGGAGGGCCTGGAGAACATTCCGGCCGAGGGCCCCGCCATACTGGCGAGCAATCACCTGTCCTTCTCGGACTCGTTCTTCCTGCCCACGATGCTCCAGCGCAAGGTCACCTTCATCGCGAAGGCCGAGTACTTCACCACGCCCGGTGTGAAGGGCCGGCTCACCGCCGCCTTCTTCAAGGGCGTCGGCCAGCTTCCGGTGGACCGCTCGGGCGCCCGCGGCGCCGGCGAGGCGGCGATCAAGAGCGGCATCGAGGTGCTGGAGCGCGGCGAGCTGTTCGGCATCTACCCGGAGGGCACCCGCTCACCGGACGGCCGCCTCTACCGCGGCAAGCCGGGCGGCCTCGCGCGCGTGGCGCTGGCCACCGGTGCGCCCGTCATCCCGGTGGCCATGATCGACACGGAGAAGATCCAGCCGCCCGGCAAGATCCTCCCGAAGCTGATGCGCCCGGGCATCCGCATCGGCAAGCCGCTGGACTTCCGCCGCTACCAGGGCATGGAGCACGACCGGTTCGTGCTGCGCGCGGTGACCGACGAGGTCATGTACGAGATCATGAAGCTCTCCGGCCAGGAGTACGTCGACATGTACGCGACCGCCGCCAAGCGGCAGATCGCGGAGGCGGCCAAGGCCGAGAAGGAGGCGGAGAAGGCGGCGAGGTCCGCGCTCGCGCAGGCCGAGAAGGAGCAGGCGGAGAAGGAGAAGAACGCCGCGAAGGGCGACCGCGCGGAGTAGAACCCGTCCTGGGAGCGGGTGGGACCGGCGCCGGGGGCGGACAGCCGGACGAGGGGGGACATGGCCAGGCGCGAACAAGTCATGAGGATGTCGGTCGAGCAGCCGCTGTGGCGTGCGCTCTGCGCCTACCGGGTGCTCACGATGCTCTACGCGGTCGGCCTGTTCGCCACCGCCTACGGCCGTTTCCCCCGCCCTGGCGTGGCCATCGGGTACTACGGCGTCCTGTTCGTGTGGACCCTGGCCACCCTGCCGAAGGTGGCGAACGCGGCCAGCTGCACCAAGCGCTTCCTGGCCGCCGACCTCACCCTCGCGCTCACCGGCATCCTGCTCACGCTCGTCGCCGACGCGCCCGAGCGGGTCGCGGACGGCGGCCCGACGCTGCCGTCGATATGGACGGCGGGGTCCGTCCTGGCCTTCGCCCTCAGGGGCGGCTGGCGCTGGGCCGCCTTCGCCTCCACCGCGGTCGCCCTGGTCAACCTGGCCGAACGCGGCACCCCGGCCCGCGACACCGTGCACAACGTGATCCTGGTCTGGGTCGCCGCCATCGCCATCGGCTACGTCGTCGAGGTCGCCCGCGCCTCCGAGCGCACCCTCGCCCGCGCCCTGGAGATCGAGGCCGCCACCCGCGAACGGGAGCGGCTCGCCCGGGACATCCACGACGGCGTCCTGCAGGTCCTGGCCATGGTGCAGCGGCGCGGCGCGGTGGTCGGCGGCGAGGCGGCGGAGCTGGGCCGGCTCGCGGGCGAGCAGGAGGTGGCGCTGCGCACCCTGGTCTCCGGCGGGCTCGTCCCCGTCTCCCGGGTGTCGCGGGACGCGGCCGAGGGCGCCGTCGTGCACGTCGTGGAGGACGGCCCGGACGACGGCGCGGCGGCCGGTCCCGTCGATCTGCGCTCCCTGCTCGCCCCGTACGCCGGTGCGCGGGTCGCGCTCGCCGAACCGGGCGCCCCGGTGCTCCTGCCGCCCGCCGCCGCCCGTGAGGTGGCCGCGGCCGTCGGCGCCGCGCTGGACAACGTCCGGCGGCACGCGGGCCGGGACGCCCGGGCGTGGATCCTGCTGGAGGACGAGCCGGAGTCGGTGACCGTGACGGTGCGCGACGACGGGCCCGGCATCCCCGCGGGACGGCTCGCCGAGGCCGAGGGCGAGGGACGGCTCGGCGTGGCCCAGTCGATCCGCGGCCGGCTGCGCGACCTCGGCGGGACGGCCGAGCTGATCTCGGTCCCGGGCCAGGGCACGGAGGTCGAACTGACCGTCCCCAAGGGCGGCGACGGGGGTGGTGGCGCCGGGAGGCGCCGGCCCGGGCGCGGGGGCGGGATCACGGACGGACCACGGGGGAAGGCGGAGCGGCGATGAGCGAGGAGCGGGGCACGATCAGGGTCATGGTGGTCGACGACCACCCCATGTGGCGGGACGCCGTCGCCCGCGACCTGGCCGAGGCCGGCTTCGAGGTGGTCGCCACCGCGGGCGACGGCGAGCAGGCCGTACGGCGGGCCATGGCGGCCGCGCCGGACGTCCTGGTCCTGGACCTCAACCTGCCCGCGAAGCCCGGCGTCCAGGTCTGCAAGGAACTCGTCGCCGCCGACCCGGCGCTGCGCGTGCTGGTGCTGTCCGCCAGCGGCGAGCACGCCGACGTCCTGGAGGCGGTGAAGTCCGGCGCGACGGGCTATCTGCTCAAGTCCGCCTCCACGGAGGAACTGCTGGACGCGGTGGGCCGCACGGCCGTCGGCGACCCGGTGTTCACCCCGGGCCTGGCCGGTCTGGTGCTCGGCGAGTACCGCCGCCTCGCCTCCGAGCCGGCGCCCACATCGGACGCGGACGAGCCCAAGGCCCCCCGGCTCACCGAGCGCGAGACCGAGGTCCTGCGCCTGGTGGCCAAGGGCCTGAGCTACAAGCAGATCGCCGAGCGCCTGGTCATCTCGCACCGCACGGTGCAGAACCACGTCCAGAACACCCTCGGCAAGCTCCAGTTGCACAACCGCGTGGAGCTGGTCCGGTACGCCATCGAGCGCGGACTCGACGGGGAGTAAACCCGCGTACGCGGCGAGCTCACCCTTTCGGGTGGATTTGCTGGAATCAACTACCGGACATTTCACTGGAATTGACCCTCCCGCCCCTGCGGAAGTGACGTGCGTCACCATTAACGTGACCCGCATCAGGCAACCGAGGCGAAGGGACATTTCCATGCGGGTCGGAGTACTGACCGGAGGCGGCGACTGCCCCGGGCTCAACGCCGTCATCCGGGGCGTCGTCCGCAAGGGCGTGCAGGAGTACGGTTACGACTTCGTCGGCTTCCGGGACGGCTGGCGGGGCCCCCTCGAAGGCGACACGGTCCCTCTCGACATCTCCGCGGTGCGCGGCATCCTGCCCCGCGGCGGCACCATCCTCGGCTCCTCGCGCACCAATCCGCTCAAGCAGGAGAACGGCATCCGGCGGATCAAGGAGAACCTCGCCAAGCAGGAGGTCGAGGCGCTCATCACGATCGGCGGCGAGGACACCCTCGGCGTGGCCGCGCGGCTCTCCGGGGAGTACGGCGTGCCCTGCGTCGGTGTGCCGAAGACCATCGACAACGACCTGTCGGCCACCGACTACACCTTCGGCTTCGACACCGCGGTCGGCATCGCCACCGAGGCGATCGACCGGCTGCACACCACCGCCGAGTCCCACATGCGGGTCCTGGTCTGCGAGGTGATGGGCCGTCACGCCGGCTGGATCGCCCTGCACTCCGGTCTCGCGGGCGGCGCGAACGTCATCCTCATCCCCGAGCAGCGCTTCGACCTGGACCAGGTGTGCGCCTGGATCACCTCCCGGTTCACGTCGTCGTACGCCCCGATCGTGGTCGTCGCCGAGGGCGCCATGCCGAAGGACGGCCACATGGTGCTCAAGGACGAGTCGCTGGACTCCTTCGGGCACGTCCGGCTGTCCGGCGTCGGCGAGTGGCTGGCCAAGGAGATCGAGAAGCGCACCGGCAAGGAGGCCCGCACCACCGTGCTCGGGCACATCCAGCGCGGCGGCACGCCCAGCGCCTTCGACCGCTGGCTCGCCACCCGGTTCGGGCTGCACGCCGTGGACTGCGTCCACGACGGCGACTTCGGCAAGATGGTCGCCCTGCGCGGCACCGACATCGTCCGTGTCCCGATCGGGGAGGCCACAGCCCGGCTGAAGACGGTCGACCCGAAGCTCTACGCCGAGATCGGCGTCTTCTTCGGCTGACCCGTCCGGGCCGTCCGGCGCACCGGGGGCGGGTGGCACGTATATTCGCCGGTACCAGACAGTTCCGGCGCCAACCCCGGGAGGGGACCCGTGGAGATCCTGGCCTTCGGCGTGCAGGCCGACGAGAAGCCCCTGATCGAGCAGGCCTTCCGGGACCACCACGAGGTCCGCTGCCTGGACGTCTTCCTCAACCAGGACACCGCCCCCATCGCCGCCGGCTCCGAGGTCGTCTCCAGCAGCGTCAACGCCGACCTCGGTCCGCGCACGCTGGAGATCCTGGCGGCCGGCGGGACCCGGATGATCGCCCAGCGCTCCACCGGCTTCAACAACATCGACCTCCGGATGGCCGAGCGGCTCGGCATGACGGTCGCCCGGGTGTCGTACTACTCGCCCTACTCGGTCGCCGAGTTCGCCTGGGCCCTGGCCCTCGCGGTCAACCGGCGCATCGTGCGCGCCTCCATCCGCACCCGCGACTTCGACTTCCGGCTCGACGGGCTCATGGGCCGCGACCTGCACGGCCGTACCGCCGGCGTGCTCGGCACCGGAAAGATCGGCGAGGCGTTCGCCCGGATCGCCCACGGCTTCGGCATGCGGCTGCTCGGCTGGGACGTCGCCGAGAACCCGGCCTGCATGGAGCTGGGCATGAAGTACGTCTCCCGGGACCAGCTGCTGGCCGAGTCCGACCTGGTCAGCCTGCACGTCCCGCTGATGCCGGAGACGCACAACCTCATCGACGCCGGCGCCCTGAAGACGATGAAGGACGACGCGATCCTGGTGAACTCCAGCCGCGGCGGCCTGATCGACACCACGGCCCTCGTCGCCGAACTGCGCGAGGGCCGTTTCACCGGCGTCGGCCTCGACGTCTACGAGGCGGAGGCGGGCCTGTTCTACCTCGACAAGTCGCTGCACGCCATCGAGGACGACGTGCTGGCCCGCCTGGTCACCTTCCCCAACGTGCTGGTCACCTCCCACCAGGCGTACTACACCGAGGACGCGCTCCGGCAGATCGTCGACACCACGGTGAAGAACGTCCTCGACTACAAGGCGGGCCGCCGCTCGGAGAACGTCCTGGTGCCGCGCGCCTGAGCGACCGCCTCCCGCACGATCGCGGCGCCATTCAGCGTCAGCACCGACTCCGGGTGGAACTGCAGGCCCGCGAAGCCGGGCCCGCGCAGCGCGTGCACCTCGCCGTTGCCCGCGCGACCGACCTCCACGGCGTGCGCGGCCAGCTCCGCCGCCGCCTCGTCGTCGCAGCGCGCCACGAAGCTGTTGTAGAAGCCGACGGTCTCCTCCCGGCCGAACAGGTCGATCGTCGTCTGCGCGCCCTGGTACGGCACCTCCTTGCGGACGATGTCCAGCCCCAGTTCGGCCGCGATCAGCTCGTGCCCGAGACAGACGCCGAGCACCCCGTGCCGGTGCCCCGCGAGGACCTCGGCGGTCAGCGCGCGCAGGAGGCGCATCTTCGGGTCGGCGGCGTCCCTGGGGTCGCCGGGGCCGGGACCGAGGACGACCGGGCCCTCGTGCGCGCGCACGGCGTCCCGCAGCCCCGGCGCGTCGTAGCGGTGGACGGTGACGGTCAGACCGGAGGAGCGCAGCACGTGCGCGAGCATCGCCGTGAAGGTGTCCTCGCCGTCCACGACCAGGGCGTGCCCGCCGGGCTCCGCGGGCCGCTCCTGCATCCGCAGCCAGAACGGCGCCAGCGAGGCCCGGCGCCCGTCCAGCGCCGCCCGCACCCGCGGATCGTCGGCGAGCCGGGGCAGCGCCCGTTCCGCGCCCGGCCGGCCGGCCCGCACGCCCAGCGCCGCCAGCACTCCCGCCGCCTTGGCGTGCGTCTCGGCGACCTCGCCCGCCGGGTCGGAGCCGCGCACCAGCGTGGCACCGACCGGGACCCGCAGCCGGCCGGCCGCGTCGATGTCGGCGGTGCGGATGAGGATGGGGGAGTCGAGGGTCTGGACCCCGGCGGCGTCCCGGCCCAGCAGCGCGAGCGCCCCGGCGTAGTAGCCGCGCCCGCCCACCTCGTGGCGCTCGATGACCCGGCAGGCGTTCTGCACCGGTGAGCCGGTCACCGTGGCGGCGAACAGGGTCTCCCGAAGCACCTCGCGCGCGTCCAGCGACGAACGTCCGCGCAGCTCGTACTCGGTGTGCGCGAGATGCGCCATCTCCTTCAGCCGCGGGCCGACGACGACCCCGCCCATGTCGCCGACGGTGCACATCATCTTGAGCTCCTCGTCGACGACCATCGACAGCTCCTCGATCTCCTTGCCGTCGGCGAGGAAGCCGAGCAGGTGCTCGGGCGTCGGCCCGTCCGCCGGATAGCGGTACGTCCCGCTGATCGGGTTCATGACCACGGTCCCGCCGGACATGCGGACGTGCACCTCGGGGCTGGCCCCGACGAGGGTGCGCTCCCCGGTGTGCACCACGAACGTCCAGTACGCGCCGCGCTCGCCCTCCAGCAGCCGCCGGAACAGCGCGAGGGCGTCCACGCGGGAGAACCCCCGGATCTCCCCCTGGTAGGTCCTCCGGATCACGAAGTTGGCGCCCTCGCCCGCGCCGATCTCCTCGCGCAGCACCCGCCCCACGATCCCGGCGTACTCCTCGTCGGCGACGTCGAAGGCGCCGCCCTCGACCGGCACCTCGTGCGCCGGCAGCCGGTCCAGCGCCTCGGCGAGCGGGATCTCGTACCGCTCCTCGGGCGTCAGCACCGCCAGCGGGGTGCCGTCGTCGCGGACGTCGAAGCCGCGCTCGCGGATCTGCCGGAAGGGGACGAGGGCGAGGCACTCGTCGGGCAGGCCGGCGAGGCGGTCGCAGGTGGTGACGGGGCCGCGCAGCACCTCGACCACGTCGTGGTCGCGGCCGGGGGTGCGGCGGCGCAGCAGGGCGAACGGGCGGTCGTCGTACGGCAGATGCGCCAGGTCCATGGGTTCCTCTTCCGTCGGTGGGCACCGAGGTCGGTGATCGCTGTCGTGATCGGGAGGAACGGCCGGTCGCGGAGAACGCCGAAGGCCGCCCCTCGGGCGGCCTTCGCGAAGTGTGGTCGACGCGCAGTCAGTGGGCCGCCGGACGAGCGGTCCACCACCAGTTCTGGTTACGGGTCGAATGCGCGAACATGCGCCGCACTTTACCCCACCCGGTGTCGCCCATACGCATCACTGCCGGTTTCCGGCGGGTTCGCCGCGTGGAAGGAGGGCGTCCGTCACGGCGCGCGGATCCCCACCCCGGTTTTCCCGCGGCACACCCCGACGGAGGAGAGCACCTTGTCCGCACCACGATCACCACGGACCCCCGCCCGGAACGGACGCCGCGCCCCGCGCGCCCTCGCCACGCTCGCGGCCGTGACCGCCTGCGCGGTCCTCGGCGCCGCCGGGCCCGCCGCCCGGGCGACGACGGACGACACCCGGACCGTCACCTACCGCGGTCACACGTTCTCCGTCCCCGCCGCCTGGCCGGTCATCGACCTCGCCGAGCACCCGACCGCCTGCGTCCGCTTCGACCGGCACGCGGTCTACCTCGGCACGCCGGGCGAGCGGCAGGACTGCCCCGCGCGCGCCGTGGGCCGCACCGAGTCCCTCTGGGTGCAGCCCGCGGCCGCCGGGACGAAGAGCGCCGTCACCGAGAACCGCACGGCCCGCGTCTACCGGGCGACCGCCGACCAGATCGCCGTCACGGCTCCCTACGGCGGCGACCGCGAGACCATCCGGAGGGTGCTGGACAGCGCCGGGCTGCCCATCGCCGCGGCCCGCGCGGAGAAGCCGGGCGGGGTGCCGGCCGCGCTCACCGTCCCCGCCATCGCCTCCACCCATCAGGGCCGGGGCTTCGACGCCTGCACCGCCCCGAGCCAGTCGTCCATGAACGCCTGGAAGTCCGCCTCGCCCTACGGGGCGGTCGGCATCTACATCGGCGGCGTCAACCGGGCCTGCGGCCAGGCGCGGCTGACCGCCCCGTGGGTGCAGGCCCAGTACACGAAGGGCTGGCGTTTCTTCCCGCTCTACGTCGGCCTCCAGTCGGCCGCCAGCAGTTGCGGGGACGCCTGCGCCCCCATCACCGACCCGGTCCCGCAGGGCCGGGAGGCCGCCGAGGACGCGGTCGCCCAGGCCTCCGCACTCGGGCTCGGCCAGGGCACCGTGATCTACAACGACCTGGAGCAGTACGACCGCGGCGGATCCGCCACCGCCCAGGTGCTCGGCTACCTGGAGGCGTGGACCAAGCGCCTGCACGAGCTGGGCTACCGGTCAGGCGCCTACGGCAGCGTCTCCTCACTGGTCGCCGACCTGGTCGCGAACGCGAAGAAGACCACCCTGCCCGACGTCATCCACTTCGCCCGCTGGAACGGCGACAGCGGCACCGACGACCCCGCCCTGCCGGCCACCCTGTGGGCCGACCACCAGCGCATCCACCAGTACGCGGGCAACCGCAAGGAGACCTACGGCGGCGTGACGATCAACATCGACCGCAACCAGCTGGACGTCGGCGCCGGTCCCTCCTGACCCGTCGGGCCCTCTCGACCCGCCCGTCCCTCCTGACCCCTGCCGTGCCGTCCACGCCTGTGCACCATCTGTCTCAATTGATGAGCAGATGAAGGGACCCGCGACACGACCACGTAATGTTTACGAGGTGACCGTGAACGCTAAGTCCAGCGCGAGCGCTGGCAACACCTGGCGAAACCTGCCCGCGGCGCAGCAGCCCGAGTACCCCGACGCCGAGGCTCTGCGCGCAGTGATCGCGGACCTCGAGTCGTATCCGCCGCTCGTCTTCGCGGGCGAGTGCGACCAGCTGCGCGCCCGGTTGGCGGCCGTCGCCAAGGGAGAGGCGTTCCTCCTCCAGGGCGGCGACTGCGCCGAGGCCTTCGACGCGGTGTCCGCCGATCACATCCGCAACAAGCTCAAGACGCTGCTCCAGATGGGCGCCGTCCTGACGTACGCCGCCTCGGTGCCGGTGGTGAAGGTCGGCCGCATCGCCGGCCAGTACTCCAAGCCGCGCTCCAAGCCGACGGAGACCCGCGACGGAGTGACCCTGCCGACCTACCGGGGCGACTCGGTCAACGGCTTCGAGTTCACCGAGGAGGCCCGCCTCCCCGACCCGGAGCGGCTGAAGCGGATGTACCACGCCTCGGCCTCCACGCTGAACCTGGTACGCGCCTTCACCACCGGCGGCTACGCCGACCTGCGCCAGGTGCACGCCTGGAACCAGGACTTCGTGCGCTCCTCCCCGTCCGGCCAGCGCTACGAGCAGCTCGCGCGGGAGATCGACAACGCGCTGAACTTCATGCACGCCTGCGGGGCGGACCCGGAGGAGTTCAAGACCGTCGAGTTCTTCTCCTCGCACGAGGCGCTGCTGCTCGACTACGAGTCGGCGCTCACCCGGGTCGACTCGCGCACCGGGCAGCTGTACGACGTCTCCGCGCACATGGTGTGGATCGGTGAGCGCACCCGGCAGCTGGATCACGCGCACGTCGAGTTCGCCTCGAAGATCCGCAACCCGATCGGCATCAAGCTCGGTCCGACGACGACGCCCGAGGAGGCCCTGGCCTACGTCGAGCGCCTCGACCCCGAGCGTGAGCCGGGCCGGCTGACCTTCGTCGTCCGGATGGGCGCCGACAAGGTCCGCGACAAGCTCCCCGAGCTGGTCGAGAAGGTCACGGCGTCCGACGCCACGGTGGCGTGGGTGACGGACCCGATGCACGGCAACACCTTCGAGGCGGCCTCCGGCCACAAGACCCGCCGTTTCGACGACGTGCTCGACGAGGTCAAGGGCTTCTTCGAGGTGCACAAGGCGCTGGGCACCCACCCGGGCGGCATCCACGTGGAGCTGACCGGCGACGACGTCACCGAGTGCGTGGGCGGCGGCGACGAGATCTTCGTCGACGACCTGCACCAGCGTTACGAGACGGCCTGCGACCCGCGGCTCAACCGCAGCCAGTCGCTGGACCTGGCGTTCCTGGTCGCCGAGATGTACCGGGACCAGTGAGCCGGCCGCCCGGCGCGGGCGGGTGAGTGGGGCGCGGATCACACCCGATTCGCGCCCCTCGCCACTTTCGCGGGTTCTGGGTGCCGGGTAAGGTTAGGTTTGCCTCACCCGAGGACGGGTCACCCGGTCCCTCCGGATGCGGCAGGACCAGATGATCCCCCGGCAGGAGGTGGACCGCGTGTACGTCTGCAGTTGCTTCGGCATCACCGACCAGCAGGTGAAGCGGCACGCGGAGAACGGCGCCTGCACCCCCCGCCAGATCGCCTCCGCCTGCAAGGCCGGGACCGACTGCGGCGGATGTGTGCGCCGTATCCAGGCTCTGCTCGGCCGCGGCGCCGGCCCGCGCCGCGAGCCGGCCGGCGAGGCACTCCCGGCGCTCGCCCGGCTCGCCCCGGGGGCGACGCCCGCGACGGCTCCGGTGGAGCTCGGCGACGCCGCCTGAGGGACCGGCCCTAGCGGGTCGAGAAGCCTGAGGTGCCCGGGCCCGACGCGTCGGGCTGGCTCTGCTCGACGACCGTCGCCAGGTAGAGCGCCTCGCCCAGCTTGTCGACGAGGTCCAGCTGGGTGTCCAGGTAGTCGATGTGGTGCTCCTCGTCGGCCAGGATCGCCTCGAAGATGTTCGCCGACGTGATGTCGCCCTTGTTGCGCATCACCTCGACGCCCCGGCGCAGCCGGTCGATCGCCTCGACCTCGATCTGCCGGTCGGCCCGGAACATCTCGGTCACCGTCTGCCCGACCTGGATGTGGGAGAGCCGCTGGTAGTTGGGCAGGCCGTCCAGGAGCAGGATGCGGTCGGTCAGCACCTCGGCGTGCCGCATCTCCTCGAAGGACTCGTCCCGGGTGTACCTCGCGAGTTTCGTCCACCCCTTGTGGTCCTGCAGCTTGGAGTGCAGGAAGTACTGGTTGATCGCGGTGAGCTCGGCGGTGAGCTGCTCGTTGAGCAGTTCGATGACCTCGGGGTCGCCCTGCATCGCGGGGGGCTCCTTCCGGACGAAACTGGGCATAGTGTGCCGAATCATGACACCGGCTCTCGGGGTGGTCCAGTAAGTGCACACTTAGTGCGAGTTGCACGGATCGGGCCGGGGCTGGTCAGGTGCACCCCCTTCCGTCTGTCAGGATGGAGTCATGGGTCAGCCGGCGGAACGCGCATCAGGAGACGCGTCTGGAGCAGCAGCGCGAACGGAGCTTCCGCCGGGGCAGCGTGTTCAGCGGGGCTGGCCGGTCACGCACTACGGGCCGGTGCCCAAGTTCCGCCCCGAGCGCTGGGAGTTCCGGGTCTTCGGGGCCACCGCCGACGGTGAGAAGCACTGCTGGACGCACGAGGAGTTCACGGCCCTGCCGTACACCAGCGTGGTGGCCGATCTGCACTGCGTCACGAAGTTCAGCATGATCGGCGCCGAATGGGGCGGCATCCCGGCCCGCGCGATCCTCGAGATCGCCCCGCCCGCGCCCGAGGTCACCCATGTGATGGTCTGGGCGGAGTACGGCTTCAGCTCCAACCTGCGGCTGTCCGACTTCGCCGCCGACCGCACCCTGTTCGCCACCCACAAGGACGGCGAACTGCTCACCGCCGAGCACGGCTTCCCGCTCCGCCTGGTCGTCCCCCACCTGTACGCCTGGAAGGGCCCGAAGTGGGTCCGCGGCGTGGAGTACATGACCGCGGACCGCCGAGGCTTCTGGGAGGAGCGCGGCTACCACAACGTCGGCGACCCCTGGAAGGAACAGCGCTACTCCTACCAGGAGGGACCGGGGGACGGCCCCGAGCTCTGAGGGCACGGAGGCGGCGACGGACCGGCGGTCCCGTCCGGGCGGTCAGCCGTCCCTGAGCTTCTTCAGCCGTTCCACGTCCGCCGCGTGACCCGCCCTGCCGCCCGGCGTCTCGATGACCAGCGGTACGCCCTCGGTGGCCGGGTGGGTCATCAGGGCGCGGAAGGGGTCCTCGCCGATGTGACCGGCGCCGATGTTCTCGTGCCGGTCCTTGTGCGCGCCTGCCACGTCCTTGGAGTCGTTCGCGTGGATCAGCCGCAGCCGGCCCTCGCCCACCGTGTCCACCAGCAGGTCCAGCGTCCCGTGCATACCGCTCGGGCCGGTCAGGTCGTGCCCGGCGGCGAAGATGTGGCAGGTGTCCAGGCACACGCCCAGCTTCGGATGCGCGTCCAGCGCCTCGAAGTACGGCCCGAAGTCCCAGGTGCGCGAGCAGAGTGAGGCGCCCTGTCCCGCGGTCGACTCCAGCAGCAGGTACGGGTCGTCGTCGTGGGTGAGCTCGTCCAGCAGCGGCAGCATCCGCTCCCGCACCTGCCGCAGCGCCACCGCCCGGTCCCGGCCGCCGGTCGCGCTGCCGGTGTGCACCACCACGCCCAGCGCGCCGATCTCCCGCCCGCGCCGCAGCGAGTGCCGCAGCGAGGCCACCGACAGCTCCACGGTGGCCTCGGTGTGCGAGCCGAAGTTGATCAGGTAGGGGGCGTGCACGTACGCCGGGATCGACTCCTCCGCGCAGGCGGCCCGGAACGCCTCGTCCTGCCGCGGACTGCCCGTCGGCGTGGCCCAGCCGCGCGGGTTGGCGACGAAGACCTGCACGGCCTCGGCCTTCAGCTCGCGGGCGTAGGACAGGCCCACGGAGTGCAGTCCGCCGGCGACGGGGACGTGCGCGCCGACGGGGTTGCGGGAGGGACGGGGGAGGGCGCGGGACTGCTGACTGCTCACCCGTTCAGGGTGTCATGCGCCCGGCGGCCCCCGGCCCCCGGCCACCGCCTCCCCGGCCACCGTGTCCCCGGCCACCGCGTCCCGGGCCACCGCGTCCCCAGCCACCGTGTCACGGACGGCTCCCGGAGGCGCCTCACGCGCCTGGCGTGCCTCGGTGCCCCACGCGTCTCACCGGATGGTGATCGTGATCGTCGACCCCTTGGGCGCCCGGTCGCCGCCCGCCACGGACTGCTTCTTGACGGTGTCGCCGAACAGCCCGAGCAGACCGCGGTCCTCCTCGACCTTGAAGCCGGCGCCCTCCAGCGCCTTCTTCGCCTGGTCCACGCTGTCGCCGGTCACGTCCGGCACCTCGACCATCTCCGGGCCCTTGGACACGGTCAGCGTGACCGTGTCGCCCTCGGCGGCCTGTCCGCCACCGCCCGGGGTCTGCCGGGCGACCTGTCCCCGGTCGAACTCGGAGGTGACCTGCTCCGCGGCGACCCGCACCCGCAGACCCGCGCCCGTCAGGTCGGACCTCGCCTCCTCCAGGCTCTCCCCGGTTACGTCCGGCACGTCCACCGGGGCGCCCTTGCTCACGGTGAGCGCGATCGCCGAGCCGGCCCGCCGCTCGATGCCGGCCGCCGGCTCCGTGGCGACCACGAAGCCCTGGGGGAAGTCCTCGCTGAACGTCCGGCTCACCATGCCCGGCTCCAGCCCGGCCTCGCGCAGCGCGCTGCGCGCCTTGTCCAGCCGGTAGCCGCGCACGGAGGGCACCTTCACGGTCTCCGGTCCGTCGGAGAGGGTGAGCGAGACGGAGTCGTTGCTGCGGATACGGGCGCCGGTCTCCGGGTCCGTGCTGATGACGGTGCCGCGCTTCACGGTGTCGCTGTAGGCGTGCTTGACCTGCTTGACCTCGAGACCGGCCGCCCTGAGCCGCTCCCTGGCCTGCGCCTCGGTCTTCGCCAGCACCGGGGGGACCTTCGTGAACTGGCCGGAGTTGATGTACCAGACCCCGGCGCCGGCCCCGAGGACCAGCAGCACCACGGCGAGGACGGTCACCAGACCCCGCCGCGGGCGGCCCGTGCGCCGCGCCGGTGCGGGCGGCGCGGGAGACTCCAGCCGGCTGGTGCGGTGCAGCGCGCCGGCCTCGGCGCCCTCCTCGGAGGCCAGCGGGCGCGGCACCGTCAGCGCGCGCGGGATCACGCTCGTACGGTCCTCGGCGTTGCTGTGCTCCGCGGTGAGCGCCTGCGGCGGCACCGCGTCGAGCTGCTCCGGGCCGAGCGCGGCCCGCGTCTGCCGGACGTGCGCGAGCAGCGCGACCGCGTCGTGCGGCCGGTCGGCGGGGGTGCGGGCGGTGGCCGTCGCGACCAGCGCGTCCAGCTCGGACGGCAGCCCCGGCACCGCGGCCGACGGCGCCGGCACGTCCGCGTGCAGGTGCTGGTAGAGGATCTGCGCGGGCGTCTCGCCCTGGTGCGGGCGGCCACCGGTCAGCATCTCGTACAGGACGACCCCGCACGCGTACACGTCGACCCGGGGGTCGGCGGTGCCCTGCTCGATCTGCTCCGGCGCCAGGTAGGAGACGGTGCCGAGGACGGTGCCGGTGGTGTTGGTGACGGTGTCCACGGACCGCACCAGCCCGAAGTCGGCGACCTTGACCCGGCCGTCGTCCCCGATCAGGACGTTCTCCGGCTTCATGTCGCGGTGCACGAAGCCCGCCCGGTGCGCGGCGCCGAGCGCGGCGAGCACCGGCTCCAGGATGTCCAGCGCGGCGCGCGGCTGCAGCGCCCCGCGCCGGCGCAGCACGTCGCGCAGGGTGCAGCCCGCGACGTACTCCATGGCCAGATAGACGTACGACCCGTCGGTGCCCTGGTCGAAGACCTGCACCACGTTCGGGTGGGCGAGCCGGGCGACCGACTTGGCCTCCCGGATGAACCGCTCGACGAAACTTCCGTCGGCCGCGAGCGTCGGGTGCATCACCTTCAGCGCGAGGACGCGGTCCAGGCGGGTGTCCAGGGCCCGGTAGACCGTGGCCATCCCGCCGACCGCGATCCGCGCGTCCACGCGATAACGGGCGTCGAGCACCTGCCCGACCAATGGGTCCTGAAGGGTCGTATCCACGCAGGTGAGTCTACGAGCCGTCACCGGCGCCACGCCGCCTCGTCCGCAAGGAGGAGCGGTACTGCGACCGACCTGTGACGCTTCGCACGCCACCCCGGACACGGCCGCACCCCGCGGCGGACGCCTAGAAGGCGGGCCGCTCCGGGTCCAGCCGGGCCATGCCCTCCGTGGGGGACGACGCCTCGGCGAGGTAGCGCCGGGGGATGCGTCCCGCCAGCCGGGCCAGCCGGCCCGCCTCCACCGCGCAGCGCATCGCCTCCGCCATCCGCACCGGCTCCTGCGCCCGCGTCACCGCCGACGCCAGCATCACCCCCGCGCACCCCAGCTCCATGGCGAGCGTCACGTCCGAGGCCGTACCGGCGCCTGCGTCGAGGATCACGGGCACCCGCGCCCGCTCCACGATCAGCTGGAAGTTGTGCGGGTTGCGGATGCCGAGCCCGGACCCGATCGGCGATCCCAGCGGCATGATCGCCGCACAGCCGGCGTCCTCCAGCTTCCGCGCGAGCACCGGATCGTCGTTCGTGTACGGCAGCACCGTGAACCCGTCGTCGACCAGCGTCTCGGCGGCGTCCAGCAGTTCGATCGGGTCCGGCAGCAGCGTCCGCTCGTCGGCGATGACCTCCAGCTTGATCAGGTCGGTGCCCAGCGCCTCCCGCGCCAGCCGCGCCGTGAGCACCGCCTCACCCGCGGTGAAGCAGCCGGCGGTGTTCGGCAGCACCCGGATGCCCAGCCGGTCCAGCACCGACAGCACGGATCCGTGCACGGAGGGGTCGACCCGCCGCATCGCGACCGTGGTCAGCTCCGTGCCGGAGGCGACCAGCGCCCGCTCCAGCACCTCCAGGCTGGGCGCCCCGCCGGTGCCCATGATCAGCCGGGAGGTGAAGGACGTTCCGCCGAGGACGAGGTGGTCGTCGGCCATGGGTCAGCCCCCCTGGACGGCGGTCAGCACTTCGACGCGGTCGCCCTCGGCCAGGGCCGTGGACGACCACCGCGTGCGCGGGACGACGGTCTCGTTGAGGGCGGCGGCCACTCCGGCGGGGGCGGCGGTCAGCAACGCCACGACGGTGTCCAGAGCCGTGCCGGACGCGACCTCGCGCGGCTCCCCGTTGACCGAGATGTTCATGCGGGCTGCTCCGAGAGTGCGGCGGCGCGAAAGCGGCGCGGGCTGAAGGGGCGGGCGTCGTCGGGCAGGTCCCCGGTGACCAGGGCGTGTGCCAGGGCGTCCCCGGTGACGGGGGTGAGCAGCACGCCGTTGCGGTAGTGCCCGGTGGCCAGCAGCAGCCCGTCCAGGTCGGTCGGGCCGAGCAGCGGCGCGTTGTCGGGGGAGCCCGGACGCAGCCCGGCCCGGGTCTCCGTCAGCGGCAGCTCGGTGATCCCCGGCACCAGTTCGTGCGCGTCCCGCAGCAGCTCGTACACACCGCCCGCGGTCACCGCGGTGTCCCAGCCCAGCTCCTCGCTGGTCGCCCCGACCACCAGCTCGCCGTTCAGCCGCGGCACCAGGTAGACCTGGCTGCCGCGCACCACGGCCCGTACCGTCCGGCTCAGGAAGGGCGCGTACCGCTTCGGCACGGTCAGCCGCAGCACCTGGCCCTTCACCGGCCGCACCGGCGGCAGCACGTCGGCCGGCACGCCCGCGAGCCGGCCGCTGAGGCTGCCCGCCGCGAGCACCACCCGGCCCGCGCCCAGCACCGTGCCGTCGCGCAGCACGCAGCCCGCCGCCCGGTCCCGGACCACGGTCAGCCGCTCGGCCCAGGCGCGGTGGAAGACCACGCCCGCCCGCTCGCACGCGGTCACCAGGGCGCGGGCCAGCCGCCGCGGGTCTACCTGGTGGTCGCCGTCCACCCGCAGACCGCCCCGCACACCCGGCGCGAGCATCGGCTCCAGCCGCCGGCACTCGCGCCCCGACAGCCACTCGGAGTCCAGGCCCGACCGCTGCTGCAGCGCGTGCAGCTCCCGCAGATGGGCCCGGTCGTCGGCGTCCAGCGCGACGGCGAGCGTGCCGCACCGGCGGTAGCCGAGGTCGAGGCCGGTCAGCTCGGTCAGCTCGGCCGCGAAGTCCGGATAGCGGCGGGCCGAGGCCAGGTTCAGCCCGAGCAGGGTCTGCTCGCCGTGGTGCAGTTCGGTGACGGCGGCGAGCATCCCGGCCGCCACCTGCGCGGCCCCGCCGCCCGGTTCGGGATCCACCACGGCCGTGGTCAGGCCGCGCTGCGCCGCCCGCCAGGCCGTCACGAGCCCGATGATCCCGCCCCCGACGACCAGGACGTCCGCGGTGCCCGGGGACGAGGTGCCCGTGGCCGAGATGTCCGGAGACGTGCCCGGCGACGGGGTGCCCGGAGGCGACGTACTCGGAGACGGCGTACCTGAAGACGACATGGGCGTCCAGCCCCTCCCTTCGCCGGCATGACCCGGATCAGGTTCGTACGGTCGGAGGCCGCCAGCCTCCCTCTCAGCCCGGTGCGTCCGGGCTCCCGCGAGTGCTTGTACGGTGGCCACCCTAGCCCGCCGGGCACCGACCTCGTAAGGGAGCCTTCGCCCATGCCGCGCTCGCTCGACGGCCTCGTCCTCGCCCCCGTCGCCGACCAGGCCCCCGGCCAGGTGGGCACCCGCACCCGGTTCACCTACCACGAGCGGAACGGGGAGATCTGGGCCGAATACGCGGGCGGTGACGTCGTACGCGGCCATCTGGTGGGTATCCGGGAAGGGGACCGCCTCGACTTCCGGTACGTGCAGCTCAAGCACGACGGGACCACGTCCTGCGGGCACTGTGTGTCGACGGTGGTCGAACTGCCCGACGGGCGTGTCCGGTTGGAGGAGAGCTGGCAGTGGGAGTCGCAGCCGGGGAGCGGGACGAGCGTGGTGGAAGAGGTGACCGGCCCCGCTGTGCAGCAGGTCACGCGGTCCGCACCCTGACTGACCCTCCGTCAGGTGTCTAAGGTGATCGGGTGAGCGAGCAGACGCAGGAACACGGCACGTCACAGCCACGGCACGTGGTCGTCGCCGGCGCGGGCATGGCCGGAGTGCAGACCGCGGTGGCCCTGCGCGAGCAGGGCTTCACCGGCACCGTGACGCTGATCGGCGCCGAACCCCACCAGCCCTACGACCGGCCGCCCCTGTCCAAGGCCGTCCTGCTCGGCAAGGCCGAGGACTCCGCCTTCGACGTCGACTTCGAGGCCCTCGGCATCGAACTCCAGCTGGGCCGCGAGGCGCTCGCCGTGCGGGTCGACGCGCACGTCCTCGACACCTCCACCGGTCCCGTGCCCTACGACGTGCTCGTGCTGGCGACCGGCGCCGAACCGGTCCGGCTGCCGGGTGCCGAGGGTGTCCCCGGCGTCCACCTGCTGCGCACCCTGGACGACGCCGAACGGCTGCGTCCGGTCCTCGCCCGGCAGCACGACGTCGTGGTCGTCGGGGCCGGCTGGATCGGCGCCGAGTTCGCCACCGCCGCCCGCGAGGCGGGCTGCGCGGTGACGGTCGTCGAGGCCGCGGACCGCCCGCTCGCCGGGGCGCTGCCCGCCGAGGTGGCCGCACCGATGGCCGCCTGGTACGCCGACTCCGGCGCCGTGCTGCGCACCCACGCGCGCGTGGCGCGCGTCGAACCGGGCGCGGTGGTCCTCGACGACGGCACGCGGCTGCCCGCGGGCGCCGTCGTGGTCGGCATCGGCGCGCGCCCCGCCACCGGCTGGCTGGCCGGCTCCGGCATCCCCCTGGGCGCCCACGGCGAGGTCCTGGCCGACGACCACCTGCGCGCCGGCGCGCCGGACGTGTACGCGGTCGGCGACTGCGCCTCCTTCCCCTCGGGCCGGTACGGGGAGCGCCTGCTCGTCCACCACTGGGACAACGCCCTGCAGGGTCCGCGCACCGTCGCGGCGAACATCCTGGGCGAGACCCCCGCGGTCTACGACCCGGTCCCGTACTTCTGGTCCGAGCAGTTCGGCCGCTTCGTGCAGTACGCCGGCCACCACGCGTCCGCCGACACCACCGTCCTGCGCGGCGACCCGTCCGGACCGGCGTGGACGGTGTGCTGGCTGCGCGAGGGCCGCCTGGTGGCCCTGCTGGCGGTCGGCCGTCCGCGGGACCTCGCCCAGGGCAGACGCCTGATCGAGGCGGGCACGCCGATGGATCCCGGCCTGCTGGAGGACCCCGCGCGCCCGCTGAAGACCGCCACCGCCGAGGGAGCGCCGCCCACGGCGCCGACGTAGGACCCTCCCCGGGTGGACGGGCCTGACTTCCGACTGTCGGTCCCAGATGGCACGCTTGATCCCGTGACCGAGATTGACGCAAAGATCGATGCTCTCGTCCCCGCCTGGCTCACCCTCCCCGACATCGCCGAACAGCTCGGCGTCGAGGTGACACGTGTGCGGCAGCTGGTCAAGGACGGCCAGCTCATCGCCGTACGCCGTGGTGAGAACCGCGCGCTGCACGTCCCCGCCGCCTTCATCGACGGGGACAAGGTCGTCAAGGGACTGTCCGGGACCCTGACGCTCCTGCGGGACGACGGTTTCACGGACGAAGAGATGCTGGAGTGGCTCTTCACCCCCGACCCGACCCTGCCCGGCACCCCCGCGCAGGCGCTGAGCGAGAATCGCGGCACGGAGGTGAAGCGCCGCGCCCAGGCGCTCGCCGTCTGATCCAGTACAACCGTTCCCACGGCGTACGGGCCGCGCCCACCGGGGCCGCGGCCGCGGCGGGCTGCGGCCCGCCGGGGTCACGGCCCCTCCGGGGCGCGTCCCGTACGCCGACGACACACCGCACCGACACCGGGGGGATCCACGTATGCCCGACACCGCCGCCCGCGCCCGTGACCGGCTGGCCGGCGCCCGGCTCTACCTGTGCACGGACGCCCGGACCCGCCAGGGCGACCTGCCCGAGTTCCTGGACGCGGTCCTGGCCGGCGGGGTGGACATCGTGCAGCTGCGCGACAAGGGCATGGAGGCGGCCGAGGAGCTGGAGCACCTCCGGGTCTTCGCCGACGCCTGCGCCCGGCACGGCAGGATGCTCGCGGTCAACGACCGGGCGGACGTCGCGCACGCCGCCGGCGCCGACGTGCTCCACCTGGGCCAGGGCGACCTCCCGGTCCCCGCGGCCCGCGCGATCCTCGGGGGCGACGTGCTGATCGGCCGCTCCACGCACTCGAAGGCGGAGGCCGAGGCGGCCGCCGCGCAGGACGGCGTGGACTACTTCTGCACAGGTCCGTGCTGGCCCACGCCCACCAAGCCCGGCCGCCCCGCCCCCGGCCTGGACCTGGTCCGCCACACCGCCGCCCTCGGCACCGCCCGGCCCTGGTTCGCCATCGGCGGCATCGACCTCGGCAACCTGGACGAGGTCCTCGACGCCGGCGCCCGCCGCGTCGTCGTGGTCCGGGCGATCACCGCGGCGGACGACCCCGGCGCGGCGGCGGCGCAGTTCGCCGAGCGGCTGCGCGGGGCCGCGTAGGCGTCATCGGCCGGCCGGCCCCGCCCTTCGGCCGCGGTCCCGCTCGGCCCGGGTTCGGCCTCCGCCCGCTCCCGTCCGGCCCGGGTTCGGCCTCCGCCCGCTCCCGTCCGGCCCGGTCCCGGCGCGCTCGGTCTCAGCCGTCTCGGTGCCGGCGGTCCGTGCCGAGCCGTCTCATTCCGTGGACACCGACGGGTGCGGAGGGGATTTCGCGGGGTCCGGATGTCCAAGGGGTGAACAACGAGTCGACAAATCAGGCAAATTTCCGGCTTTCGGTTGGGGGACCGGCGCACCCTGGATAACCTGCGAGTATGGCCCTCGGAACCGCATCCACCCGGACAGATCGCGCCCGGACCGTCCGCGACATCCTCGCCGCAGGCAAGGCGACGTACTCGTTCGAGTTCTGGGCGCCCAAGACGGAGAAGGGCGAGCGCAACCTGTGGAACGCGCTCCGGAGGGTCGAGGCGGTCGCCCCCGACTTCGTCTCCGTGACCTACGGCGCCGGCGGTTCCACCCGCTCGGGCACCGTGCGGGCCACCGAGCAGATCGCCTCCGACACGACGCTCACCCCGGTCGCCCATCTCACCGCGGTCAACCACTCCATCGCGGAACTTCGCAACATCATCGGCCAGTACGCCGACGCCGGGATCCGCAACATGCTGGCCGTGCGCGGCGACCCGCCCGGCGACCCGATGGGCGAGTGGGTGGCGCACCCGCAGGGCGTGACGTACGCGGCCGAGCTCGTCCGGCTCATCAAGGAGTCGGGCGACTTCTGCGTCGGTGTGGCCGCCTTCCCCGAGATGCACCCGCGCTCGGACCACTGGGACACCGACGTCGCGCACTTCGTCGACAAGTGCCGCGCCGGGGCCGACTACGCCATCACGCAGATGTTCTTCCAGCCCGAATCGTATCTGCGCCTGCGCGACCGGGTCGCCGCGGCCGGCTGCGAGACCCCGGTGATCCCGGAAGTGATGCCGGTCACCAGCGTCAAGATGCTGGAGCGGTTGCCGCAGCTCAGCAACGCCTCGATCCCGGGCGAGCTGAAAGAGCGGATCCTCACAGCCAAGGACGATCCGGCGGCTGTACGCTCGATCGGGATCGAGTTCGCCACGGAGTTCTGCGCGCGGCTGCTGGCCGAGGGAGTCCCCGGACTGCACTTCATCACGCTCAACAACTCCACGGCGACCCTGGAAATCTACGAAAACCTGGGCCTGCACCACCCCCCGCAGGCCTAGACCGGCCGCACCGCGATGGGACACACTGCGTAGCGGCCACTGGGAGAGGGGCGTACATGGGCTGGACGGTCCTCTACATCGCGTTCGGCGTCGTCGCGCTGTGGCTGCTCGGCGAGGTGCTGCTGCAGTACAAGGCGCGCCTGCGCTGGCGGTTGCTGGCCTTCGCCGGCTTCCTCGGCGTCGTGCTCGGCGTGCTGATCCCGTCCGTCGTCGTCATCGGTCTGGGCGCCGCCGCGTTCGCGGTCGGGCAGACCTACGTCACGCTGTCCTTCCGCCGCGGCTTCGCGGCGGGCTGGGCGGTCCGCGGCCCGGGCGCCGACGCCGGCAGCAAGCGCCGCCGCGGTGAGGCGGCGGACCACCACGAGCCGTCCCTGGAGGTCTCCGACCCCGAAGCTGCGGACGGCGCCCACGCCGACGGCGTCCACGGCCGCGACGGCCTGCCGTACGGCGACGAGTACGACCACGAGGACGTCTTCACCCCCGCCCGGTCCGACGGCCCCTCGGCAGCCGAGACCACCGCCGTGTACGAGCCGCAGCCCATGCCCGACGACACCGGCTCCTACGGCGTGTACGGCAACTCCGCCTCCGGTTACCCGGGCGGCCCCGACTCCGCCTACGCCACCGCCGGGCACCCCCAGGACCAGTACGCGACCGCCGCCCAGGGCGCCGACCAGAGCTACGCGTACGACTACTCGGGCTACGCACAGCAGAGCTACGGCTACGACGCCGCCGGCCAGCAGCAGTACGCCGCCTACTCCGACCCGTACATCGGCACCCAGAGTTACGGCGACGCCTCCTACGACACCGGTTACGCGGACCAGCAGGGCTACGGCCAGCAGGGCTACGGCCAGGACGCGTACACCGGCGGCTACGGCGGCGAGACCCCGTCCAGCGGGGTCTGGGTCCCGCAGCAGCGCGGCGACGGCACCTACGGCGGTGAACTCCCGCCCGAGCAGTCCTACCCCTACCAGGGCAACGGCCAGGGCCAGGACCAAGGGCAGGCGCACGGCAACGGGTTCGACGAGCAGTACCGTTTCTGACGGGCAGTACCGTTTCCGGCGCGTCCGGCCCGCGTCCGGCGCGACCCGCCGGGGACGGTTCCGGGCCGCCCGGTCAGGACCGGCCCGCGCTCACTGCGAGCCCCTGAACTCCGGCCCCTCCACGATCAGTCCGGCCACCAGCGCCCCCGACATTCCCGCGTGCGGAAGGCCGCCCCCGGGATGCGACCAGCCGCCGACCCGGTACAGACCGGGCAGGCGCGTGATGTTCGCCGGGTGCAGAAAACGGCCGCCTCCGGCGGCGAGCGCGGGAGCGGGCACGGCCCCGTGGCGGGCGCCCGTCTCGGCCTGGGTGTGCGCGGGCGTGCGCACCTCGTGCCACAGCAGACGCTCCCGCAGGCCGGGCACCGCGGACCCGGCGGCTTCGAGGAGCAGGTCGGCACAGTGCCGGACCACGGCTTCGTCCTCCCAGCCGGCCTCGGCCGACATCACGGCGGACAGCACCGCGGACTCGTGCGCCCCGTCCGGCCGGAGCGCGGGGTCGTCGGGGCGCAGCACGGTCACCGTGGGACGCCCGGGTCGCTCGCCGCCGGGTGCGACCAGCAGATCCAGCTCGGACTCGAAGTCCGGTGCGTGGACGACCGTGCGGTGCGCGGCGCCGGCCTCCCGCTCGCCGCGCAGGGCCAGCAGGACGGTGAACCGGGCGAACGGGGGCGAGACCGTGTCGGCGCGCACGTCCCCTTCCTCGTCCAGCGGACGATCCGTCAGGGCACGCAGCCGCACCGGGTCCACGTCGGCCACCACGTGGTCGGCCCCCGCCGCCGTACCGTCGGCCAGCTCCACCCCCGCCGCCCGGCCGTCCTTCTGCGGGATCCGGATGACCTCGGCACCGAAGACGAACTCGACCTTGCGCCGCACGCACCGCTCGTACACCGCCCGCGCCAGCTCGCGCATGCCGCCGCGTACGTACCAGGTGCCGAAGGCGTGCTCCATGTACGGCAGCACGGCAGCGCTCGCGGGCACGGTCCGGGGATCGAGACCGTACGCGAGCACCTGGGTCTCCAGGAGGGCGGCCAGCCGCTCGTCACGCAGCTCCCAGGAGCCGATCTCGCGCAGGGTCCGTGCCCGCCGTGTGCGCAGCAGCCGCTTGTGCGGTACGGCCGGGTACGGCTCCCGCTCGGCGAGTACCCGCCAGTCGGGCCACAACGGCTCCTCCAGCAGTGGCCGCCGGGTGCGGTCCCAGGTCTCGCGGGCCCGCACCAGGAAGTCGCCCCAGCGCTGACCGGCGCCCGCGCCCAGGGCCTCGTCCAGGGCCGCGACGACACCCGCGCGCGAGGCGTTCGGCAGGGACACCTCGGTGCCGTCCGCGAAGACGTGCCGCGCGGCGGGGTCGACCTGGACCAGCTCGACGACGTCCTCCAGCGTCTCCTTGCCGGTCTTGACGAAGAGGTCGCGGTAGACCGCGGGCAGCGGGAGCAGTCCCGGGCCGGTGTCGAAGGCGAAGCCGTCCCGCTCGACACGGCGCACCGCTCCGCCGTACGTCTCCGTCTGCTCGTACACCGTCACCCGGTGGCCCGCGACGGCCAGCCGGGCGGCGGCCGCCATCGCGCCCATCCCGGCGCCGATCACCGCAATCCGTGCCATGCCGGCGACTTTATCGGCAGCCACCGACAGCTCCGGCGGCGGGGCGCTGACCAGCGCTTTCCCCGCAACGGGCTGAAGCGCGCGGGCCGTCCCGGCCGATGGCCGCGAGCGCGCCCCGGGCGGCCGGGGAGCAGCGGCACGCACGCGGCCGGCACCGGGGGACGCACCGGCGTCGTGGGGGCGCGTGCGCAGGAGTGAGTACCCGTACCTAGCCGGTGAGATGAGTACGCGCGCGGATGGGGCCCGGCCTGCGCGGACGGGAGAGTGGAGGCACGGGAAGGGGCACGGCTCCGGTACCGCCGGCACGGGGCGGCGGAACGGGGCGGCCCTCGACCGCTCCTTCCGCCGGCTCACGTCGGCGGGAGCGAGACACGGGGGAGCCCGGGGGAACGACCGTACGGGGGCCCAAGGGGAAGAACGGGGGGCGCGAAAGGCGCCGGTGCGCGAGGGCCCGCGGGGGACGCGGCCTTCGCACACCGGCGCCTTCCGCCGTGCGTGCCCGTCAGCGGCCGCCGCTCACCCGCCCCTGGAGCAGCCGGGACAGCGCCGCGTGGACGTCGTCCAGGGAGCGCTCCGGCTGGAAGGACTTCCAGTCCAGGGCCGCCACCAGCACCATGCCGACCAGCGCGGCCGCGGTCAGCTGGACGTCGATCTCGTCGCTGAACTCGCCGGCCGCCACGCCCTCGTGCAGGACGTCCTCGACGACCGCGACCGCCTCCTGCCGGACCACCATCAGCGTCGACTGCCAGGCCCGGTTGGTGCGCCACAGCTCGGCCACGTACAGCTGGGTGAAGGCCGGGTAGCGGTCGATGAAGACGAGGCCGGCCCGGACCATCGCGTCCAGGGCGTCGACACGGCTGCCGCCCTCGCGGGCCGTCCGCTCCGCCGCCTCCCGCAGGGAGGCGGTGAGCAGTCCCACACCGTGCCGCAGCAGCTCCTCGAAGAGGACCGACTTGCTCGCGAAGTTGTAGTAGACCGTGCCCTTGGCGACCCCCGCCCGCTCGGCGATCTCGTCCACCGTGGTGGCCGAGAAGCCCTGCTCGGCGATGAGCGTGACGGCTGCCTCGTAGAGCTTCTGCCGGGTGGCCTCGCGGCGGGTACGGCCGCCCCGCGTGGCGCTGCTGCGTTCCATGGCGTCGATTCTCACAGCAACGGACTCCGCGCAGGGCACCGAGGGCGCCGGTGGCCTCGAACGCTCCGGGGACGCGGAGGTGGCCGGGCACGCCGATCGCTCCGAGGGCGCCGCGGCCGTCGGCGGGGTCACAGGCTCAGCTCCGGGTGCAGCCGGTCCAGCGACCACACCTGCCGGCGGCGGGCCGCGAGCGCGGTCAGCGCGAGCGCGCCCGCGGTGAAGGCCGTGAGCACCGCGCAGGCCGTCCACACCGGGCCGAGGCCGCCGCCGGTGATGAGCCTGCGGAGGGAGTCGACGATGTAGCTCATCGGCAGGAACGGATGGATCGCGTTGAAGAAGCCCGGACTGGTCTGCACGGGGTAGGTGCCGCCGGCGGACGTCAGCTGCAGCATCAGCAGGGCGAGGACGAGGATCCGGCCCGCCGCACCGAAGCGCGCGTTCAGCCACTGCACGATCGCGGCGAAGCACGCCGCCACCAGGAACAGGAAGCCGACCGTCCCCGCGGCCCGCACCATCTGGAGCCCGATCGCCCAGTGCAGCACCGCCATCAGGGCGGACGTCTGCAGCACGCCGACCGCCACCACCGGCAGCCAGCCGGCGAGCGCGATCCGCCGGGCCGAGGCGCCCGCGGCGAGCGCGCGCCGGTTCATCGGCGGGATCAGCATGTACGCCACCATGGCGCCCACCCACAGGGACAGCGGGATGAAGTACGGGGCGAAACCGGTGCCGTAGTTCGGCGCGTGGTGCAGGTCCCGGGCGGCGAGCTGGACCGGATCGGCCATGACGCCGGTGCGCGCGTCGCGGTCCTTCTTGTCGTAGTCCGGGATCCGCTCGGCGCCGTCGTGCAGGCCGCCGGCGAGCTTGCCGGAGCCGTCGACCAGCTTGTACATGCCGCCGCTCAGGTCGTCGGCGCCCGTCCGGAGCCTGCCCACGCCCTTGTCGAGGCCGCTCGCGCCCGTGCTCGCGGTGCCCAGCCCGGCGTGCAGCTTCTTGGCGCCCGCGGCGACCTTCCCGGCACCCGAGTTCAGCTGGTTGATCTTCTTGACGGCGTCGTCGATGTCCTCGGACAGGTGCGGAGCGCGGACGGCGAGCGCCTGGGCCTGCTTCTGGAGCGTGCCGAGGTTGCCGTCGAGCGTCTTCAGGTCACCGTGCTGGTCCGCGATCAGCGTGTTCAGGTCGTCGGCGACGGCGGCCACGTCGGCGGCGGCCTCCTTGGCCTTCTTCAGGTCGGCGCAGGCGGGGTCCGGCAGGACGGGTTCGGCGCAGCGCCTCGCGTAGACGCCGTCCAGGACCTCGGAGGCCGCGTGCGCGCCCTTGGCGGCGCCCGGGGCCACCTTCACCAGCGTGTCGAGGTTGTGGCGCACGGCCTTGGCCGAGTCGGCCACCAGCCGGGCGGTGTCCCCGATCGTCCTCTCGTTCTTCTCGACGAACGGGCCCACCTTGCCGTCGACCGCGTTGACCTTGTCGGCGAGGGCCTGGGTGCCGTCGGCGACCCGCCGCGAGCCGTCCTCCAGGGAGGCGGCGCCGGTGGTGAGCCTGCGCAGGCCCTTGGACAGCTTGCCGCTGCCCTTCTTGGCCTCCGCCAGGCCTTCGGCGAGGTCCTTGGAGCCCTGTTCGGCCTTGCCGATGCCGCCCTTGAGCCGGTCGGCGCCGTCGGCCGCCGTCACGGTCTTGCCGTGGATCTCGGAGAAGGAGATGAAGATGCGGTCCAGGAAGGACCGGGACGCCTTGGTGGAGGCGGCGGTGCGCACCTCGCTGAAGACCGTCCGCGAGATCTGCCCGACGATGTAGTTGTTGGCGTCGTTCGTACGGACCTGGAGCGCGCCGGTCTCCGGGGAGTCGCCCGCGCTGGAGGCGATCCGCCTGCTGAAGTCGGCGGGCATGGTCAGCGACAGGTAGTACGTACCGTCCTCGACGCCCCGGCGGGCCTCGTCGGCGTCGACCCGGTGCCAGTCGAAGGTCTTGCTCTCGAGCAGGCCCTTGGTGAGATCGTCGCCGGCCGTGACCCTCCTGCCGTCGGCGGTCGCGCCCCGGTCGTCGTTCACGAGCGCCACCGGGATGCGGTCCAGGCGGCCGTAGGGGTCCCAGAAGGACCACAGGTACAGGGCGCCGTAGAGCAGCGGCAGCACCAGCAGCGCCACCAGGGCGGCGCGGGGCAGCTTCCCGCGCCCGAAGCGCCTCAGCTCAAGCGCGGCCAGTTTCGGCGAGCGCATCGGCCGCCCCCTTCGCTTCGTCCTCGTTCGCTTCGTCGTCGTTCGCTTCGCCGTGGTTCGCCGGGACCGTCCGCCCGGTGGAGACGGTCACCGCGCCGTCAGGGGCCTCGCTGCACACCGTCAGCACGGTCGTCCCGGACCCGGCGAGGGAGGCGAGCAGCGCCCAGACCTCGGCCCGTTCGTCGTTCGACAGCTTGAAGTCGGCGTCGTCGACGGCGAGCAGCCGGGGCGCCGACATGAGCGCCAGGGCGAGCGACAGGCGCAGCGCCTCCATGCGTTCCAGATCCCGTACGGCGGTGCGGGCGCCCTTGGGCAGGGTGGCCGGGTCGAGACCGGCGGCGGCCAGGGCGTCGTCGATCAGCAGCTTCGCCTCGGCCCTCCGCTCGGCGCGGGGCCGCAGCAGCCCGCGCAGGGAGTCGCGGAACCGGCGCTGCAGCAGCGCCCGTTCGCGCAGGTGCTCGCCGACGGTGAGGGCCGGGTCGAGGTCGGTGACCCCGGCTACGTTGGCGAGCGCGCTGACCCGGCGCAGGGCGGCCATCTGCCGGGGCAGTCCGAACCCGCCCACGACGGCCACTCCGTCGGTCGGCTTCATCCGGCCGGTGAGCGCGAGCAGCAGGCAGGTGCGGCCGGACCCGGACGGGCCCTCGACCGCGATCAGCGAACCGGGTCCGGCGTCGAGGCCGATGCCGCGGAACGCCCAGCCGCGCGGGCCCCGCAGCCCGAGGTCGCGGGCCATGACCCCGAGGCCGCCCGCCGTGTCCTGCGGGCGCTCCTCGGGGCTCTCCTGAGGGCCGTCCAAGGCTTCCCCCCCTGTGCGGTGCAACCGGCCTTGCGGGCCGGCTTTTTGAACTGACTGGTCAGTGCAAAAAGTACCCCGAACCTAGGAGCGAAGCAAAAGCGCAGGTCAGAACGGATTGTCAGTGCCGTACCTCACGATGGGCACATACGGCACCTGTGCCGTGTACCCAGACGACAGGAGGTTCGTCATGGCCAACTCGTCCGCAGCCGCCGCCAGTCGGCGCCGCGCCACCGGCCCTGCCCCCTCACTGACCGGCCCGGCGAGCGACGTGCACCCCGTGCTGCGCCGGACCACGGCCCCGCCCGCCGCGCTCGACCTGCTCGCCCAGGCCCGCACCGGACTCGACGAGGCCACCGCCCTCCGGGCGCCGAACGAGCGGTACGCGACGGCCCACCTCGCCGCCCTGCGCACCGCCGCCGCCGTGCTCGCCGCGCGGGGCCGCCCGGAGACCACACCACGACGCCGGGCCCGCATCCGGAGCGCCTGGGAAGTGCTCCCCGAGATCGCGCCCGAACTCACCGAGTGGAGCGCCCTGTTCGCCTCGGGCGCCCGGCGCCGCGCGCTGGCCGAGGCCGGCGTCCAGGGCGCGGCCGGCCACCGCGACGCCGACGACCTGATACGGGACGTGGCGATGTTCATCCGGCTGGTCGAGCGGATGCTGGTGCTCCAGCCGGTGCTGCCGCGCCCGCGCCCGGACACGGACGAGGGGGAGCCCGCCGGGCACGGACGCGACATGCCGGACGCGGGGTGAGCCTCCGGCCGGCGGTCGGGGCGCGCGGGAGGGCGCCGGGTCCTGCGGCGCTCCCCGGCGCGGGCCGAGGCCCGGGCGCGGGGGAGGGTGCCGGCTCCGGCGTGGCATTCCGGAGACGGGCCGAGCCCGACCCGCGGTCGCGGCGCGGGCCGTGTCGCGTGCCCGTACCGCGGGACGGGGTCGCCTGGGCGCCGGCCGCCCCGCAGCGCCGCGGTGGAGGTGGGAGGCGGAGGTGAGGGGCGCACGCGGGGGCTGAGGCAATAGGGTGGAGGGCGCCTGAGGCCTTCCCTCGTCCCGCACCCCGGGCCGGGGAGGCAGCCCGATCGCTCCGCCCGCACGAGGCGGTTACCGCGCCGAGGAGTCACCTGCCGTGTCGGACCCGACCCGCCCCCGCGCTTCGCTCCGTACCGCCGTGGTCTGGGAGGTCCTCCAGGACGCCCTGGACCGCCGGGTCAAGGCCACGGGCCGGGAGGCGCTGGACGTCCTCGACACCGGCGGCGGCAGCGGCAACTTCGCCGTGCCCGCCGCCCGCCTCGGCCACCGGGTCACCGTCGTCGACCCCAGCCCCAACGCGCTCTTCGCGCTGGAGCGCCGTGCCGCCGAGGCCGGCGTGGCCGACCGGGTGCGGGGCGTACAGGGCGACGCCCACGGGCTGTTCGACGTCGTCGAGCGCGGCGGCTACGACGTCGTGCTGTGCCACGGCGTCCTGGAGTACGTCGACGACCCCGCCGAGGGCATCCGCAACGCGGTGGACGCCCTGCGCCCCGAGGGCGTGCTCAGCCTGCTCGCCGCCGGACTCGGCGGCGCCGTGCTCGCCCGTGCCCTGGCCGGTCACTTCAAGGAGGCCAAGCAGGCCCTGGAGAGCCCCGACGGCCGCTGGGGCGAGGGCGACCCGGTGCCCCGCCGCTTCACCCCCGAGCACCTCACCGAACTCGTCGAGCAGGCGGGCCTGACGGTCGGCGCGGTGCACGGCGTACGGGTCTTCGCCGACCTCGTGCCCGGCGTCCTGGTGGACACCGAGCCCGGCGCCCTGGACGCGCTGCTGAAGCTGGAGGCCGCGGCCGCCGAGCTTCCCGCGTTCCGCTCCGTGGCCACCCAGCTCCACGTCCTCGGCGAGACGCGGGGTGCCGCGCAGGCGTGAGCCGGCGGCCGTGACGCGCCGCTGATCAGCGTCTCGGCCGGAGATGGAGTACGCCACAGGCCCCCCGGTGGCGGGCTCCGCGCCGTATGATCTAAGGAGACCGCCCGGCATGACGGGCCGGACGCCGGGGAAAGGAAGCCTCAGCGAGCCGGGACGGCCATGACGGACACCGGTTGGTCAATTGGCGCAGAGGGGCGGGTTTCACGGGGGCGATTCCCTGCCTATCCTGAAGGGACCCCCCGGGTCGCCCCGGCGACTGCACGATGAGGAGGACTCCGTGCCGCTCTCGGAGCACGAGCAGCGCATGCTCGAGCAGATGGAGCGAGCGCTGTACGCCGAAGATCCCAAGTTCGCGTCGGCGCTCGAGGGAAGCGGGCTGCGTACGTACACCCGGCGGCGGGTCTACCAGGCGGTCGTGGGCTTCCTCGTGGGTATCGCGCTCCTCATGGCTGGAATGGTCGCCCAGATGATCTGGGTGAGCGTGGTGGGCTTCCTCGTGATGCTGGGCTGTGCCGTGCTGGCCGTGACCGGCTGGCGCAAGGCGCCCAAGCCGGGTGAACAGGCCGTCGGCGGACAGCAGGCCCGCCGTCCCGTGCGCGCCAAGCGCTCCATGATGGACCGGATCGAACAGCGCTGGCAGCGCCGCCGCGACGAGCAACAGGGCCACTAGGGCCCGCCCCGGCGCGCCGGACTCCTCACGTGGTGCCCGAGGGGGTGACCGCCCGGGCGGTCACCCCCTCCCGCATGTCCGGACCCGGACGCTCAGCTCCGCTGCCCCGACGGCCGGCGCAGGGCGGGCCGGGCGGCCGAGACACGGGACGTGAGCGCCGACCACCACGCCGACAGCCCCCACACCAGACGGACGATCGAGCGCGGCGCGAACGTGGCGCGCAGCCGCGTGCCGCTGCCGGCCGTGCTCCGCAGGCCGGCGACGACGCGGCGGACGTCCTCGGCGAGCCCGGCCGCGGGCCGCGGGTGCGGGGCGTAGAGCACCTGCTCCACGGCGTGCGCCAGCCGGTGCGCCGAGGCCCCGGTCACCGGGTCCAGCCGGCCGAGCCGCACGATCCGGGCGGCCGCCCCGCGCGGGGTCTGCGACTCGTCCGGCAGAATCCCGAAGTCCCAGGCCGTGTCCGTCAGTTCCTGCCACGCCGCCAGGGTGCGGACCACGGAGTCCGCCGCGCCGCGCCCGTGCGCGCCCAGCCGTACGGCCCGCGCCCGCCGGCGCCACAGCATCGGTGACAGCGGCAGCGCCAGGACGGCCGCCCCGCCCAGTACCCAGCCCAGCAGCTCGTACCACGGCGGGCCGCCGCCGCCCGGGACCGCCACCACCTGCGGGGACGGGCTCGCGCACTCCTGCATCTTCCGCTGCAGCGCCGTGCAGCTCTGACCGGCCGAGGGCGCGGCGGACGGTCCCGCCGACGACGACTGCGAGGGCAGCGCCGGGTCCGGCAGGGTGCTGCCCGGCGCGTCCGACCGGGTGTACGACGGGGTCGAGCCGCGGGTCGGGGTCGGTTCGAAGCGGGTCCAGCCGACGCCCTCGAAGTACAGCTCCGGCCAGGCGTGCGCGTCCTTCAGCCCCACCGCCACCGTGCCGTCGCCCTGCGGGGAACCGGGTGCGAAACCCACCGCGACCCGGGCCGGAATGCCGAGCGTGCGCGCCATCGCGGCCATCGCGAAGGAGAAGTGCACGCAGAAGCCCCGCTTGTCCTTCAGGAACCGTGCGATCCCCGCGGCGCCGCTGCCCACCTGGACCTGGGTGTCGTACTGGAAGCCGCCGTCGACGGCGAACCAGTCCTGGAGCTTGACCGCCTCCTCGTAGGGGTTCGCCGCTCCGTCGGTGACCGCCCGCGCGGTCACCCCCACGATCCCGGGCAGCGAGAGGGGCACCTTGGTGTACTCGCGCCGCAGGGCCGGCGCCGGAGCGGGCGCCGTGGCCAACTGCTCCGCCGTCGGCCGCACCTGAAGGCTCCGCACCTGGTACGTCAGCCCGCGCGTGTTCTGGCCGTGGTCGCCGACGAGCGTCATGCCCACCGGCTCGTAGCGCCAACTGCCCTTGATGCGCACCTCGCTGGGCGGGTACGGCATCGGCAGCCAGTCCTGCGCGTACCAGTCGGCCGCCGCGATCGAGGTGGTGATCTCCGTACGGCCGACCTTGGGGTCGAGGCCGGCCGGGGCGGGGAACCGGTCCGGCACGCCGACGATGTGCCGCTGGGACGGTTTCCAGGTGGTGCCGTCGAAGTCGTCCAGGGAGACGATCCGCAGATAGAGGTCGGAGACGTCACCGGCGTTCGTGCGCAGCGACATGACCGTGCGGTCCTCGTCCACGTTCAGGCTGTCGCGCAGCGACACCAGCGGGTTCACCGCGGAGATCGTGCCGCCGTTCCCGCTGCCGGAGCCGATGCCGTCACCGGCGTTGTCCAGCAGGCCGCCCCCCATCGCCGGCAGCGGCAGAAGGGCGACCGCCAGCGCGGCCGCGCCGATCCGGCGCCCGGTGCGCACCGGCGCGGTGGCCCCGCCGGCCTCCCCGCCCGCGCCGCGCGCCGCCCCGGCGAACACCCGCCCCCACTGCGAGAGCCGGTCCCGGCCCTCCGCCAGCAGCAGCATCAGATAGCCGCCCGCGGCGACCAGGAAGCTCAGCCAGTCGTCCCCGTCGGACAGCCCGGCCGCCACCGAGTACAGCGCGAGCAGCGGCAGACCCGCCGGGGCCGCGCTGCGGAAGGTCACCGCGAGGGTGTCCACGATCAGCCCGATCAGCAGGACCCCGCCGACGAGCATCAGCCGGATGCCGTCGGACAGCGGGGCCGGGATCGCGTACCGGCCGACGTCCTGCGCGCCCAGTTGCAGCAGACCGGCCAGGCGGCGGAAGGCGTCCGGACCGGGCAGCAGCCCGGCGACGGCCTGCCCGTGCGCGAAGACCAGGGTCAGCAGGAGCAGCGTGACCAGGGCCTGCGCGGCCACCGTCAGCGTCCGGGCCAGCGGCACCCGCCGGGCCGCCACGCCCACGCCCGTCTGCGCCGCCAGCAGCACCGTGGCCTGCAGGAGCCATGTCATGGGCGAGACCAGCGGCAGCAGCGCGCAGGCCGCCATCAGCGTGGCCGCCGCGGCACACAGCGCCAGTCGTGTCCGGCCGCTCATGACCGCCCCTCCCCGTGGCCCGCCACGCCCGCCGTGCCGAAGCCCGTCCTGCTCGCGGCGCCGACGCCCGTACGCTCCCGGTCCGCCTGGTGCCACACCTCCTCCAGCGAGGCGCCACGCGGCACCTCCACCGCCGTCCACCCGGACTCGCGCAGCATCCGCAGCCGCTCCCCGGTGCCGTGCACCGGTCCGGGCACGTCGGTGCGCTCCCGCACCCACGCGTCGCTGTCCAGCACGAACGCGACAGCCGCGCCGCCGCGTTGGCGCATCCTGGCGACCACCGCGGCCTGCTCCTCGTCGAGGTCGCCGAGGAAGGCCACCAGGAGCCCCTCGTTGCCGCCGCGCAGCGTGTCGTACGCCCGGGACAGGCCCGCCCCGTCCGAGTGGTCGATCACCGCGAGGGTGTCCATCATCAGCCCGGCCGCGTCCGCCGACTCCTGGCTCGCGCCCGCGAACCCCTCGGAGCCCTCGCCGGGCACCGAGGCGCCGGTGTCGGTGAGCAGCCGCACCGAGAAGCCCCGCTCCAGCATGTGCACCAGCACCGAGGCGGCGCCCGAGACGGCCCACTCGAAGGCCGAGTCCGGGCCGGCGCCCCGGAAGGCGATGTACCGGGTGTCCAGGAGCACCGTGCAGCGGGCGCGCTGCGGCTGCTCCTCGCGGCGCACCATCAGCTCGCCGTAGCGGGCGGTGGAGCGCCAGTGCACACGGCGCAGGTCGTCGCCGTGGCGGTACCCGCGCGGGATGACGTCGTCCTCGCCCGCCAGGGCCAGCGAGCGCTGCCGCCCGTCGCCGTACCCCTTGGCCTCGCCGCTCAGCCGTACCGGCGGCAGCGGTGTCACGCGCGGGACGACGGTCAGGGTGTCGAACGCGGAGAAGGACCGGGTCAGTTCGCACATCCCGAACGGGTCGGTCAGCCGCAGTTGCAGCGGGCCCAGCGGATAGCGGCCGCGCAGGTCGGAGCGGACCCGGTAGGACACCTCGCGGCGACCGCCCGGCTCCACCCGGTCCAGGACGAAGCGGGGCCGCGGCCCGAGCACGTACGGCACCCGGTCCTGGAGCATCAGCAGGCCGGTGGGCAGCCGGGAGACGTTCTCCATCCGCAGATGCACCCGGGCCTCGCTGCCGGCGGGCACGCGCGCGGGGGACAGGCGGCGGCTGCCGGCGACCCGGTGGCGCGTGCGGTGGAGCACCGCCGCGCAGAGCAGGGGCAGCGCGGCGAGCAGCAGGCCGACCCTCAGCAGATCGCTCTGCCCGAGGACGTAGGCGCAGAGCGCGGCCGCCACGCCGGCGGCCAGGAAGGAGCGTCCGCGGGTGGTCAGACCGGCCAGCGCGGTGCGTACGCCGCTTCGGTCGCCCCGGTCGGCCTCCGCACGCGCCGTCCCCGCGTCCGCCATCACAGCCGCCGCGGCGGCTGCTGGCCGAACGCCGCCGTGCCCCGGCCCAGGCCGAAGCCGCTCTGCTGCTGGGGCGCCGCGGGCACCGGGGTGTTCTGCAGGATCTCCTGCACGACCTGCTCCGCCGAACGCCGGTTGAGCTGGGCCTGGGCGGTGGGCAGCAGCCGGTGGGCCAGCACGGCCACGGCGAGGGCCTGCACGTCGTCCGGCAGCGCGTACTCCCGGCCGCCGAGGGCGGCGGAGGCCTTCGCGGCGCGCAGCAGGTGCAGGGTGGCGCGCGGCGAGGCGCCGAGTCTGAGGTCGGGGTGGGTGCGGGTGGCGGCGACCAGGTCGACCGCGTACCGCCGTACCGTCTCGGCGACGTGGACGCCGCGGACCGCCTCGACCAGCTTCACGATCTCGTGCGCGTGGGCGACCGGCTGGAGGTCGTCGAGCGGGTTGACCCCGCCGTGCACGTCCAGCATCTGCACCTCGGCGTCCGCGCTGGGGTAGCCGATGGAGACGCGGGCCATGAAGCGGTCGCGCTGGGCCTCGGGCAGCGGGTAGGTGCCCTCCATCTCGACCGGGTTCTGCGTGGCCACCACCATGAAGGGGCTGGGCAGTTCGTAGGTCTGCCCGTCGATGGTGACCTGGCGCTCCTCCATCGACTCCAGCAGGGCCGACTGGGTCTTGGGCGAGGCGCGGTTGATCTCGTCGCCGATCACGATCTGCGCGAAGATCGCGCCGGGCTTGAACTCGAAGTCCCGGCGCTGCTGGTCCCAGATGGACACGCCGGTGATGTCCGAGGGCAGCAGGTCGGGCGTGAACTGGATGCGCCGCACCGAGCAGTCGATGGACCGCGCCAGCGCCTTGGCCAGCATCGTCTTGCCCACCCCGGGCACGTCCTCGATCAGGAGATGCCCCTCGGCGAGCAGCACGGTCAGTGAAAGCCGTACGACCTCGGGCTTGCCCTCGATCACTCCCTCCACCGAACTGCGGACGCGCTCCACAGTGGCGGTCAGATCAGTGAGGCTCGCTCGATCGTCATAGGTCGTCACCCGGCCCTCCTCGGCCCTTACCCAAGCTCTGGACGAGCAGGGATACCCCAATGTTTCCCGGGCCGACACACCGCGGTGCGGACCGGCCCACCCCTGAACACGGACCTCACGCGGTAAAACGCGTGTTGTCACCCCCGCATTCTTGTTGCCGTTACCGGTTCGTGTCACTCGCCTGCGGACAAGTGGCTGCGATATGTCGGGCCTTACGGCCTTTTGTCGACGGTGACGGCGTGATGTGAGCGGGGTGTCGGGTGGGCCGGGCGGGTCGGGCGGTCGGAGGGTCAGGCGGGGTCGATCTCGCGCAGCAGACCCGTCTTGACGTCGAAGACGAAGCCGCGCACGTCGTCGGTGTGCAGCAGGAACGGCGAGGTGCGCACGCGCTGCATCGACTGGCGCACGTCCTGGTCGACGTCCCGGAAGGCCTCCACCGCCCACCCGGGACGCTGCCCGACCTCCATCTCCAGGTCGTGCCGGAACTCCTCGGTGAGGGACTCCAGGCCGCAGCCGGTGTGGTGGATGAGGACCACGCTGCGGGTGCCGAGCGCCCGCTGGCTGATGGTCAGCGAGCGGATCACGTCGTCGGTGACGACACCGCCCGCGTTGCGGATGGTGTGACAGTCGCCGAGCTGCAGGCCGAGCGCCTTGTGCAGGTCGAGTCGGGCGTCCATGCAGGCCACTACCGCGACGTGCAGGACGGGCCGGGCGTCCATCCCGGGGTCGGTGAACGCGTCGGCGTAGTGCTGGTTGGCCTCGACGAGACGGTCCGTGACCGTGCCGCCCGTTATGGCTCCATCGGATCCGGCGGGAACTGCTGCAGAAGTCGTCATACCCATGACGTTACTGGTCACCCCCGGTCCGGTCCTGCTGTGAGAGGGGACAAAGAAGGCCTCCGTGGCTTGTTGTGAGCGACTCCACACGGATCGCGACCCGGCAGCCGAACGGGTGAACCTTCGCCCCGCGCGGTGTCGCCGACGCTCCGGCGGGCGACGCGCAGGCCGGTTGATTGACCGCGAGACAGGGTGGACTAAAGTGACGCGAAGCGGGAGGCGCGGCCCTCCCTGCTGGACTGCTTTTCCCCGGAGACCCCGGCACCCGCGCGGACGGTCTCCCCACGTGCGCGGCGCGTACGTACGGCTCGGCCTTCTCCCGCTGCCGGTCGGCCGACGCTTCCGGCGCCGGCGGGCCTCCCCCTCACCGGGGGCACCCCCGGCGTCCACCGGGGGAGGGCGGGGACCCGGCGGTGCGTAGGCCCGCGCCGGACCTGAGAGGGCCCCTTGAGTCAGAGCCGACACGTCCCCGTGATGCTCCAGCGGTGCCTGGACCTGCTGGCGCCCGCCCTGGAGCGGCCGGGAGCGGTGGTCGTCGACTGCACACTCGGCCTCGGCGGCCACAGTGAGGCCCTGCTCACCCGTTTCCCCGAGGCGCGGCTCGTCGCCCTCGACCGCGACAAGGAGGCGCTGCGCCTGTCCGGCGAGCGGCTCGCCCCCTTCGGCGACCGGGCCACCCTGGTGCACGCCGTCTACGACGAGCTGCCCGAGGTCCTCGACCGGCTCGGCCTCGCGCGCGTCCAGGGCGTCCTGTTCGACCTCGGCGTCTCCTCCATGCAGCTCGACGAGGCCGACCGCGGCTTCGCCTACGCCCAGGACGCGCCGCTGGACATGCGCATGGACCAGACGACCGGCATGAGCGCCGCCGAGGTGCTCAACACCTACCCGCCCGGTGAACTCGTCCGCATCCTGCGGGCCTACGGCGAGGAGAAGCAGGCCAAGCGGATCGTGGCCGCGATCGTGCGCGAACGCGAGAAGGAGCCCTTCAGCACCAGCGCCCGGCTGGTCGAACTCATCCGCGACGCCCTGCCGCAGGCCGCCAAGCGCACCGGCGGCAACCCGGCCAAGCGCACCTTCCAGGCGCTGCGCATCGAGGTCAACGGCGAACTGGCGGTCCTGGAGCGGGCGATCCCGGCCGCGGTCGGGGCCCTCGCCGTCGGCGGCCGGATCGCCGTACTGTCGTACCACTCGCTCGAAGACCGCCTGGTGAAGCAGGTGTTCGCGGCCGGTGCCACCAGCACCGCCCCGCCCGGACTGCCGGTCGTCCCCGAGCGCTACCAGCCCCGGCTCAAGCTGCTGACGCGCGGTGCCGAACTTCCCACCGAGGAAGAGATCGCCGAGAACCGGCGGGCGGCACCGGCCCGGCTGCGCGGGGCCGAGCGCATCAGGGAGGACGTCGAGTGAGGGAGCTGACGGGGCGGCCGTACGCGTGCGGCGCCGTCCCCCGCGCGGTGGGCGAGTGGGAACGGCGAAATCGGGGGGACCGGTGAGCAGCAGACCCGAACTGAGGGGCCGTGCCGCCCGGCTCGCGCGGCTCCTCCCGGCCAAGGGCGGCCAGGCCGCCCGCACCCCGTTCGTCCTCCTCGTCGTGCTCCTCCTCGGCGGCGGCCTGATCGGTCTCCTGGTGCTGAACTCCGCGCTCAGCGAGGGCGCGTTCCAGCTCGACGACCTGCAGAAGGACACCAAGAACCTCACCGACGAGGAGCAGGCCCTCCAGCGCGACATCGACTCCTACTCCGCCCCCGACGCCCTCCAGCGCCGCGCCCGCCAACTCGGCATGGTGCCCGGCGGCGACCCGGCCTTCCTGAGCCCCGACGGCACCGTGAAGGGCGTCCCGTCGCCCGCCCCCGAGCCCGATCCGGAGGACGTGCCGGTGTCGGTACGGCCGCCGGAGGACCTCACGGCGTCGCCGGCCGCCACGGACGGCACCCGGCCGGCCGTACCCGCGACCACTCCGCCGACGGCGGCGGGTACGGCGTCGCCCACGGCCCCCGCCAGCGCGTCGCCCTCCGCCCCGGTCGCGTCCGCCCCCGCCGCCGCGCCCCCGCCCCAGCCCGCCTCGACCACGACCTCCGGCAGGTGACGGAAGTGTCCGACAGGGAACCGCCGCGCCGCCGCGTGCCCGGACCCGCAAGGCCCGCCCGCCCCCGCGGCGGCCAGCGCCCCGGCCCGGGCGCCCGCCCGGCCCGCCGCCCGGGCCCGCGCCGCCCCCCGGCGTCGCGCGTCCTCCGGCTCGGCAGCCCCCGCCCGCGGCTGCGCATGGTCGCCCTGGCGCTGACCCTGGTGCTGCTCGTGTTCGTCGTACGGCTGCTCCAGGTGCAGGCCGTCGACGCGAGCGCCTACGCCGCCAAGGCCGACGAGAACCGGTACGTCGTCCACACGCTCGCCGCCGAGCGGGGCGGCATCACCGACCGCAACGGCGTGGCCCTCGCGATCAGCGTGGACGCCGACGACATCACGGCCGACCCCACCATGTTCACGCGCGGGGAGCTGAAGGTCGGCGACGGGCCCGAACGGGCCGCCGCGCTGCTCGCCCCGATCCTCGGCCAGGAGCAGGACACGATCGCGCGGAAGCTGCGCACGCCGAACACGCGCTACGTGCTGCTGGCGCGCCGCCGGACCCCGCAGGTCTGGAAGCAGATCAAGGACCTGAAGTCCGCGCTCGTGAAGAAGTCCCAGGCGGACAAGTCCACCGTCAACGTCCTCGCCGGAGTCTTCGCCGACCCCAGCAGCAAGCGGGTGTACCCCAACGGCGACCTCGCCGCCGGGATACTGGGCTGGGTCAACGCCGAGGGCAAGGGCGGCGGCGGTGTCGAACAGCAGCTGGAGAAGCAGCTGTCCGGCAAGGCCGGCCAGGTCCGCTACGCCCAGTCCGGCGGCCGCCAGGTGCCCACCGCGGGTTCCACCGAGACGCCCGCGGTGCCCGGCGCCGACGTCGAGCTCACCATCGACCGGGACATCCAGTGGGCCGCGCAGAACGCCATCAGCGAGCAGGTGAAGAAGTCCGGGGCCGACCGCGGCTACGTCATCGTGCAGGACACCCGGACCGGCGAGATCCTCGCCATGGCCAACGCGCCGGGCTTCGATCCCAACGACCTGTCCCGGGCGAACCCGGCCGCGCTCGGCAACGCCGCCGTCCAGGACGCCTTCGAGCCCGGCTCCACCGCCAAGGTCATGTCGATGGCGGCCGTCCTCCAGGAGAACGCGGCCACCCCGCTCACCCACGTCGTCGTGCCCAACCGGCTGCACCGCGGCGACCGGCTCTTCCAGGACGACGTCGACCACGACACCTGGTACCTGACGCTCAACGGCGTGCTCGCCAAGTCCAGCAACATCGGCACCATCCTGGCCACCGGGCAGCTGGGGAAGACCCAGGCGGAGGCCAACACGGTCCTCTACTCCTACCTCCGCAAGTTCGGCATCGGCCGCTACACCGGACTGGACTTCCCCGGCGAGACCAGGGGCATCCTCGCGCCGCCCGACAAGTGGTCCACCTCGCAGCAGTACACGATCCCTTTCGGCCAGGGCTTCTCCATCAACGCGATGCAGGCGGCGTCCGTCTACTCGACGATCGCCAACGACGGCGTCCGGGTGCAGCCCACCCTGGTGCGCGGCGCCAAGGGCGCCGACGGCCGCTTCACCCCCGTCCCGAAGCCCGAGAAGTCGCGGGTGGTCAGCGCCGCGACGGCCAAGCAGCTCGCCCGGATGCTGGAGTCCGTGGTGGACGACGAGCAGGGCACGGGCGTGAAGGGGCGCATCCCGGGGTACCGGGTCGCGGGGAAGACGGGTACGGCCAACCGCGTGGATCCGGCCACGGGCAGATACCGCGGCTACACCTCGTCGTTCGCCGGGTTCGCCCCCGCGGACAGCCCCCGCGTCACCGTGTACTGCGCCATCCAGAACGCCACCAGGGGCAGCTACTTCGGCGGCCAGATCTGCGGCCCGGTCTACAAGCAGGTCATGGAGTTCGCGCTGAAGACGCTCCAGGTGCCGCCGACCGGAGCGCGGGCCGCGAACCTGCCCGTCGACTTCAAGCCGTGACCGTCCCCGAGCCCCGCACCACCGGACACCACGCGACCGCACCGCCGCTGCACACCGATCAGGAAACAGCCCGTGACAACGAACACCTCCGGCCCCGGGAACCCCACCCCGCCCAGGCCCTCACTTCGCTCCGGAGCGGGTACGCCCGGTACGCTCACCGCCGTGCCACACGCTGATCAGTCCCAAACCACCCAGAAGGGCGCTTCCGTGACGTATCCGGGACCGCCGCGACCGGCCCAGGTCTCCGCCACACCCCTCGCGGAGCTCGCCGGACAGCTGGGTGCCGCCACCCCCGAGGGCGCCGCCGAGGTCACGGGGATCACCCACGACTCCCGCGCCGTGCGCCCCGGCGACCTGTACGCCGCGCTGCCCGGCGCCCGCATGCACGGCGCCGACTTCGTCACGCAGGCGGCCGGCCTGGGCGCCGTCGCCGTGCTGACCGACCCGACCGGCGCCGAGCGCGCCGCCGCGACCGGCCTGCCGGTCCTGGTCGTCGACGACCCGCGCGGGCGGATGGGCGAGCTGGCGGCCACGATCTACGGCCACCCCGGCCGCGACCTGCTCCAGATCGGCATCACCGGCACCTCCGGCAAGACCACCACGGCCTACCTCGTCGAGGGCGGCCTGAGGACGGCCAGGTCCACCGGACTGATCGGCACCGTCGAGATGCGCATCGGCGACGAGCGCATCAAGTCCGAGCGCACCACCCCCGAGGCGACCGACCTGCAGGCCCTGTTCGCGGTGATGCGCGAGCGGGGCGTCGAGGCGGTCGCCATGGAGGTCTCCAGCCACGCGCTGGTCCTCGGCCGTGTCGACGCCTGCGTCTTCGACATCGGCGTGTTCACCAACCTCAGCCCGGAACACATGGAGTTCCACTCCGGCATGGAGGACTACTTCCAGGCCAAGGCGCAGCTGTTCACGCCCCTGCGCAGCAGGCTCGGCGTGGTCAACCACGACGACGAGTACGGGCGCCGGCTGGTCCGGGAGGCCACCGTCCCGGTCGTCACCTTCTCCGCCGAGGGCCACCCCGACGCCGACTGGCGCGCCGAGGACGTCGAGGTCGGGCCCCTGGACTCGACGTTCACCGTGATCGGCCCCGAGGGACAGCGGATCGCCGCCAGGTCGCCGCTGCCGGGCCCCTTCAACGTCGCCAACACCCTCGCCGCGATCGTCGCCCTGGCCGCCGCGGGCCTCGACCCGCAGGCCGCCGCCGACGGAGTCGCCGCCGTGCCGGGCGTGCCCGGCCGCCTGGAGCGGGTGGACGCCGGACAGCCCTACCTCGCCGTCGTCGACTACGCCCACAAGACCGACGCCGTCGAGTCCGTCCTCAAGGCCCTGCGCAAGGTCACCAAGGGCCAGGTGCACATCGTGATCGGCTGTGGCGGCGACCGCGACCGGACGAAGCGGGCCCCCATGGGCGCGGCGGCGGCCCGGCTCGCCGACACAGCCGTACTGACCTCCGACAACCCCCGCTCCGAGGACCCCCTGGCGATCCTCGCGACCATGCTCCAGGGCGCGGCGTCCGTGCCCGCGCACGAGCGCGGCGAGGTGGTCCTCTTCGAGGAGCGGGCCGCCGCGATCGCCGCCGCGGTCTCCCGCGCGCGGCCCGGGGACACCGTGCTGGTCGCGGGCAAGGGCCACGAGCAGGGCCAGGACATCGCCGGCGTGATCCGTCCCTTCGACGACCGCCAGGTGCTTCGCGAAGCTATCCAGCAGACCCAGGGATGAACTTGTGATCGCCCTCTCCCTCGCCGAGATCGCAGCAGTCGTCGGCGGGCAGACGCACGACATACCGGATCCGTCCGTCCAGGTCACCGGACCCGTCGTCCGGGACTCCCGGGAGGCCGGGCCCGGCAGCCTCTTCGTCGCCTTCGTCGGGGAGCGCGTGGACGGCCACGACTTCGCGCGGGCGGTCGTCGAGGCGGGCGCGGTCGCCGTACTGGCCTCCCGTCCCGTCGGCGTGCCCGCGATCGTCGTCGACGACGTCCAGGCCGCGCTCGGCGCCCTCGCCCGCCATGTGGTGCGTCGGCTCGGCACGACCCTGGTGGCCCTCACCGGCTCCGCGGGCAAGACCAGCACCAAGGACCTCATCGCCCAGGTGCTGGGCCGCAAGGCGCCGACGGTGTTCACGCCCGGCTCCCTCAACAACGAGATCGGGCTGCCGCTGACCGCCCTGACCGCCACCGAGGAGACGAAGTTCCTCGTGCTGGAGATGGGCGCCCGCGGCATCGGCCACATCCGCTACCTCACCGGCCTGACCCCGCCGAAGGTCGGCCTGGTGCTCAACGTCGGCACCGCCCACATCGGCGAGTTCGGCGGCCGCGAGCAGATCGCCCAGGCGAAGGGGGAGTTGGTCGAGGCGCTGCCCGCCGCGGAGGAGGGCGGGGCGGCGATCCTCAACGCCGACGACCCGTTGGTCCGGGCCATGGCCTCCCGTACGAAGGCGAGGGTGGTCCTTTTCGGAGAGAGCGACGAAGCGGACGTACGCGCCGAGAACGTAAGACTCACGGACACCGGACAGCCCTCATTCAGGCTTCACACACCCTCCGGTGCAAGCGATGTGACCATGCGCCTGTACGGTGAGCACCACGTGTCGAACGCGCTCGCCGCGGCCGCCGTCGCCCATGAGCTGGGCATGTCCGCGGAAGAGATCGCCACCGCGCTCTCCGAGGCGGGCTCCCTCTCCCGCTGGCGGATGGAGGTCACCGAGCGCCCGGACGGCGTGACCATCGTCAACGACGCCTACAACGCCAACCCCGAGTCCATGCGGGCCGCCCTGCGCGCGCTGGCCGCGATGGGCAGGGGACGGCGGACCTGGGCGGTGCTCGGCAAGATGGCCGAGCTCGGGGACGAGGCGCTCGCCGAGCACGACGCTGTCGGACGGCTCGCCGTCCGGCTCAACGTCAGCAAGCTCGTCGCGGTCGGGGGCAGGGAAGCGTCCTGGCTGCAACTGGGCGCATATAACGAGGGTTCGTGGGGTGAGGAGTCGGTGCACGTGTCCGACGCACAGGCGGCGGTCGACCTGTTGCGCAGCGAGTTGCGCCCGGGAGACGTCGTTCTCGTGAAGGCGTCCCGTTCGGTCGGTCTGGAGAGCGTTGCCCAGGCGCTGCTGGAGACCGGTGCCGAGGGTGAGGTCGCCGCCCGATGATGAAGCAGATCCTGTTCGCAGGTGTCATTGGCCTCTTCCTGACGCTGGTCGGCACACCACTGCTGATCAAGCTTCTCGCCCGCAAGGGCTACGGCCAGTACATCCGCGACGACGGCCCGCGCGAGCACGCCAGCAAGCGCGGTACGCCGACCATGGGCGGCATCGCCTTCATCCTGGCGACGGTCGCCGCGTACTTCCTGTCCAAGGTCATCACCGGCTACCCTCCGACCTACTCGGGCCTGCTGGTGCTCGGCCTGATGGTCGGCATGGGCCTGGTCGGCTTCCTCGACGACTACATCAAGATCGTCAAGCGCCGTTCGCTGGGTCTGCGGGCCAAGGCGAAGATGACCGGCCAGCTGATCGTCGGCATCGGGTTCGCCGTGCTCGCGCTGATGTTCGCCGACAACCGCGGCAACACCCCCGCCTCCACCAAGCTGTCGTTCATCACCGACTTCGGCTGGACGATCGGCCCGGTGCTGTTCGTGGTCTGGGCGCTGTTCATGATCCTCGCGATGTCGAACGGCGTGAACCTCACCGACGGTCTGGACGGTCTGGCCACCGGCGCCTCCGTGCTGGTCTTCGGCGCCTACACCTTCATCGGCGTGTGGCAGTTCCAGGAGTCCTGCGCCAACGCGCAGACCCTCACCAACCCGGGCGCCTGCTACGAGGTCCGCGACCCGCTCGACCTCGCGGTCGTCGCCTCCGCGCTGATGGGCGCCTGCCTCGGCTTCCTGTGGTGGAACACCTCGCCGGCCAAGATCTTCATGGGCGACACCGGTTCGCTCGCGCTCGGCGGCGTGCTCGCCGGCCTGGCGATCTGCTCGCGCACCGAGCTGCTGCTCGCGCTGCTCGGCGGCCTGTTCGTCCTGATCACCATGTCGGTGGTCATCCAGGTCGGCTCCTTCCGCCTGACCGGCAAGCGCGTCTTCCGGATGGCGCCACTGCAGCACCACTTCGAACTCAAGGGCTGGTCCGAGGTCCTGGTGGTGGTCCGCTTCTGGATCATCCAGGGCATCTGTGTGATCGTCGGACTGGGCCTCTTCTACGCGGGATGGGCAGCGGACAAGTGACCGACTGGCAGGGGAAGAACGTCACCGTCGCCGGACTCGGCGTCTCGGGTGTCCCGGCGGCCAAGGTCCTGCACGGGCTCGGCGCGAACGTCACCGTCGTCAACGACGGCGACGACGAGCGGGCCCGGGCGCAGGCCGCGGAGCTGGAGGCGCTCGGCGTCACGGTCCGGCTCGGTGACGGGGAGACCCTGCCGGAGGGCACCGAGCTGATCGTCACCGCGCCCGGCTGGAAGCCGGACAAGCCGCTGTTCCTCGCCGCCGGCAGGGCGGGCGTACCGGTCTGGGGCGACGTCGAACTGGCCTGGCGGCTGCGCGGCCCGGACGCCCCGCCGTGGCTGGCGGTGACCGGCACCAACGGCAAGACCACCACCGTGCAGATGCTCGCCTCCATCCTCACGGCGGCGGGCCTGCGCACGGCCGCCGTCGGCAACATCGGCGTCTCGCTGCTGGACGCCGTGCTCGGCGAGGAGCGGTACGACGTCCTCGCCGTGGAGCTCTCCAGCTACCAACTGCACTGGGCGCCCTCGCTGCGGGCGCACTCCGCGGTGGTGCTCAACCTGGCGCCCGACCACCTCGACTGGCACGGCTCCATGGAGGCCTACGCCGCCGACAAGGGCCGTGTCTACGAGGGCAATCGGGTCGCCTGCGTCTACAACGCCGCCGACAAGGCCACCGAGGACCTGGTGCGCGAGGCGGACGTCGAGGAGGGCTGCCGGGCGATCGGCTTCACCCTCGGCACCCCCGGGCCGTCCCAACTCGGCGTCGTGGAGGGCATCCTGGTGGACCGCGCGTTCGTCGAGAACCGGCACGAGAACGCCCAGGAGCTCGCCGAGGTCGCCGACGTGAACCCGCCGGCCCCGCACAACGTCGCCAACGCCCTTGCCGCCGCGGCCCTGGCGCGCGCCTTCGGGGTACCGCCCCAGGCCGTACGGGACGGGCTGCGGGCCTTCACCCCGGACGCCCACCGCATCGCGCACGTCGCCGACGTGGACGGCGTGGCGTACGTGGACGACTCCAAGGCCACCAACACCCATGCGGCAGAAGCGTCGTTGGCGGCCTACGAGTCGATCGTGTGGATCGCGGGCGGTCTGGCGAAGGGCGCCACCTTCGACGAGCTGGTCGCCAGGTCGGCGAAGCGGCTCCGGGGTGTGGTGCTCATCGGCGCCGACCGCGCCCTGATCCGTGAAGCCCTCGCGCGACACGCCCCGGAAGTACCCGTCGTCGACCTCGACCGGACCGACACTGGGGCGATGCTCCAGGCCGTCCAGGAGGCGAAGCGGCTCGCCGGACCCGGCGACACGGTGCTGCTGGCCCCGGCCTGCGCCTCCATGGACATGTTCGCCAACTACAACAGGCGCGGTGACGCGTTCGCCCAGGCGGTGCGCGAGCTCGGCGCCTGACCCGGCCGCCCGCCGGGCGACTTCGGGAGGAACGCGTGCGACCGTCAAGGCCGACGTACAGGGGAGGTGCCGATGCCCGGTAGCCGCACCGGCCGGCGGCCGCCCGTGCAGCGGGCGGCGGGCCGGCCCGCGACCCCCCGCACGCCCCGCGAGCATCCTCTGCGGCGTTTCCTCATCCGGGCCCGCAAGGCCTGGGACCGGCCGCTGACCGCGTACTACCTGATCTTCGGCGGCAGTCTGCTGATCACCGTGCTGGGCCTGGTGATGGTCTACTCGGCCTCCCAGATCACGGCGCTGCAGATGGCGCTGCCGGGCTCGTACTTCTTCCGCAAGCAGCTGCTCGCGGCCGTCCTCGGGGCCGGGCTGCTGCTCGCCGCCTCCCGGATGCCGGTCAAGCTGCACCGGGCCCTCGCCTACCCGATCCTGGCGGGCGCGGTGTTCCTGATGGCGCTGGTGCAGGTGCCGGGGATAGGGATGTCGGTCAACGGCAACCAGAACTGGATCTCGCTGGGCGGCTCCTTCCAGATCCAGCCCAGCGAGATCGGCAAGCTGGCGCTGGTGCTGTGGGGCGCCGACCTGATCGCGCGCAAGCAGGACAAGAGGCTGCTCACGCAGTGGAAGCACATGCTGGTGCCGCTCGTGCCGGTGACCTTCCTGCTGCTCGGCCTGATCATGCTCGGCGGCGACATGGGCACCGCGATCATCCTCACCGCGATCCTCTTCGGCCTGCTGTGGCTGGCGGGGGCGCCCACACGCCTCTTCGTGGGCGTGCTGTCCGTCGCCGCCGCGATCGGCGGGCTGCTGATCAAGACCAACCCGAACCGCATGGACCGGCTCGCCTGCATCGGAGCCACGGACCTCGGGCCGGGCGGGACGTGCTGGCAGGCGGTGCACGGCATCTACGCGCTGGCCTCCGGCGGGATCTTCGGCTCCGGGCTCGGCGCGAGTGTGGAAAAATGGGGCCAACTGCCCGAAGCCCACACGGACTTCATCTTCGCCGTCACCGGTGAGGAACTGGGTCTGGCGGGGACGCTGTCGGTGCTCGCCCTGTTCGCGGCTCTAGGCTATGCGGGCATCCGCGTGGCCGGACGCACGGAGGATCCCTTCGTGAGGTACGCCGCGGGAGGCGTGACCACGTGGATCACCGCGCAGGCGGTGATCAACATCGGTGCGGTGCTCGGTCTGCTGCCGATCGCCGGCGTCCCGCTCCCGCTGTTCTCCTACGGAGGATCCGCCCTGCTGCCGACCATGTTCGCCATCGGGTTGCTGATCGCCTTCGCGCGGGACGAGCCCGCTGCGCGGGCGGCGCTTGCGATGCGGCAACCTCGCTTTGGTAGAAAGCGGGCGGGAGGCTTTGCGGCCGACCGGAAGTCCGGCCGGAAGCCCGATCGGACGTCCGGCCGGACGCCTGAGCGGGGCTCCGGGCGGGAACCCGGCCGGGAGCCTCGGAGATGGAACACGATGCGACGGCGCGCCTCGGCGGCGCGCTCGTCCGGAGAGCGGTGAATTTCGGTGCATGTCGTACTCGCCGGCGGAGGTACCGCGGGCCACATCGAGCCCGCGCTCGCCCTCGCGGACGCCCTGCGCAGGCAGGACCCGACCGTGGGGATCACAGCCCTGGGCACGGAGCGAGGTCTGGAGACCCGGCTCGTCCCGGAGCGGGGCTACGAGCTGGCGCTGATCCCGGCCGTGCCCCTGCCGCGCAAGCCCACCCCCGAGCTGATCACCGTCCCGGGCCGGCTGCGCGGCACGATCAAGGCCGCCGAGCAGATCCTGGAGCGGACCAAGGCGGACGCCGTCGTCGGCTTCGGCGGTTACGTGGCCCTGCCCGCCTACCTGGCGGCCAAGCGGCTCGGCGTCCCGATCGTCATCCACGAGGCGAACGCCCGCCCCGGCCTGGCCAACAAGATCGGTTCGCGCTACGCGGCCCGGGTCGCCGTCTCCACTCCGGACAGCAAGCTGCGCGACGCCCGCTACATCGGCATCCCGCTGCGCCGCTCCATCGCCACCCTCGACCGGGCCGCCGTGCGCCCCGAGGCGCGCGCGATGTTCGGGCTCGACCCCAACCTGCCCACGCTCCTGGTCTCCGGCGGCTCGCAGGGCGCCCGCCGGCTCAACGAGGTGGTCCAGCAGGTCGCGCCCTACCTCCAGCAGGCGGGCATCCAGATCCTGCACGCGGTCGGCCCGAAGAACGAACTGCCGCAGGTCCACCAGATGCCGGGAATGCCCCCGTACATCCCGGTAAGTTACCTGGACCGGATGGACCTCGCGTACGCCGCGGCCGACATGATGCTCTGCCGGGCCGGCGCGATGACCGTCGCCGAACTCTCCGCCGTCGGACTCCCGGCCGCCTACGTCCCGCTGCCCATCGGCAACGGCGAACAGCGGCTGAACGCCCAGCCGGTGGTCAAGGCCGGCGGCGGCCTGCTGGTCGACGACGCGGAACTCACCCCGGAGTGGGTGCAGCAGAACGTCCTGCCCGTGCTCGCCGATCCGCACCGGCTGTACGAGATGTCCCGCGCCGCCGGGGAGTTCGGCCGCCGGGACGCCGACGACCTGCTCGTCGGCATGGTGCACGAGGCGATCGCCTCGCGCCGTTAGGACCATATGCACGGAAGGGCAGCAAGCGTGGCCGGACCGACGACCGCCGAGCGCGGTGAACGCCAGCAGGAGTCGTCCGGCCCGCCCCCGGCCCGCCGACGGCGAAGCCCCCGCCCTCGTACGATCGTCGTCCTGGCGGTTGTCGTACTGATCCTCACCGCCGGCTCCCTCTGGCTGCTCTACGGCTCGCGGTGGACCCGCGTGGAGCACGTGTCCGTCTCCGGGACGAGGGTGCTGACGCCCGCCCAGGTGCGCGCGGCGGCCGACGTGCCGGTCGGCGCGCCACTGGTCTCCGTGGACACCGACGCGATCGAGACGCGTCTTCGCCGTGCGCTGCCCCGAATTGACTCGATCGACGTCGTTCGCGCATGGCCCCATGGAATCGGGCTGAAAGTGAGTGAGCGCACTCCGGTTCTGGTGGAGGAAAAGGGCGGAAAGTTCGTCGAAGTGGACCACATCGGTGTCCGTTTCGCCACGGTTCCGCGGGCGCCGAAAGGCGTGCCCGTCCTGGAAATGTCCCTTTCCCGTTCGGGATCCGCGGCCGCGAGCCTGCGGCGCTTCCCGGAGAGCCGGCTGGTGCGCGAGGCGGTCGCGGTGGCCCGCCGTATTCCGGCCGCGGTCGCCCGCGACACCCGCGTGCTCAAGGTCCGTACCTACGACGACATCTCACTGGAGCTCAACGGCGGCCGAACCGTCGCCTGGGGCAGTGGCGACGGCGGCCGCGACAAGGCCCGCGCACTCACCGCCCTGATGAAAGCGGCGCCGAACGCGCGGCACTTCGACGTCAGCGTCCCCACCGCGCCCGCGTCAGCGGGGAGTTGACGCACATCCGCGCAGGCCAGCACCCTGGCTGGGCACCGCTATGCCTGATCACATAGGGTGAAAAGAAAAACGGGAGGTTCGGCGTGTTCGTTGAACGTGCGCCACTTGTCGACTTAGTGTCCTGTTCGGAAGAGTCCAGGGAACAGGCACACTGGTAACCCTAAACTTCAGCGTTAGGGTTCGGGTCGGCGTTCGGACCGTCCCATTCGGCATCAGTCGTCGGATCGCGGCAAGGCCGTGATGCGACGACACGTAACTCGAGGCGAGAGGCCTTCGACGTGGCAGCACCGCAGAACTACCTCGCAGTCATCAAAGTCATCGGTGTCGGCGGCGGTGGTGTCAATGCCATCAACCGGATGATCGAGGTCGGTCTCAAGGGCGTCGAGTTCATCGCCATCAACACCGACGCGCAGGCGCTGTTGATGAGTGACGCCGACGTCAAGCTCGACGTCGGCCGCGAACTGACCCGCGGACTCGGCGCCGGCGCCAACCCGGCCGTCGGCCGCAAGGCCGCCGAGGACCACCGCGAGGAGATCGAGGAGGTCCTCAAGGGGGCCGACATGGTCTTCGTGACAGCCGGTGAAGGCGGCGGCACCGGCACCGGCGGCGCGCCCGTCGTGGCCAACATCGCGCGCTCGCTCGGCGCCCTCACCATCGGCGTGGTCACCCGCCCGTTCACCTTCGAGGGGCGGCGCCGGGCCAACCAGGCCGAGGACGGCATCGCAGAGCTGCGCGAAGAGGTCGACACCCTCATCGTCATCCCCAACGACCGGCTGCTCTCCATCTCGGACCGCCAGGTCAGCGTGCTCGACGCGTTCAAGTCCGCGGACCAGGTGCTGCTGTCCGGTGTGCAGGGCATCACCGACCTGATCACCACCCCCGGCCTGATCAACCTCGACTTCGCCGACGTCAAGTCGGTCATGTCCGAGGCCGGTTCGGCCCTGATGGGCATCGGCTCGGCCCGCGGCGACGACCGCGCGGTGGCGGCGGCCGAGATGGCGATCTCCTCGCCGCTCCTGGAGGCGTCCATCGATGGCGCCCGGGGCGTGCTGCTCTCCATCTCCGGCGGCTCCGACCTCGGCCTCTTCGAGATCAACGAGGCCGCCCAACTGGTCAGCGAGGCCGCCCACCCCGAGGCCAACATCATCTTCGGCGCGGTCATCGACGACGCCCTCGGGGACGAGGTGCGGGTCACCGTGATCGCGGCCGGATTCGACGGCGGTCAGCCGCCGGCCCGGCGGGACAACGTCCTCGGCTCGTCCGCGGCCAAGCGCGAGGAGCCGGCCCCGGCGCGGCAGCCGGAGAGCCGCCCGACCTTCGGTTCGCTCGGCAGCGTGACGCCGAAGGAGGAGCCGGAGCCCGTCGCCCCGGAGCCGGTGACCGAGCTCCCGGCCGTCACCCCGCCGATCCCGCCGTCGCGGACCTACTCGGACAGCGCGGCCGAGGAACTGGACGTACCGGACTTCCTGAAGTGATAGGACAGCGCGACACCGTGAACGGCGCGCACTTCGCCTTCACCGACCGGTGGGGCGGGGTGAGCGCCGTTCCGTACGAGGAGCTCAATCTCGGCGGAGCGGTCGGTGACGACCCCGACGCCGTGCGCACCAACCGCGAACGGGCCGCCGGGGCACTCGGACTCGACCCGGCCCGGGTGGTGTGGATGAACCAGGTGCACGGGGCGGACGTCGCCGTGGTCGACGCCCCCTGGGGGGACCACCCCGCGCCCGAGGTCGACGCGATCGTCACCGCGCGGCGGGGTCTCGCCCTCGCCGTGCTCACCGCCGACTGCACGCCGGTGCTGCTCGCCGACCCCGTCGCCGGGGTGGCGGGCGCGGCGCACGCCGGGCGCCCCGGGATGGTCGCCGGGGTCGTGCCCGCCGCCGTGCGCGCCATGGTGGAACTCGGTGCCGACCCGGCCCGGATCGTCGCCCGCACCGGACCCGCCGTCTGCGGACGGTGCTACGAGGTGCCGGAGACGATGCGCGCCGAGGTCGCCGCCGTCGAGCCGGCGGCGCACTCCGAGACGAGCTGGGGCACTCCGGCCGTCGACGTGAGCGCCGGAGCGCATGCGCAGCTGGAGCGTCTCGGGGTGCGCGACCGGCAGCAGTCACCGGTGTGCACGCTGGAGTCACGCGATCACTTCTCGTACCGTCGCGACCGCACCACCGGGCGGCTCGCGAGCTATGTCTGGCTGGACTGATGGGGCATGACGGACCGTAAGGGCGAACTCGCCGCGAACCTGGCGAAGGTGGAGGAACGCATCGCCGCCGCGTGCGCGGCCGCGGGCCGGCCCCGCGAGGAGGTGACCCTCGTCGTGGTCACCAAGACGTATCCGGCGTCGGATGTGCGGATGCTGTCGGAACTCGGTGTGCGTCACGTCGCCGAGAACCGGGACCAGGAGGCGGCCCCCAAGGCCGCCGAATGTGAGGATCTGCCCCTCATTTGGCATTTTGTCGGTCAACTTCAGACCAATAAGGTGCGATCCGTGGTCGGTTACGCCGACGTCGTGCAGTCCGTCGACCGGGCGCGGCTCGTGACGGCGCTGTCGAAGGAGGCCGAGCGGGCGGGGCGCGAGGTCGGGTGCCTGCTGCAGGTCGCGCTCGACGCGGACGCGAGCGGGCGCGGGGAGCGGGGCGGAGTGGCCCCCGGCGGAGTCGCGGAGTTGGCCGATCTGGTCGCCGGCGCGCCGGCGCTGAGGCTCGACGGCCTGATGACCGTGGCCCCGCTCACCGGCGAGTACGCGGGGCGTCAACGGGCCGCCTTCGAACGGCTCATGGATTTGTCGACCGACCTGCGCCGATCTCATCCGGCTGCAACCATGGTCTCGGCAGGGATGAGTGCGGATCTCGAGGAGGCCGTGGCCGCCGGGGCGACACATGTGCGCGTCGGCACTGCGGTACTCGGAGTCCGCCCCGGGCTCGGGTAACGTCGCCAGGAAGTCGGACCACAGCAGAAAATATGGTCAATACCGCCGAAGACGGCGCAAAGACCTCGTGGATCGCGGGACTTGGCAGTCGTCAGCCGATGATCCACCACAGAGCGGAGGACTCAGAGCATGGCCGGCGCGATGCGCAAGATGGCGGTCTACCTCGGCCTCGTGGAGGACGATGGGTACGACGGCCGGGGTTTCGACCCCGATGACGACTTCGAACCCGAGCTGGATCCGGAGCCCGAGCGGGACCGGCGGCGGCACGAGCCGCCGCACCAGCCGCACGTAACACACCAGCCACAAAGGGACGAACCGGTACGAGCGGTGCAGCCTCCGGCGCCGCGCGACCCGATTCCCCACGCCGCTTCGCTCCCGGCGGAATCGGGACGTCCGGCGCGCATCGCGCCCGTGGCATCCATCACACAAGAACGTCAGAGCCTGGAGAAGAACGCGCCGGTGATCATGCCCAAGGTCGTGTCGGAACGTGAGCCGTACCGGATCACCACGCTTCACCCCCGGACCTACAACGAGGCCCGTACCATCGGGGAACACTTCCGTGAGGGCACTCCGGTGATCATGAATCTGACTGAGATGGACGACACAGATGCGAAGCGACTTGTCGACTTTGCGGCCGGTTTGGTGTTTGGTCTTCACGGCAGCATCGAACGGGTGACGCAGAAGGTGTTTCTGTTGTCGCCTGCTAACGTCGATGTCACGGCGGAGGACAAGGCCCGTATCGCAGAGGGCGGGTTCTTCAACCAGAGCTAAGACGCAGACCGACAGGCACAGGGAACAGGGGAGAGGGAAGCACGAGTCATGAGCGTGTTCCTGGACGTGATCTACATCGCGTTGATGTGCTTCCTGATCGTGCTCATCTTCCGGTTGGTCATGGACTACGTCTTCCAGTTCGCCCGCTCGTGGCAACCCGGCAAGGCGATGGTGGTCATTCTGGAGGCCACCTACACTGTCACCGATCCACCGCTCAAGCTTCTGCGGCGGGTCATCCCGCCGCTGCGTCTCGGGGGCGTGGCGCTCGACCTGTCCTTCTTCGTGCTGATGATCATCGTCTACATCCTGATCTCTATCGTGAGCCGGCTGTGAGCGATGTGAACTACCGTCTTGCCGAACGCCGACGACTACGTTGAGGTGAAGAGATGCCGTTGACCCCCGAGGACGTGCGGAACAAGCAGTTCACGACCGTCCGCCTCCGAGAAGGCTATGACGAGGACGAGGTCGATGCCTTCCTCGATGAGGTCGAAGCCGAGCTGACGCGCCTGCTCCGCGAGAACGAGGACCTGCGCGCCAAACTGGCTGCGGCCACGCGCGCTGCTGCCCAGAACCAGCAGAACATGCGCAAGCCTCCGGAGGACCAGCAGCAGCATCCGCAGCAGCAGGGCATGCGCGGTCCGGGCGCTCCGGTCCCCGCCGGGATATCGGGCCCGCCGCAGCAGCAGATGGGTGGCCCCATGGGTGGCCCGCCCCAGCTGCCCAGCGGTGCCCCGCAGTTGCCCGCCGGCCCCAGCGGTCAGGGTCCGCAGGGTCAGGGCCCCATGGGTCAGGGCCCCATGGGTCAGGGTCCGATGGGTCAGGGTCCCATGGGTCAGGGTCCGATGGGTCAGGGCCCCATGGGTCAGGGTCCGATGGGCCAGGGCCCGATGCAGGGCCAGATGGGTCCCGGTCCGATGGGCGGACCCATGGGCGGTCCCGGACCGATGGGTCAGGGTCCCGGTGGCGACAGCGCCGCGCGCGTTCTGTCGCTGGCCCAGCAGACCGCCGACCAGGCGATCGCCGAGGCGCGTTCCGAGGCCAACAAGATCGTCGGTGAGGCCCGCAGCCGCGCCGAGGGTCTGGAGCGTGACGCGCGCGCCAAGGCCGACGCGCTGGAGCGGGACGCGCAGGAGAAGCACCGCGTCGCGATGGGCTCCCTGGAGTCCGCCCGCGCCACGCTGGAGCGCAAGGTCGAGGACCTGCGCGGCTTCGAGCGCGAGTACCGCACCCGCCTGAAGTCCTACCTGGAGTCGCAGCTGCGCCAGCTGGAGACCCAGGCCGACGACTCGCTGGCCCCGCCGCGCACCCCGGCGACCGCGTCGCTGCCGCCGTCCCCGGCGCCCTCCATGGCTCCGGCCGGAGCGGGTGCCCCGTCGTACGGTGGCGGCAACCAGACGATGGGCGGCGGGCCCGGTCCGTCCGGTCCGTCCTACGGTGGCCAGCAGCAGATGTCCCCGGCGATGACCCAGCCGATGGCGCCGGTGCGTCCGCAGGGCCCCTCCCCGATGGGGCAGGCTCCCTCGCCGATGCGCGGGTTCCTCATCGACGAGGACGACAACTGACAGTTGGTGGTACGCCCTAGGCGTCGGCAGCGTTCACAGGGCGGGGCCCCGGATCACGTATCCGGGGCCCCGCCCTTTTTACGCGCGTTGACTGCGTCGTGCGCCCTGCGTCGTGCGCCCTGCGTCGTGCGGCTGGCGTCGGGCGGCGTGAGCCGGGCGGGCCGAGGCGGAGGAGGCGCCCCGAGGACCCGGAAAGGCGGAGGCCTGGGGCACCCGGTCGGTTCCGGTGCCCCAGGCCTCCGTTCGACCGGTTACGCCTTGCGCAGGCGGAAGGTCAGGGACAGGCCCTCGTCGGTGAAGGGCTCGCCGTAGCCGCCGTCCGCCTCGCCCTGCGCGAAGTCCGTGGCGAGGACCTCCTCGGCGATGAGGCCGGCGTGCTCGCCCAGGGCCGCAGCCACGGCCGGGTCCGTCGAGGTCCAGCGGAGCGCGATGCGGTCCGCGACGTCCAGGCCGCTGTTCTTGCGCGCCTCCTGGATCAGCCGGATCGCGTCCCGGGCCAGGCCCGCGCGGCGCAGCTCCTCCGTGATCTCCAGGTCCAGCGCGACCGTGGCGCCCGCGTCGGACGCCACCGACCAGCCCTCACGCGGGGTCTCCGTGATGATCACCTCGTCCGGTGCGAGGGCGACCGTCTCACCGTCGACCTCGACCGACGCGGTGCCCTCGCGCAGCGCCAGGGACAGCGCGGCCGCGTCCGCCTGCGCGACGGCCTTCGCCACGTCCTGGACGCGCTTGCCGAAACGCTTGCCCAGGGTGCGGAAGTTGGCCTTCGCGGTGGTGTCCACGAGGGAGCCGCCGACCTCGCTCAGCGAGGCCAGGGACGCCACGTTCAGCTCCTCGGTGATCTGCGCGTGCAGCTCCTTGTCCAGGGACTCGAAGCCCGCGGCCGCGACCAGTGCCCGGGACAGCGGCTGACGCGTCTTCACCCCCGACTCCGCGCGGGTGGCACGGCCCAGCTCCACGAGCCGGCGCACCAGCACCATCTGCCGCGACAGCTCCGGGTCGACGGCGGTCAGGTCCGCCTCCGGCCAGGACGTCAGGTGCACCGACTCCGGGGCGCCCGGGGTGACCGGCACGACGAGGTCCTGCCAGACCCGCTCGGTGATGAACGGGGTGATCGGCGCCATCAGCCGCGTCACCGTCTCCAGCACCTCGTGCAGGGTGCGCAGCGCGGCCTTGTCGCCCTGCCAGAAGCGGCGGCGCGAGCGGCGCACGTACCAGTTCGACAGGTCGTCGACGAAGGCGGACAGCAGCTTGCCGGCGCGCTGGGTGTCGTACGCCTCCAGCGCCCCGGTCATCTGGTCGGTCAGCGCGTGCAGCTCGCTCAGCAGCCAGCGGTCGAGCAGCGGGCGGTCGGCCGGGGCCGGATCGGCGGCGCTGGGCGCCCAGTTGGAGGTGCGGGCGTACAGCGCCTGGAAGGCCACGGTGTTCCAGTAGGTGAGGAGCGTCTTGCGGACGACCTCCTGGATCGTGCCGTGACCGACCCGGCGGGCCGCCCACGGGGAGCCGCCGGCGGCCATGAACCAGCGGACCGCGTCCGCGCCGTGCTGGTCCATGAGCGGGATGGGCTGCAGGATGTTGCCCAGGTGCTTGGACATCTTGCGGCCGTCCTCGGCGAGGATGTGGCCGAGGCACACGACGTTCTCGTAACTGGACTTGTCGAAGACCAGGGTGCCGACCGCCATCAGCGTGTAGAACCAGCCGCGGGTCTGGTCGATGGCCTCGCTGATGAACTGCGCCGGGTAGCGGGACTCGAACAGTTCCTTGTTCTTGTACGGGTAGCCCCACTGCGCGAACGGCATCGAACCCGAGTCGTACCAGGCGTCGATGACCTCCGGCACGCGCGTGGCGGTCTTCGCGCACTGCGGGCAGGCGAAGGTCACCTCGTCGATGTACGGGCGGTGCGGGTCGAGGGACGACTGGTCGGTGCCGGTCAGCTCGGTCAGCTCCGCGCGGGAGCCCACGACGGTGAGGTGGTCGTCCTCGCAGCGCCAGATCGGCAGCGGGGTGCCCCAGTAGCGGTTGCGGGAGAGCGCCCAGTCGATGTTGTTGTTCAGCCAGTCGCCGTAGCGGCCGTGCTTGACCGTGTCCGGGAACCAGTTGGTCTTCTCGTTCTCCTGGAGCAGGCGGTCCTTGATCGCGGTGGTGCGGATGTACCAGGACGGCTGCGCGTAGTACAGCAGCGCGGTGTGGCAGCGCCAGCAGTGCGGGTAGCTGTGCTCGTAGGGCAGGTGCCGGAAGAGCAGGCCGCGGGTCTGGAGGTCCTCGGTGAGCCTTTCGTCCGCCTTCTTGAAGAAGACGCCGCCGACCAGCGGGACGTCCTCCTCGAAGGTGCCGTCCGGGCGGATTGGGTTGACCACCGGCAGGCCGTAGGAGCGGCAGACCCGGAGGTCGTCCTCACCGAAGGCGGGGGACTGGTGGACCAGACCCGTGCCGTCCTCGGTGGTGACGTACTCGGCGTTGACCACGTAGTGGGCGGGCTCCGTGAACTCCACCATCTCGAAGGGGCGCCGGTAGGTCCAGCGCTCCATCTCGGCGCCGGTGAAGGTCTGGCCGGTCGGCTCCCAGCCCTCGCCGAGCGCCTTGCCGACGAGGGGCTCGGCGACGACGAGCTTCTCCTCGCCGTCGGTCGCGACGACGTAGGTCACCTCGGGGTGCGCGGCGACCGCGGTGTTGGAGACCAGCGTCCAGGGGGTCGTCGTCCACACCAGGAGCGCCGCCTCACCCGCGAGCGGGCCGGAGGTGAGCGGGAAGCGGACGTAGACCGACGGGTCGACGACCGTCTCGTAGCCCTGCGCCAGCTCGTGGTCCGACAGGCCCGTGCCGCAGCGCGGGCACCAGGGGGCGACGCGGTGGTCCTGCACCAGCAGGCCCTTGCGGAAGATCTCCTTCAGCGACCACCAGACCGACTCGACGTACTCCGGGTCCATGGTCCGGTAGGCGTCGTCCAGGTCGACCCAGTAGCCCATGCGGGTGGTCAGCTCGGCGAACGCGTCGGTGTGCCGGGTCACCGACTCGCGGCACCTGGCGTTGAACTCGGCGATGCCGTAGGCCTCGATGTCCTGCTTGCCGCTGAAGCCGAGCTCCTTCTCGACCGCCAGCTCCACCGGGAGGCCGTGGCAGTCCCAGCCCGCCTTCCGCGCCACGTGGTAGCCCCGCATGGTGCGGAAGCGGGGGAAGACGTCCTTGAAGACGCGCGCCTCGATGTGGTGGGCGCCGGGCATCCCGTTCGCGGTGGGCGGGCCCTCGTAGAACACCCATTCGGGCCGGCCCTCGGACTGCTCCAGGGTCTTGGCGAAGATCTTCTGCTCGCGCCAGAAGTCGAGCACGGCGTGCTCGAGCGCGGGCAGGTCGACCTGGGCGGGCACCTGGCGGTACGTCGGCGCTGTCATCAGCGAGCTTCCTCCAACGGACTTTCTGCCTTCCGTCGGAGGGACGAGAGCCTGCTTGCTGCCTACGCCGTGTGCGGCGCGCTCCCGCGGTACCACCCTCCTTGGCTCCCCGGTGCGCCTTCCGCACCAACGAGCCCCCTCATTGGGATCGCGATGCCGGTTCTACTGGCCCCCGCCTGCGCTGGGGGTGTTCTTCCGGCGGCTCCGGGGTGATCTTCACGTCGCGCTCGCCCCCGGGCTCCCACCGTCCCCGGGTCGCTCTGGGCTGCGTACGCCGCTACTCGTCCCCATCCACGCTTCTCGCTCCGCCCAGTGTACGGCGCTCCGGGGACGGCGGCCGACCGGTTTTCCCGGGCCGTGTCCTGCGGCCCGGCGGGCGGGCACTGACCCGAATGGCGCGGTGCGCCGGTTCGGATCGCGGGGCATGTGGCCGGTCGGATTACCGGTCGGACAGCTGGGCACAACGGTGGCATGCCGCCCGGGCGGTGCGCGCGAGGCGGGCGAATCGGGCGGCGTGCCCCGTTGCCGCGGGACTCGAGTCGATTTATCGTCCCAGCACGATTCGCGCGCAAGATCACAATATGTGAAGGGGCCGCGGCCATGGTGGCGAAGAAGACCGCCGAGCAGTCGGCGTCCGGCAGGTCCACGGGTGCCTCCGGCGGCGCGGCCAAGGACGTACGAGGGAAGAGGACCGCCCGTGGTCACGGCGGTGGCCCGGCCGGGACCGCCGAGCCGGCGAGACCGCGCAAGGCGGTGCGGGCGGCCGCCGTCGGCACCGGCACGGTGGCCGCCGGGACGGCCACGCGGCCGGCCGGGAGCGGTGCGGTGCGGTGCGTGGGAGGACGGCCACGTCCGGGGACGCGGTCGCGAAGGAGGCGGCCATGAAGAAGGCGGCCACGACGAGGGCGACGCGGGATCCGGCGGGCACGGACAGGACGGTGGCCACCGGGAAGGCGGGCGCGGGGAAGACACCCGGGACGGCGGGGACGCCGAGGACGGTGCGGGCGTCCGAGGGGGACAAGACCGGGACGCAGAAGACCCGGACGAAGACGGCCGAGGTGAAGACGGCCGACGAGAAGACGGCCGACGAGAAGACGGCCGAGGAGAAGAAGACCGGGACGAAGAGGACCGGGACGACGAAGACCGAGACGAAGAAGGCGCCCGCGAGGACGACGGCGAAGAGCGCCGGGACGAAGAAGGCCGCTGCCAAGAAGACGACGGCCGGGAAGACGACGGCCGGGAAGACGGCGGCCGGGAAGGCCACGGTGGGGAAGACCTCGCCGAGGAAGGCGGCGCCGGAGAAGGCCACCGCGGAGAGGGCCGTGAAGAGGACCACGGCGAAGAAGGCCGCGGCCGGGAAGACCCCGGCCGGGAAGACCGCGGCTGACACGAGCGCCGCCGGGAAGAGTACGGCCAAGAACACGACCAGGACGAGCACGGCCAAGAGCGCCACCAGGACGAGCGCGACCGGGACGGGCACGAGCAGGACCAGCACGGCCAAAGGCACGACCAAGAAGAGCGCGGCCGGGAAGACGGCCGAGAAGGCGGGCGCGGCCCAGACCGCGCAGCAGACGGGAGCGACGACGGTGGTTGCGAAGAAGACTCCTGGCACGGCCACGACGGCGCAGACCGCCGTTCCCAAGGCCCGGGCCGGCGCGGTGGAGCCCGGCGACCTCGCCGTGCGCCCGGGCGAGGACCCCTGGACCCCGGAGGAGGTCGAGGAGGCCCGTGCGGAGCTGCAGTCCGAGATGGAGCGGCTGAGTTCCGAGATCAGCTCCTCCGAGGCCTCCCTGGCGGGCCTGATGCGGGACTCCGGGGACGGGGCGGGCGACGATCAGGCCGACACCGGCACCAAGAACATCGCCCGCGAGCACGAGATGGCGCTCACCGCCAACGCCCGCGAGATGCTCCTGCAGACCGAGCGCGCCCTGGACCGCCTCGACGCGGGCACGTACGGCCTGTGCGAGCACTGCGGGAACCCGATCGGCAAGGCCCGTATGCAGGCCTTCCCACGGGCCACCCTGTGCGTGGAGTGCAAGCAGAAGCAGGAGCGCCGCTACTGACCGGCCCGGCCGCACGCGGGCGGACGGCCGCCCCGTGCGCCGGGAGGACGCCGTCCGGGCCGCCGCGGCGCCGACCGGCCCCGCCGGAAGCCTGCCTGAGCACATGGGGCGGGGGTGGGGTGCCGTACTCTCGTCCCAGTCAGGTACCTAGGTTGAGGGACTCACGTGGCAGAGGCGGAGCGCATCATCGGTACGCCGGACACCCCGGACGCGGCGCGGGCCGGGCGGGAACGCCCCGGCGGGGACGCGGGCGGGCGCTCCGGTGCCGAGGGGGCACAGGCCCCGGCCGGAGGGTCCGGCGCGGACGGCACGGGGGCGGCCGGAGCCACAGGAGCGGCCGGCGACGGGCCGGCCGCGGCCGAGCTGCCCCGGGGCAGGCGGCGGATCGCCGTCCTGTTCGTGGTGGCGGCCTTCGCGTACGCCCTCGACCTGATCAGCAAGATGATCGTGGTCGCCAGGCTGGAGCACCACGCGTCGATCGAGATCGTCGGCGACTGGCTCAAGCTGGAGGCGATCCGCAACGCGGGCGCGGCCTTCGGCTTCGGCGAGGCCTTCACCGTGATCTTCACGATGATCGCGGCCGCCGTGATCGTGGTGATCGCCCGGCTCGCCCGCAAGCTCTACAGCCTGCCCTGGGCGATCGCGCTCGGCCTGCTGCTCGGCGGGGCGCTGGGCAACCTCACCGACCGGATCTTCCGCGCGCCCGGTGTCTTCGAGGGCGCGGTCGTCGACTTCATCGCCCCCAAGCACTTCGCCGTCTTCAACCTCGCCGACTCGGCGATCGTCTGCGGCGGCATCCTGATCGTGCTGCTGTCCTTCCGGGGCCTGGACCCGGACGGCACCGTGCACAAGGACTGAGTCGGCGGACCCCGCGGCCGGGGACGGGCGGCCTCCCGGACCGGGGACAGGGCGGTCGGTGCCGTCCGGCATACTCGACGGGTGAGCACGATTCCCGAGATCCGTACCCTGCCCGTGCCCGACGGCCTGGAGGGCGAGCGCGTCGACGCCGCCATCTCCCGCATGTTCGGCTTCTCCCGTACGAAGGCGGCGGAGCTGGCCGCCGCGGGCAAGGTGCTGGTCGACGGCACGGTGGTCGGCAAGTCCGAGCGGGTGAGCGGCGGCGCCTGGCTCGAGGTCGAGATGCCGCAGGCGCCCGCGCCGGTGCAGGTGGTCGCCGAGCCGGTCGAGGGCATGGAGATCGTGCACGACGACGAGGACGTGGTCGTGATCGTCAAGCCGGTGGGTGTGGCCGCGCACCCGTCTCCCGGCTGGAGCGGCCCGACGGTGATCGGCGGGCTGGCCGCGGCCGGCTACCGCATCTCCACCTCCGGCGCCGCCGAGCGACAGGGCATCGTGCACCGCCTCGACGTCGGCACCTCCGGCCTGATGGTGGTCGCCAAGTCGGAGCGCGCGTACACCTCGCTCAAGCGCCAGTTCAAGGAGCGCACGGTCGACAAGCGCTACCACACGCTCGTCCAGGGCCACCCCGACCCGACCAGCGGCACCATCGACGCGCCGATCGGCCGGCACCCCCAGCACGACTACAAGTGGGCGGTCACGGCCGACGGCAAGCCCTCGGTGACGCACTACGACCTGATCGAGGCCTTCCGCGCCGCCTCCCTGCTCGACGTGAAGCTGGAGACCGGGCGCACCCACCAGATCCGCGTCCACATGGCCGCCCACCGCCACCCGTGCGTCGGCGACGTGACGTACGGCGCCGACCCGACGCTCGCCAAGCGGCTGCACCTGACCCGCCAGTGGCTGCACGCGGTCCGGCTCGGCTTCGAGCACCCCGGCGACGGCGAGTGGGTGGAGTTCACCAGCGACTACCCCGCGGACCTGCAAAAGGCCCTGGACCAGGTCCGCGAGGAGACGTACGGATGAGCCCGGCCGCGCCGTACGACGTCCGCGTCGCCGAGGACCCGGCCGACCGCGAGGCGTGCTTCGCGGTGCGCAAGCAGGTCTTCGTGGCCGAGCAGGGCGTCGCCGAGGAGATCGAGTACGACGCGTACGACGCCGTCGCGCTGCACGTCCTCGCCGTCCGGGACGACGGGCTGCCGCTCGGCACCGGGCGGCTGCTGTACGGCGAGGCGGCCGCCGCCAAGACCGGCGGTGAGCCGTCGGTGGGGTCGCTGGGGCGGCTCGCGGTGGCCCGGGAGGCCCGCGGGCTGGGCGTCGGCGCGGCCCTGGTCCGGGCCGTCGAGGACGCGGCACGCGCGCGGGGCCTGACCGCGGTGGACCTGCACGCGCAGACCCACGCGCTCGGCTTCTACGAGCGTCTCGGCTACGTGGCGTACGGCCCCGAGTTCCCGGACGCGGGCATCCCGCACCGCGCGATGCGCCGCTCCCTCTAGCCCCCTCCTCCGGCCCCCTCCCTCCGGTTCGCCCCCGCCGGGCCGCCCTTTCGGTCGGTGTCGCCGAAGCGCAGGTGGGAACCGGTACGTGGCAGGCTTGAGGTCTGCTGTGTGAACAATCTGGAACCACCAACGGAGCGCCGGCCGTGGATCAGTTGGCCCTGCTGTTCGTGCTGTTGCTCGGGGCCGTGGTGAGTGTCCCCGTCGCCGACCGTCTCGGGGTGCCGTCCCCCGTCCTGATGGCCCTGCTCGGGGTCGCCCTCGCGCTGCCCGACTTCGTGCCGAACGTGGACATCCCGCCGGACCTGATCCTGCCCGCGCTGCTGCCGCCGCTGCTGTACGCCGCCGTCCGCCGGACCTCCTGGCGCCAGTTCACCGCCAACAAACGGCCGATCTTCCTGCTCGCCGTGGCACTGGTGTTCGTCACCACCCTGTGCGTCGCCGCCGTCGCCCAGGCCATCGTGCCCGGCCTCCCGGTCGCCGCCGCGGTGGCGCTCGGTGCGCTGGTCGCGCCGCCCGACCCGGTGGCGGCGACCTCGGTCGCCGGGCGGCTCGGGCTGCCGCGCCGCCTGGTGTCGATCCTCGAGGGCGAGGGGCTGTTCAACGACGTCACGGCCATCGTGCTCTACCACGTCGCGATCGCCGCCGCGATCAGCGGGGAGTTCTCGCCGTGGCGGGCCGGTCTCGACCTGATCCTCTCGGCGGTCGTCGCGGTCGTCGTGGGACTGGCCCTCGGCTGGGGCACCAACCGGCTGATGGACCTGCTGGAGGACCCCACCCTGCAGATCGGCCTCACCCTGCTCGTGCCGTACGCCTCCTACGTGCTGGCCGAGGAACTGCACGGCTCCGGCGTCCTGGCCGTGCTCACCACGGGGCTGTTCCTGGCCGAGTACGCCACCCACGCCGACGACGTGATGAGGCGGCTGGCCGGGCACACGGTGTGGAACGTCGTCGACACACTCGTCACCGGAGTCGCCTTCGGCCTGGTCGGGCTCGAACTGCACAACGCCGTCCGGACGGCGAGCGGCCGGTGGGGCGAGCTGCTCGGCTGGTCCGCCGCGGTGGTCGCGGTGGTGGTGCTGGTACGGCTGCTGTGGCTGCTCCCGGCCACCTGGCTCACCAAGCGGCTGCACGCGCTGCGCGGCGACTACGACGAGGAGATCCCGCTGAGCTGGCGGGAGACCGTCGTGATGTGGTGGGCGGGGATGCGCGGGGTGGCGTCGGTGGCGCTGGCGCTGGCCGTCCCGCTGACCACGGACAGCGGGGCGCCCTTCCCGGACCGTGACGAGATCGTCTTCATCGCCTTCGGCGTGATCATGGCCACCCTGGTGCTCCAGGGACTGACCCTGCCGTGGCTGGTGCGGCGGCTGGGGGTGCAGGCCGACACGGAGCGCGAGGCGGCGTTCGAGAAGCAGCTCGCGGTGCGGGCGGCGAAGGCCGCCAAACGTCGGCTGCGGGAGATCGAGCAGGTCGAGGACCTGCCGGAGGACCTGGCGGAGCAGATGCTGCGGCGGGCCTTCGAGATCGGGGTGCGCATCAGCCCGGACATCGGCGACGACGAGCGCCGGGAGGCGCACCAGCACCGGGTGCGGCGGCTGAAACAGACCCGCCGCATCCAGAACGAGATGCTGAGCGCGGCCCGGCACGAGGTGCTGGCGGCGCGGAGCGAGGAGGGGGCCGACCCGGAGATCGTGGACCGGGTGCTGCGCCACCTGGACGTACGCAGTCTGCGGTGACCGGCCGCCGCGTCGGAACGCGCGTTCACCCGCCGCCCGCGGGCCCCCTTTGTAGGCTCGGATCATGACTCGCAACGTCGTGATCAGTGGTGGCGGTACGGGAATCGGGCTCGCCGCGGCGCGGGCCTTCGCGGCCGAAGGGGACCGGGTGCTGCTGCTCGGGCGGCGGGCCGAGGTGCTGGAGAAGGCGGGCGTGCCCGGCGCGCTGACCTGCGCCGCCGACGTCGGTGAGGTGGCGGGGGTGCGCAAGGTCGCCCGCTTCGTGGCCGACGAGCTCGGCGCGGTGGACGTGCTGATCCACAGCGCGGGCGGCTCGGGACAGCTCGAACCCCGGGGCGAGCGCGAAGACCCGCTCGAGCTCCTCGCCGACGACTGGCTCGTCAACTTCCGGCTCAACACCCTGACCGCCGTCCTGCTCACCGAGGCGCTCAAGGTCCGGCTCGCCGAACCCGGCGGCCGGGTGCTGTTCCTCAGCTCCATCGCCGCCTACCGGGGCTCCGGGAGCGGTGCCTACGCGGCCGCCAAGGCCGCCCTGCACCCCTACGTCCACGACCTGGCCCGGCAGCTCGGCCCGCGCGGCATCACCGTGAACGCGGTCGCGCCGGGGTACATCGAGGACACCGACTTCTTCGGGGACGGGATGCCGGAGGAGCGGCGCGCCCAGCGCATCGCGGAGACCTCGAACGGCCGCGCCGGGACGCCCGGGGACGTGGCCGCCACGCTGCACTGGCTGGCCTCCCCGGCCGCCGGCCACATCACCTCGCAGATCATCCAGGTCAACGGCGGCGCCGAGCGCGGCCACTGAGACCCCTGCGGACGGCTTCGGGCGCTCAGCCGCGGCCGCGGCCCTGCGCGGCGGGCTTCTCGAAGCCGCGCCAGAGCGCGCCCTCGTAGGACTCGCGCCGGCCGTCGGCACGGCGCGGGGGCGGCACCGCCCCCGCCGTGTTGACGCGGGGCAGCGCGTAGGGGTGCTCCTCGCACAGCCAGCGCACCATCTCCTCGCGCACCGCCACCCGCACCGTCCAGATGTCGTCCGCGTCCTTGGCGGTCACCAGCGCCCGCACCTCGATGGTGTTCGGCGTCGTGTCCGTCACCTGCAGACCGTAGGCGCGGCCGTCCCAGGCCGGGCAGTGGCGCAGGATGTCGCGCAGCCGCTCGCGCATCGCCTCGACGGGCGCGCTGTGGTCGAGCTGCCAGAAGATGGTGCCGGTCATCTGCGGGGTGCCGCGGGACCAGTTCTCGAACGGCTTGGAGGTGAAGTACGACACCGGCATGGTGATCCGGCGCTCGTCCCAGGTCCGCACGGTCAGGAAGGTCAGGGTGATCTCCTCGACCGTGCCCCACTCGCCGTCCACGACGACGGTGTCGCCGATGCGCACCATGTCGCCGAAGGCGATCTGCAGTCCCGCGAACATGTTGCTCAGGGTGGACTGCGCGGCGACACCGGCGACGATGCCGAGGATGCCGGCCGAGGCCAGCAGCGAGGCACCGGCCGCGCGCATCGCCGGGAACGTCAGCAGCATGGAGGCGATGGCCACCACGATGACGATCGCCGAGACCACGCGCATGATCAGCTCGACCTGGGTCCGCACCCGGCGCACCCGGGCGGGGTCCCGGTGCAACCGGGCGTAGCGCGAGTACGACGTCTCGACCACCGCCGCCGCGATACGGATGACCAGCCAGGCGGCGGACCCGATCAGTACCAGGGACAGCGTCCGGCCGATGCCGACCCGGTGGGCCTCCAGCAGCTTCGCCTGGTCGTAGGACCCTCTCAGCAGAGCCGAGCACAGGACGAGCTGGTAGGGCACGCGGGCACGGCGCAGCAGGCCCCACAAGGGTGTCTCGTGGTGCCGTGAATCGGCCTTGCGCAGCAGAAGGTCCGTGGCCCAGCCGACGACCAGGGTGAGGACGACCGAGCCGCCGACGACGAACAGTGGGCGGAGTACGTTCTCCATGCCTGCGAACCTAACCGGCGACGGCGGGACATGAACATGTGTCTTCGCGGCGATCGCGGGTAGGGCGCCCGGCGGTGTGGCGAGGATCTCCCGGTACGGATCTCCGGGTACCGATCTCCCGGCACGGGTGTCCCGGCGCGGATCCGCGGCGCGGGCCCCGGCGGCGTGGTGGGGCGCTGCCGTACCCGGCTGGCACCATGGCCTCATGAACATCATGCTCTTCCACTCGACCTTCGGCCTCCGGCCCGCCGTGCGCCGGGCCGCGGAGCGGCTGCGCGCCGCCGGGCACGAGGTGTGGACCCCGGACCTCTTCGAGGGCCGGACGTTCGACACGGTCGAGGAGGGCATGGCGTACAAGGACGAGATCGGCAAGGACGAGCTGCTCGAGCGGGCCGTCCTCGCGGCGGCGCCGTACTCGGACCGGGGCCTGGTGTACGCCGGGTTCTCGCTCGGCGCCTCCATCGCGCAGACCCTCGCGCTCGGCGACGACAAGGCCCGCGGCCTGCTGCTCCTGCACGGCACGTCGGACATCGCGCCCGGTGCGTCGGTGGACGAGCTGCCCGTCCAGCTGCACGTGGCCGAACCGGACCCGTTCGAGACGGACGACTGGCTGAGCGCCTGGTACCTCCAGATGCGCCGGACCGGCGCCGACGTGGAGGTCTACCGGTACGCCGGGGCCGGTCACCTCTACACCGACCCCGACCTGCCGGACTACGACGAGGAGGCCGCCGAGGCCACCTGGCGGGTGGCGCTCGGCTTCCTCGGCACGCTGTAGCCCCGACCGCGGCTACACCGGGTCGTAGGTCCGTTCGACCTTCTGCGTGCCGTTGCGGGTGCGGTACGAGCGGGTCCAGGCCGAGGTGGCGTTCGGGCTGGTGCGGTCGGACAGGACGTAGTAGTCCATCTGCGCGCGGTCGGCGGTGATGTCCAGGACGCCGTAGCCGTGGCGGTCGGTGTCGACCCAGTGCACATGGCGGTTGGCGGCGCGGATCACCGGCGCGGCGACCGCCGAGACGGTGCCCTCGGGCACCTTGACGATGTCGTCGAGGTTGTCGGAGGTCACCGAGGTGACCACGAACTCCGTGGCCGCCGACGCGGACAGCGGGTACGTGCCGGCGTCCACCGGGACGTCGTTCGCCCAGGCCATGTGGATGTCGCCGGTCAGGAACACCGTGTTGCGGATGGCGTTCGCCCGCAGGTGCGCCAGCAGCTCGCGGCGGTCGTCGGTGTAGCCGTCCCACTGGTCGGTGTTGACGGCGAGGCCCTCCTGCGGCAGCCCGAGCAGCTTGGCGAGCGGCTTGAGCAGGTCCGCGGAGAGGGAGCCGACGACGAACGGCGAGATCATCACCGAGTTGCCGACCAGCCGCCAGGTGGTGTCGGACGCCTTCAGCCCGGTCTTCAGCCAGTCGAGCTGGGCGCGCCCGGTGAGCGTGCGGTCCGGGTCGTCGACCGAGCCGCTGCCCGACGACGCCTGCTGTGAGCGGAAGGAGCGCAGGTCGAGCAGGGAGAGGTCGGCGAGCTTGCCGAAGCGCAGCCGCCGATAGGTGGTGCCCGCGAGTGCCGGGCGGACCGGCATCCACTCGAAGTAGGCCTGCTTGGCGGCCGCCTGGCGCGCTCCCCAGGTGCCCTCGGCGCCCTCGGTGTGGTTGACCGCGCCGCCCGACCAGGCGTTGTCGGCGAACTCGTGGTCGTCCCAGATGGCGACGACGGGCGCCTTGTGGTGCAGGGCCTGCAGATCGGGGTCGGTCTTGTACCTGGCGTGCCGGGTGCGGTAGTCGGCGAGGGTGAGGATCTCGTTCGCGGGGGAGTGCGGCCGGACGACCGTGCCCCGGGTCCCGTACTCGCCGGACTTGTACTCGTAGATGTAGTCGCCGAGGTGCAGCCAGGCGTCCAGGTCGTTCCTGGCCGCGAGATGGCGGTAGGCGGCGAAGTAGCCGGCCTCCCAGTTGGCGCAGGAGACCACGCCGAAGCGCAGGCCCGGCACGGCCGCGTCGGCCGCGGGCGCGGTGCGGGTCCGGCCCACCGGCGAGTCGGTGCCGCCGGCCGAGAAGCGGAACCAGTAGTCGGTGGCCGGCGCGAGCCCCCGGACGTCGGCCTTGACCGTGTGGTCGCTCGCGGCGGTCGCCATGGTCGAGCCCTGGGCGACGACGCTGGTGAACGCCTTGTCCCGGGCCACCACCCAGCTCACCTCGGTGTCCGGGCCGGCCCCCGAGCCGGGTGTCGCCTCGGCGGTGGGCGTCACGCGGGTCCACAGCAGGATGCCGTCCGGGAGCGGGTCCCCGGAGGCCACCCCGTGCAGGAACGCGGGTGTCTCGGTGGCGGCGCGGGCGGGCAGCGCGGCGGCGAGCGGCCCGGCCAGGACAGCAGTGGCCGCCGCGGCCTTGACGACCGTACGGCGGCGCGGGGAAAGGGAGTTGACGCGCTCGGATCCCGAGCCGGCGTCAGGTGCTGATCTGTATCGACTGGTCACGGGCGATCAGATTACTGATCGGTACGCGCGAAGGGCGGGCGAACGGCCAAATGTTCGCCCGCCCTTCAGCGCGGAGACGGCTGCCCGGGTGTCAGCCCTTGAGGGCCGCGTCCACCACCTTGTTGAAGTCGGCCACCGTCAGGAGCGGCTTGCCGCCGTTGAGCTGCTTGCCGTCCATGACGAAGCCCGGTGTGCCCCTCACGCCCTCCTTGTTGGTGTCGAAGGTCTTCGACATGGCCATCGCCCAGGCGTCGTAGGTGCCCTTCCTGACCGCGTCCTGGAACTTCGCGTTGTTCTTCAACGCGGGGACGGTGTCGGCGACCTTGATGAGGTAGCTGTCGTCCTTGAACGTGTCGGCCGTCTCCTCCGGGTGCCACTTGGCCGAGTACAGCGCGCCCTTGTACTCGAGGAACGCCTCGGGGCCGACGTTCAGCGCGGCGCCCAGAGCACTGAGCGCGTTCTTGGAGCCCTCGCCGTTGTCGTGGTTGTCGATGAACGTGGCGCCGACGTACTGGAACTTGAACTTGCCTTCGTCGATGTCCTTCTTCACCGTCGAGCCGACGGTCTGCTCGAACACGGCACACACGGGGCAGCGCGGGTCCTCGTACACCTTCAGGGTCTTCTTGGCGGTGCTCTTGCCGATGACCACCGTCGTGCCGTCGGCCCCGGTGGTGTTGGCCGGGGCGACGACCTTCTCGTCCTTCACGGCCTCCCAGTGGCCGGGCTTGTTGGCCTGGACGACGGCGTAGCCTATGCCGCCCGCCGCCGCCAGCACGGCGACGACCGAGACGGCCACGACGGCCTGCCGCTTGGCCTTGGCCCGCTTGGCGTCGCGCTCGCGCTCGGCGCGCAGCCGCTCCCGGGCCGCCGACTTCGCCGCCTGACTGTTCCGCTGGCTCATGGTGGTGTTCTCCTGTGGGACGCGCAGCTCTCTGTGCGCTGGGTACGTGCGGGGGACTGGTCGTGCTCAGGGGCGGCCGTCCGGGCCGGCCCCGCGCGGGGTGCCGCCCGCGCCCGGCCGATAGGTGGTGCCGCTCAGGCGAGGGCGGCCGAGCACGGCGGTCCGCGCCGTCCCAGGGCGCGTACGAGGAAGCGGGTGCGCAGGACCGCGGGCCGCGCCGCGGGACGCGCCGGGCGCGGCGCGGACGGGGTGGGGCGGACGGTCACCGCGGCGGCAGCCAGCCGCAGCGGCCGGACCGTCGTGGCGGCCGTGGCGGCCACCGCGCGCAGCAGCTGGGCGAGCGCCCGCTCGCCTCGGCGCAGCCACGCGGCCGCGAGCAGTCCGACGCCGGTGTGCGCGGCGAGCAGCAGCCAGGCGGTGGCCGGGTCGGCGTGGGCGAGCAGGGTGGCGAGCCGGTCGGGGCCGGCGCCGGTCAGGGGGGCCAGGTGTGCGCCGACGCCCGGTCCGCCGCCGCACAGCAGGTCGACGCCGACGGAGCGCAGCGGGCCGGCCACGGGGCCGCCCACGGGTCCGTAGCAGACGTGCTGGCCGGTGGTGAAGACCGTGTCGGCCGCCAGTTCCAGCGGGATCAGCAGCGCGGCGATCCGCCCGAAGCCGCGCTCGCGGCCCGCCAGGGCGTACGCGAGCACGAACACGGCGACCGTGACGGCGGCCACCGTGTTCAGGGGCAGCGGGACCCGGGACAGCAGCACGTGCGACGCGGTGCTGAGCGTCACGACGACGGCCGTGAACAGCGCCGCGCGTACGGCTCTGAGGTGGGTCCCTGATATGTCCATTGCGCAGAAGAGTGTGTCACGTGCCGCGGTAAGGGAGCCTTAAAGGCGCCCCGCGCGCGGCCCTTCCGTCACAGACCCGGAATGCGGCCGTTGCGGAAGAGGTCCAGGAAGATCTGGTGGTCGCCGCGCGCGCGTGCGCCGTAGTCGTGCGCGAAGTCCACGAGCAGGGGCGCGAAGCCCTCCTCGTCGGCCGCGATGGCCGCGTCGATCGCCCGCTCGGTGGAGAACGGCACCAGCGACTCCCCGGACTGGTCGTCCGCCGCCGCGTGCATCGTCGCCGTGGCCCGGCCCAGGTCGGCGACCACCTGCGCGATCTCCTCCGGGTCGTCGATGTCGCCCCAGTCCAGGTCGACGGCGTACGGCGAGACCTCCGCCACCAGCTGGCCCGCGCCGTCCAGCTCGGTCCAGCCCAGCCACGGGTCGGCGTGCGCCTGGAGGGCCCGCTGGGAGATCACCGTGCGGTGGCCCTCGTGCTGGAAGTAGTCGCGGATCGCCGGGTCCGTGATGTGCCGGGAGACGGCCGGGGTCTGGGCCTGCTTGATGTAGATCACGACGTCGTTCTCCAGGGCGTCGCTGTGGCCCTCCAGGAGGATGTTGTACGACGGCAGGCCGGCCGAGCCGATGCCGATGCCGCGGCGACCCACGACGTCCTTCACCCGGTAGGAGTCCGGGCGGGCCAGGGACGTCTCCGGGAGCGTCTCCAGATAGCCGTCGAAGGCCGCGAGCACCTTGTAGCGGGTGGCGGCGTCCAGCTCGATGGAGCCGCCGCCGGGCGCGAAGCGGCGCTCGAAGTCGCGGATCTCGCTCATCGAGTCCAGCAGCCCGAAGCGGGTGAGCGAACGCGCGTCGCGCAGGGCGTCCAGGAGGGGGCCCTGGGCGGTGTCCAGGGTGAAGGGCGGCACCTCGTCGCTCTTGGCGCCGGTGGCCAGGGCGTGCACGCGCTCGCGGTAGGCGGTGGCGTAGACGGTGACCAGCTCGGTGATCTGCTCGTCGCTCAGCGCCTTGGCGTAGCCGATCAGGGCCACCGAGGCGGCGAAGCGCTTCAGGTCCCAGGTGAAGGGGCCCACGTAGGCCTCGTCGAAGTCGTTGACGTTGAAGACCAGGCGGCCGTTGGAGTCCATGTAGGTGCCGAAGTTCTCCGCGTGCAGGTCGCCGTGGATCCACACGCGCGAGGTGCGCTCGTCCAGGTACGGGCCGCCGCGCTTCTCGGCGTCCAGGTCGTGGTAGAAGAGGCCGGCCGTGCCGCGGTAGAACGCGAAGGCCGAGGCCGCCATCTTCCGGAACTTCACGCGGAACGCGGCCGGGTCGGCGGCCAGGAGCTCGCCGAAGGCGGTGTCGAAGACGGCGAGGATCTCCTCGCCGCGCTGCTCGTCGCTGAGCTGGGGGACCGACATCGCTGGGTGCCTCCTGGTACGGGTGGTGCGTGACGTGTGGGACGGAATCTCCGCGGATCTTCCCCTGCGCCAACGTCCGGCGGGGCCGGGGAGTGCCCGCGTGCTCCTCGCACGAAGGTACGCGTGGATGCCCGCCGAGTGTCAGTGCCGGGGCATAGACTTCGACGCTGTCCCCCGGACTGTCCGCAGCCTGTAGACAACTGTTCGCCTTGGAGGCCGCAACCGTGTCAAAGCCGCCGTTCACGCACCTGCACGTCCACACCCAGTACTCGCTGCTGGACGGTGCCGCGCGGCTCAAGGACATGTTCGAGGCGTGCAACGAGATGGGCATGACGCACATCGCCATGTCCGACCACGGCAACCTCCACGGGGCGTACGACTTCTTCCACTCCGCGAAGAAGGCCGGAGTCACCCCGATCATCGGCATCGAGGCGTATGTGGCCCCGGAGTCCCGGCGCAACAAGCGCAAGATCCTCTGGGGCCAGCCGCACCAGAAGCGGGACGACGTCTCCGGTTCCGGCGGTTACACCCACAAGACGATGTGGGCGGTGAACAAGACCGGCCTGCACAACCTCTTCCGGCTGTCCTCCGACGCGTACGCCGAGGGCTGGCTGCAGAAGTGGCCCCGGATGGACAAGGAGACCATCGCCCAGTGGTCCGAGGGGATCGTGGCCTCCACCGGCTGCCCCTCCGGCGAGGTCCAGACCCGGCTGCGCCTCGGCCACTTCGACGAGGCGCTCAAGGCGGCCGCCGACTACCAGGACATCTTCGGCAAGGACCGCTACTTCCTGGAGCTGATGGACCACGGCATCGACATCGAGCACCGGGTCCGCGACGGCCTCCTGGAGATCGGCAGGAAGCTCGGCATCCCCCCGCTGGTCACCAACGACTCGCACTACACGTACGCGCACGAGGCGACCGCCCACGACGCCCTGCTGTGCATCCAGACCGGCAAGAACCTCTCCGACCCCGACCGCTTCAAGTTCGACGGCACCGGCTACTACCTGAAGTCCACGGACGAGATGTACGCCATCGACTCCTCGGACGCCTGGCAGGAGGGCTGCGCCAACACGCTCCTCGTGGCCGAGATGGTCGACACCACCGGCATGTTCGAGGCGAAGAACCTCATGCCGAAGTTCGACATCCCCGAGGGCTACACCGAGGTCACCTGGTTCAAGGAGGAGGTCCGCCGCGGCATGGAGCGCCGCTTCCCCGGCGGCATCCCCGAGGACCGGCAGAAGCAGGCCGAGTACGAGATGGACGTCATCATCCAGATGGGGTTCCCGGGGTACTTCCTCGTCGTCGCCGACTTCATCATGTGGGCGAAGAACAACGGCATCGCGGTGGGCCCCGGCCGAGGCTCCGCGGCCGGCTCGATCGTGGCGTACGCCATGGGCATCACCGACCTCGACCCGATCCCGCACGGCCTGATCTTCGAGCGGTTCCTCAATCCCGAGCGCGTCTCCATGCCCGACGTCGACATCGACTTCGACGAGCGCCGGCGCGTCGAGGTCATCAGGTACGTGACGGAGAAGTACGGCGCCGACAAGGTCGCCATGATCGGCACCTACGGCAAGATCAAGGCCAAGAACGCGATCAAGGACTCCGCGCGCGTGCTGGGCTATCCGTACGCCATGGGCGACCGGCTCACCAAGGCGATGCCCGCCGACGTCCTCGGCAAGGGCATCGACCTCAACGGCATCACCGACCCCTCGCACCCGCGCTACAGCGAGGCGGGCGAGATCCGCGGGATGTACGAGAACGAGCCGGACGTGAAGAAGGTCATCGACACCGCCAAGGGCGTCGAGGGCCTGGTCCGGCAGATGGGCGTGCACGCCGCCGGCGTGATCATGTCCAGCGAGACCATCACCGAGCACGTGCCCGTCTGGGTCCGGCACACCGACGGCGTGACCATCACCCAGTGGGACTACCCGAGCTGCGAGTCGCTCGGCCTGCTGAAGATGGACTTCCTCGGCCTGCGCAACCTGACGATCATGGACGACGCCGTCAAGATGGTGAAGTCCAACAAGGGGATCGACATCGATCTCCTCAGCCTCCCGCTGGACGACCCCACGACCTTCGAGCTGCTCCAGCGCGGCGACACCCTGGGCGTCTTCCAGTTCGACGGCGGCCCCATGCGCTCGCTGCTGCGGCTGATGAAGCCCGACAACTTCGAGGACATCTCCGCCGTCTCCGCGCTCTACCGTCCGGGCCCGATGGGCATGGACTCGCACACCAACTACGCGCTGCGCAAGAACAAGCTCCAGGAGATCACCCCGATCCACAAGGAGCTGGAGGAGCCCCTCGAAGAGGTCCTGGCCGTCACCTACGGCCTGATCGTCTACCAGGAGCAGGTGCAGAAGGCCGCCCAGATCATCGCCGGGTACTCGCTCGGCGAGGCCGACATCCTCCGCCGGGTCATGGGCAAGAAGAAGCCCGAGGAACTGGCGAAGAACTTCGTCCTCTTCCAGGAGGGAGCCCGGAAGAAGGGCTACAGCGACGAGGCCATCCAGGCCCTGTGGGACGTGCTGGTCCCCTTCGCCGGCTACGCGTTCAACAAGGCCCACTCCGCCGCGTACGGCCTGGTGTCGTACTGGACCGCCTACCTGAAGGCGAACCACCCGGCCGAGTACATGGCCGCGCTGCTGACCTCCGTGAAGGACGACAAGGACAAGTCGGCGGTCTACCTCAACGAGTGCCGCCGCATGGGCATCCGGGTCCTCCCGCCGAACGTCAACGAGTCGCAGGCGAACTTCGCCGCCCAGGGCGACGACGTGATCCTCTTCGGCCTCTCCGCCGTGCGCAACGTCGGCACCAACGTCGTCGAGTCGATCATCAAGTGCCGCAAGGCCAAGGGGAAGTACACCTCCTTCCCGGACTACCTCGACAAGGTCGAGGCGGTCGTCTGCAACAAGCGCACCACGGAGTCGCTGATCAAGGCGGGCGCCTTCGACACCATGGGCCACACCCGCAAGGGCCTGACGGCGCAGTACGAGCCGATGATCGACAACGTGGTCGCGGTCAAGCGCAAGGAGGCGGAGGGCCAGTTCGACCTCTTCGGCGGCATGGGCGAGGAGCAGAGCAGCGAGCCCGGCTTCGGCCTCGACGTCGTCTTCGGCGAGGAGGAGTGGGACAAGACCTACCTGCTCGCCCAGGAGCGGGAGATGCTCGGTCTCTACGTCTCCGACCACCCCCTCTTCGGCCTGGAGCACGTCCTGTCCGACAAGGCGGACGCGGGCATCGCCCAGCTCACCGGCGGCGAGCACGCGGACGGCGCGGTCGTCACCATCGGCGGCATCATCTCCGGCCTGCAGCGCAAGATGACCAAGCAGGGCAACGCCTGGGCCATCGCCACCGTCGAGGACCTCGCCGGCTCCATCGAGTGCATGTTCTTCCCGGCCACCTACCAGCTGGTGTCCACGCAACTCGTCGAGGACGCCGTGGTGTTCGTCAAGGGGCGCCTCGACAAGCGCGAGGACGTGCCCCGCCTGGTCGCGATGGAGCTGATGGTCCCCGACCTGTCCAACGCGGGCACCAACGCGCCGGTGGTCCTCACCATCCCGGCCACCCGGGTCACCCCGCCCATGGTCAGCCGCCTCGGCGAGATCCTCAGCCACCACAAGGGCGACAGCGAGGTCCGGATCAAGCTCCAGGGCCCGCGCAAGACGACGGTGCTGCGCCTGGACCGGCACCGGGTGAAGCCGGACCCCGCCCTCTTCGGCGACCTCAAGGTCCTGCTCGGCCCGTCCTGCCTGGCCGGCTGACCCCGGACGGCGGGGCGGCCGACGTGCACGAGGGGCGTGCCTGCGCGCGGGCACGCCCCTCGTGGATGCTCAACGGACAGAGCGCCGGGCTCAGTTGTGGCCGAAGCGCTTCTGCCTGCCCTTACGGGCCATATCAGTGGGAGTCAGCTGCGGGGCGTGGTGCTCGGGCTGCGACTCCATCACGGACCGCTCGGTCTCCTGGGGGCCGTTCGCGGCCACCGAGGCCTTCTGTCGGCTGCGGTCCTGCTTCCTGTTCTTGGCCATGGTGATCAGCCTCCTGTGGGGGATCTAGGGGCCAGGGCCGGGACCAGATTCACATAGGCCGACAATGAACGCATGTCGGATAATTACCGTATGTGACAGGGGTGGTCGGGACACCGGGCCCGGAAACGCCACGCCGAAGATCGAGTTCGGGCCGTTAACCCCGGCGCCGTCGGGCAGACTCGAAGCAAGCCCGAAGCAAACCTCCCGGAAAGAGGGTGGATCGCGTGGACCGCTGCATCGTCCTGGTGGACGCCGGGTATCTGCTGGGGGCCGCCGCCAGTCTCCTCGCCGGGGAACCGTCACGCTCCCGCATCAGCGTCGACCACACCGCCCTCGTCCAGGGGCTGCGCGAGCAGGCCGAATCCGACACCGAGCGGCCCCTGCTGCGCATCTACTGGTTCGACGGAGCCCCCGACCGCGTGCCGCAGCCCGAGCACCGCAGGCTCCGGGTGATGCCCCGTGTCACGGTTCGGCTGGGCGCGCTGACCCGCAGCGACGGCCGCTGGGCGCAGAAGGGCGTGGACGCCGCCATGCACGCCGAACTGACCGAGCTGGCCCGCAACCGCGCCTGCTCCGACGTCGTCCTCGTCACCGGCGACGGCGATCTGCTGCCCGGCATGATGGCCGCCAAGGAGCACGGCGTCGCCGTCCATCTGTGGGCCGTCCAGGCCGCCGACGGCGACTACAACCAGTCCGAGGACCTGGTCGCCGAGGCCGACGAGCGGCGCGTGCTGGACCGCACCTGGATCACCAAGGCCGTACGGGCCAAGGAACTGACCGGCGTCTGCGCCCCGCCGCCCGCGCCCCGCCCCGAGATCGCCGCGATCCTCTCCGCGCCGCTGCCCGAGTCCGCGCTCGCCGCGACGGAGCGCCCCGGCGAGCAGCGCCCGCACCCGGCCGCGGCCGCCGGGCGCAACGGCACCGAGGAACGGATGCCGAACCCCAAGGGCGTACCCACCCCCAAGGACCTCGCCGCCCTGCGCGCCCCCGGGAACCAGCCCGTCCACCCGCCCACCACGGCGACCCTGCGCTGGTCCTCCGACCGGGGCTGGGTGGACCGCCCCGGGGTGGCCGCCGAGCCCGCCGAGGCCGCCTCCATGCCGACGCTGGCGCAGCTGACGACGGCCGAGCAGCGGTGGGCGGACCGCGAGGAGGACATCACCACCGTCGGCGGCGACCCCTTCGAGGTCGGGCAGGTCTTCGCGCGGCGGTGGGTGGAGCGGCTGGGAGACGGGACCCATCTGCAGAAGCTGTCGTCGATGTATCCGCGCGTCCCGCACCGCATCGACGGGGAGCTGCTGCGGTACGCCGCCCGGTTCGGGCTGCTGGCCCACAAGGACGACCAGATCGACGAGCACGACCGTTACGCCATCCGGGCCGGGTTCTGGCGGGAGATCGACGTGCGCACCGGGGCGGAGCACGCGCCCGCGGGGGACGGCGTCCCGGCGGGTCGCCCCAAGGACGAGTAAAGGCCCCGGACCCCGTACCCTCGTCCCTTGTGAGTACGCGCGCGACACAGGCACTTCGGCACGGGGACGGCGTGGTGTGCGCGGTGCGCGGACTGACCAAGACCTATCCCGCGGTGCGCGGCCGGCGTGGTGTCCCCGCCGCGCCCGAGGTGCTGGCCTGCGACGGCGTCGGCCTCGACGTCCGGCGCGGGGAGATCTTCGGGCTGCTCGGGCCGAACGGCGCCGGCAAGTCCACCCTCGTACGGCAGCTCACCGGGCTGCTGCGGCCGGACCGCGGCAGCGTCGAGATCCTGGGCCACGACATCGTGGCGCACCCCGAGCGGGCCGCCCGGATCCTCGCCTACCTCGGGCAGGAGTCCACCGCCCTGGACGAGCTGACCGTCTCGCTCGCCGCCGAGACCACCGGGCGGCTGCGCGGCCTGGACGCCCGGCGGGCGCGCGCCGAACGTGACGCCGTCCTCGACGAGCTGGGCCTCGGCCCGATCGCCGGGCGTCCGCTGAAGAAGCTCTCCGGCGGTCAGCGGCGGCTCGCCTGCTTCGCCGCCGCGCTGGTCGGCGAGCGGCCGCTGCTCGTGCTCGACGAGCCCACCACCGGCATGGACCCGGTGGCCCGGCGCGCGGTGTGGTCCGCCGTCGACAGCCGGCGCGCCGAACACGGCACGACGGTCCTGCTGGTCACGCACAACGTCATCGAGGCCGAGACCGTCCTCGACCGGGTCGCCGTGCTCGACCGGGGCCGGGTCATCGCCTGCGACACCCCGGCCGGGCTGAAGGCACGGGTCTCCGGCGAGGTCCGGGTCGAACTGGTCTGGCGGGACCGGGCGCCCCTGGAGGTGGCCGAGGTCGCCGCCCTTCGGGAGCGGGCCGTGGAGGCGGGCCGGCGCTGGACGCTGCGGCTCGCGCCCGATGAGGCCCGCGCGGCCGTCGCCACGGTCACCGGCGGCGCCGCCTTCGCCGCCCTGGACGACTTCACCCTCGCCACGCCCAGCCTGGAGGACGTCTACCTTTCGCTCGGCGGCGCGGCCCGGCAGGGACTGGTGAAGGCATGAGCGCGCGGGCCGGCACATCCGTAGGAGACTGCGCGGGCGCCGCGGACCACCCGGACCGCAGGGACCGCAGGGACCGCAGGGACTACACGGGCGCCGCGGGGAACCCGTCCGGAGGACGGAACGCGACCGGGGCCCGTACCGCGTTCGCCGCAGGGAAGAGGAGCAGTTCGACGTGAGTGTCGTACCCGCCGGTGTGCTGCCCGGCGCCACGGCCGTGCAGGACGGCGGTGCCGGTGAGGCGGCCGTCCTCGCCCCGCGGGCGCGGCTGTGGCCGTCCCTCGCGGCCGTGTACCGGGCCCAGCTGTCCCGGGCGCGGGTGGCGCGGATCCCGCTGCTGTTCGTGGCGACCTTCCAGTCCGTCGGCATCATGGTCATGATGCGCGGCGTGGTCGGCGGGGGCGGCGAGGCGCGGTCCGTCGTGGCCGGGGCGTCGATCGTGGTCGTCGCCTATGTCGCCCTGAACCTGCTGGCGCAGTACTTCGGGCACCTGCGGGCCAGCGGCGGCCTCGACCACTACGCCACGCTGCCGGTTCCGCCCGCGGCGGTGGTGCTGGGCGCGGCCGCGGCGTACGCCTCCTTCACCGTGCCGGGGACGGTGGTGACCGCCGTCTTCGGGTGCGCGCTGTTCGGGCTGCCGCTCGGGAACCTGTGGGTGCTGCTCGCCGTGATCCCGCTCGCCGGTGCCGCGCTCTCCGGGCTCGGCGCGGCCTGCGGACTGCTCGCCCCGCGACCGGAACTGGCCACGCTGCTCGGCCAGTTGGGCATGTCGGCGGCGCTGCTGCTGGGGGTGCTGCCGCCCGACCGGATGCCGGAGGTGGTCCGCCTCGCCCGCGACCTGCTGCCGTCGACGTACGGCGTCGAGGCCTACGCCCGTACCTTCTCGGCACATCCCGACTGGGCGTTCGTGGCCGGCGACATGGCCGTGTGCGCCGCGGTCGGTGTGGTCTCCCTGGCCCTCGCCACCTGGGCGTACCGGCGGGCGGCCGTCCGGTGACGCGGCCGTCGGACCCAACTGGCACGATGACAGGGTGACCGCTCCGTTGACTCCTCCTCCGCCGCCGCATCAGCGGCCCTCCCAGTCCGCCGAGGCCGCACAGGCCCCGCAGGCCCCGCAGGCCCCGCACGGGCAGGCCTGGCAGGTGCCGCCTGCCGGGCCCGGGGCCGGGGTCGCGGCGACCGCGTACGAACAGGACGGACCCGGTATGAAGACCGAAGTCCGGGAGGCCGCCGTGGTCACCGTGGCCGTGGCGCTCGGCGGACTGCTGCTGGGGCTGCTGTGGTGGTGGCTGGCACCGCACGTGCCGCTGGTGGGCGACGTCGTGGACAACGGCTGGGTGGTCTACTTCAAGGACACCGAGGGGGAGCAGGCGATCGGCGTGGACGGCGCGTTCACGCTGCTGGCGCTGGCCTTCGGCCTGGTGAGCGCGCTGGCCGTCTTCCTGGTGCGCCGGCGCGGCGGCGTGCCGCTGGTGGTCGCGCTGTGCGTCGGCGGTCTGCTCGGATCGCTGCTGGCCTGGCGGTTCGGGATCTGGCTCGGGCCCGGCAAGGACGTCATCGCCCACGCGAAGGCGGCCGGCAAGGGCGTCACCTTCCCGGCGCCGCTGAAGCTGAGCGCCAAGGGCGCGCTCCTCGCCTGGCCGCTGGCCGCGCTGGTCGTGCACCTGGGCCTGACCGCCCTGTTCGGCCCCCGCGACCCCGATCCCTACGGCGACGGCCCCTACGGACACGGAGCCCACGGGAACGGCCCCTACGGACACGGTGCCCACGGGGACTCACCGACGGCGTAGCGGTCCCGCCCGCCCCCCGCTCGGGCCTTCGCGGGAAAACCCGCTCAGGCCCGCGCGGGAAACCCGCTCAGGCCCGCCCGACCGGTGCCAGCACCGCGCCGGTCAGCCGTGCCAGGTCGGCGGGGGACAGCTCGACCTCCAGACCCCGGCGGCCCGCGGACACGCAGATCGTGCCGTGGGCCGTCGCCGAGTCGTCCAGGACCGTGGTCAGCCGCTTGCGCTGGCCGAGCGGGGAGATGCCGCCGCGGACGTAGCCGGTGGTCCGCTCGGCCAGGGCCGGGTCCGCCATCGCCGCACGCTTGCCGCCCACCGCGGCGGCCAGCGCCTTCAGGTCCAGGGACCCCGCCACCGGGACCACGGCCACCGTCAGGGCGCCGTCGACGTCCGCCACCAGTGTCTTGAAGACGCGGTCCGGGGAGACGCCCATCGCCTCGGCCGCCTCCGCGCCGTAGGAGGGGTGGGAGGGGTCGTGGTCGTAGGAGTGGACCGTGAAGTCCACGCCCGCCGCGGTGAGGGCCACCGTCGCGGGCGTGCCCCCGGGCTGCTGCTTCTTCGCCTTCTTCGCCATCCCGGCCTGTCTTCCCTCAGTTGAGGCTCGTCGGGCCGCGGGTCAGGTCCACGGCCGGCAGCGACGGCAGATTACGGATGATCGCCGTCTCCGTGCGCAGCAGTCTCAGCTCCTCGCGCAGGCGGGAGGAGGTGTCCGGGGCCTGCAGCAGCCGCTGCTTCGTCGGCGTGTCCAGCGCCATCGCCGCCGCCACGAGGTACGACACCACGCTCGGCTCGTCCGGCAGTTCCGCGCCGGTGGTGAGCGACCGCTCGCGCGCGCCCGCCAGCCGCTTCTGGTACTGGCGGAAGGACCGCAGCACCCCCTCGGCGAGCGCGCCCGCCTCGTCGCCGGGCTCCTCGGACAGCTCCTCCAGCTCGGCCGTCAGGAACGGGCCGCTCGCGTCGACGGACCGCAGCCGCACCCGGGTCGTGCCCGTCGCCAGCACCTCGAAGGTGCCGTCGGCCCGCTCCCGGACCGTCGCCGCGTCCGCCACGCAGCCCACGGTGTGGAACGCGGCGGCCGGATCGGGGCCGAAGCCGGCCGCGGGGCCGCGTTCGGGCTCGGCGGTCGGGTCGGGCATGCCGGGGGCGCTCAGGGCCACCTCGTGGCCGTCGCGGATCGCCACGACGGCGAACCGGCGCGGTTCCTCCTCGGGCGTCTTCAGGAGCGCGCGCATCATGGCGCGGTAGCGCTCCTCGAAGACGTTCAGAGGAAGCACCAGCCCCGGGAACAGCACCGAGTTCAGGGGAAAGAGCGGGAGCCGGAGGGTGGTCACGACGCAGAAGCCTAATGGTCGCCGGAGCGGACGCGTCCGCCCTGCTCGTTCCGCGGGTGCCGGGAGGGCCGCGCGAGGGGTGCCGCCCCGACGTCGTCGCGGACCTTCAGGAACAGGCCCAGCGGGTCGTCCGACACCCGGTCCCAGGGGAAGGACGTGGCGTACGGGCCGACGAGGCGCAGCTGGAGGCGTGCGTCCTCCTGGCGTCCCAGCCGGGCCAGCACGTACCCGAGCAGGTTGCGGATCTCCGCAGGCCAGGGGTCGGCGGCGGGGAACCGGGCCGAGAGCGCGATCGCCCGGTCGGCCGCCGCGTCCAGCCGGGCGCGTGGCACCTCCGGGCCGCAGCCGTCGGTCAGGTAGGCGAAGGCCGCCCGGACTGGGAGGGCCTGGACGAGCGAGCCGGCCGGGGCGTCCTGCGCGGCGAGGTCGGCGAAGTCGAAGCACTCGCGGTGGGAGCCGTGCCAGGAGGCCACCAGGTAGCGCAGGGCGGCGACATGGCAGCCGTAGTGGTGCGGGGCGCGGCGCACCGCCGCCTCCCACAGCTCCTCGAAGTAGCGGTGCCCGGCACGCGCGCCGCGCGCGTGGTCCAGCGCGACCCGCCACGGGACCGGGTCCCGGGCGTCGCCGCGCGCGGCGGCCGTGATCAGCGGGCTCACCTCGCGCAGCAGCTCGGCGCGGGCCGGGGACAGCCAGGCGCGGTCCACCGCGAGTTGGGCCGCGACCAGCAGCGCGTCCGGGTCGTGCGGGGCGGCGGCACGCCAGGCGTCCAGCCATCCGGGGCGGGAGCGGGCGAAGGCGGCCAGCCGCAGGGCGTACCGGTCGCGGTTCTCCCACTCGGCCCGCGCCCGGGTGGTGGCGAGCAGTTCGGCGGCGGGCCCGAAGACGCCCTGCGCGGCCGCGACCAGCGCGGGAGCCAGGCGGTCGTCGGGGGCGTCGAGCAGCACCTCGTCGTCGGCCACGGGGACGGCGGGTGCGGCGGGCGGGGTCATCCGGGACGCGCGGATGAAGGGGGGCAGCAGAGCCATGGTGTCGACCATTGAAAGTCCGCAGGTCGCGGACACGCCAGAGGGGAAAGCGGAACTGTGGAAAGTTGTACGGGGGCGGGTCAAGGGATGGCAAAGGGTGACGGCCGTCGGCTGCTCCTGGAACGCCGTGCCCGGCGACCGGCACCCGGTGCCGTGCCCGGCGACCGGCACCCGGTGCCGTGCCCGGCGACCGGCACCTGGCGCCGTGCCCGGCGACCGGTGCCCGGTGCGAGGCGTGGCCCGGGTGTTCAGTTCCGCCGCAGCAGCCGGGTGGCCCCCGCGGCCACCGTCGTCGCCAGGATCCAGCCCAGCAGGATCAGCGCCGCGGCCAGCCACTGCCAGGCCCCACGCAGCTGCCACTGGCCCACCTGACCGAGGTCGATCACCGGCAGCAGCAGGTCGAGGGCGAACAGCGCGGGGTTCCACTGCGGATGCTCGTCGGGGCTGACCGGGGGGTGGCCCGCCCGGGCGAAGGCCAGCGAGCCGGCCGCCCACAGCACCGCCATCCACACCGCGGCCCGGCCCGGCCGGTACCCGTAGGCGACCGCCCAGTCCTGCACATGGCCCCAGAACTTGGCGGCCGGCGGCAGGGTCTCGCGGCGGCGGCGCTGCTTGGCGAGCAGCACCTCGCGCGCGTCCTCGTCCTCACCGGCCCCCCGCAGCACGGTCGCGAGCCGTTCGTACGGCTCCGGGTTGTACTCGGCGGTCGCCGCGGCCACCCAGTCCAGGCGCTCGGCCAGCGGGAACGGACCCCGTGGCACGAGGTTCTCGTAGACGAAGCCGCCCATGTGCAGCCGTCCCGGCCCCGGCCAGCCCGCCGCCCGGTCGACGAGGGTCACGATCCGTGCCCCGGACAGCAGCACGGAGCCGCGCTCCGGTCGCTCCCCGAGGAAGCGCAGCTCGGGCGCCTGCACCCGGCGCAGCGACAGCTCCTGGTCGTCGGTGAAGGCGAACCGGGCCCCCTCCAGGTCCACCGCGTCCCCGAACCGGCCGTCGTCCAAGCGCACCCCGCCCTCGCAGGTGAACGGCTGGATCCGGGTCCCGCGCTCCGGGGTCATGCCGCTGAGCAGCGGATTGCCGACGCCGGCCGGGGTCAGGTAGAGCGTGCGCTCGACGGTCAGCTGGGGCGCGTTCAGGGCGAGCCGCGCGCGCGGGTTGGCGAGCCGCGCCCCGCGCAGGCTCAGCGACACACCGACCTTGGCACTGCGCAGGCTGAACTCGCCGTACGACTCCAGCAGCTCCGCCTGGAGGTCCTGGCCGACCGTCATGCCGTCGGCGGCGATCGACCGGCCGCTGCGGTCGTGGTGCACCACCGCCTGGCTGAGCAGCAGGTCCGTGCCGATGTGGGCGTCGGTCAGCCGCACCCCGGCGTGGAAGCGGCAGCGCGGCAGGTGCAGGTCGCCCTCCGTGCGCACGCGGGCCGCCTCCAGCCGCGGCACCGAGCAGTCCACCAGCCGCAGGGTCGTGAAGTGGGCCTCCGGCAGCCGGACCTCCTGTGCGAACCGGCAGCCCTTCAGCTCCACGTACGGCACCACCGTGCCGCCCGCGAGGTCCAGCACGCCGTCGATCCGCACCCCGACGAGCTTCAGCGACGACACGCGGCCCGCCAGCGCGGGCGGCCCGTCGAGCAGCAGCCAGCAGACGATGCGCGCCCGCACGGTCCGCTCGGGCCCCCAGGGGTGCCCGCCGTGCGGATCGTCGACCACCCTGTCCCCGCTGCGCAGGTCGTACGCGCTGCCGTTGCGGAAGGCCTGCCACATGCCCGCCTCGGTGGCGGTCAGGTCGTCGGGCAGGTCCCCGGCGCGTGCGGCGGCCCCCTCGGTCACGTCGCCCCCTCCCTCCCCTGGCTACTCGCCGGTTTCGTACAACCGTTCATGCCCGTTGCGTGACGGTCTGAACACAAGACGTGACGGGGATCTTCCGGGTTGCGGCGGCCGGACGGGTCACGGGAGGCGGACACTCTGTATCAGCCATTGATACAGGCGAACGACGCCGTACGCCGGTCTGAGAGAATTGGTTGCGTGATCTCCCGAATCGATCTGCGCGGCGACGCCCTTCCCGAGGGCCCCGCCCTGCGCGACCTGCTGCCCCGAGCCGACTTCGACGTCGCGGCCGCCCTGGAGAGGGTGCGTCCGATCTGCGAGGCCGTGCATCATCGCGGCGACGCGGCGCTGATCGACTTCGCCGAGAAGTTCGACGGCGTACGCCTGGAATCCGTCCGGGTCCCGGAACGGGCGCTCAAGGACGCCCTGGAGCGGCTCGACCCGGCCGTCCGCGCGGCCCTGGAGGAGTCCATCCGGCGCGCCCGGCTCGTCCACCGCGAGCAGCGCCGCTCCCCGCACACCACCCAGGTGGTGCCCGGCGGCTCGGTGACCGAGAAGTGGGTGCCCGTCGACCGGGTCGGGCTGTACGCGCCCGGCGGCCGGTCGGTCTACCCGTCCTCCGTGGTCATGAACGCGGTGCCCGCCCAGGAGGCCGGCGTCGAGTCGATCGCGCTCGCCTCCCCGCCGCAGGCGGAGTTCGGCGGCCTGCCGCATCCGACGATCCTCGCCGCCTGCGCCCTGCTCGGCGTCGGCGAGGTGTACGCGGTGGGCGGCGCCCAGGCCGTCGCCATGTTCGCCCACGGCACCGAGTCCTGCCCGCCCGCCACCATGGTCACCGGCCCCGGCAACATCTGGGTCGCCGCCGCCAAGCGCTACTTCACCGGAAAGATCGGCATCGACGCCGAGGCCGGCCCGACCGAGATCGCGATCCTCGCGGACTCCACCGCCGACCCGGTGCACGTCGCCTCCGACCTGATCAGCCAGGCCGAGCACGACCCGCTCGCCGCCGCCGTCCTCGTCACCGACTCCACCGAGCTCGCGGACGCGGTGGAGAAGAAGCTGGAGCCGCAGGTCGCGGCGACCCGGCACGTCGAGGACCGGATCCGCCCGGCGCTCGCGGGCAGGCAGTCCGCGATCGTGCTGGTCGACGGCATCGACGAGGGCCTGCGCGTGGTCGACGCCTACGGCGCCGAGCACCTGGAGATCCAGACCGCCGACGCGGCCGCGGTCGCCGACCGGGTGAGGAACGCCGGCGCGATCTTCGTCGGGCCCTGGGCCCCCGTCTCCCTCGGCGACTACGCGGCCGGGTCCAACCACGTGCTCCCGACCGGCGGCTGCGCCTGCCACTCCTCGGGTCTGTCCGTCCAGTCCTTCCTGCGCGGCATCCACATCGTCGACTACACGCGGGACGCGCTCGCCGAGGTCGCCCACCACGTGGTGACGCTGGCGGAGGCGGAGGACCTGCCGGCGCACGGCGCGGCGATCAAGGCCAGGTTCGGCTGGAAGGTACCGACGAGCAAGTGAACCTCGGAATCGACGATCTCCCCGTACGGGACGAGCTGCGCGGCAAGTCCCCCTACGGAGCGCCCCAGCTGGACGTCCCCGTACGGCTGAACACCAACGAGAACCCCTACCCGCTGCCCGAACCGCTGGTCGAGCGGATCACCGAGCGGGTCCGCGAGGCGGCCCGCCACCTCAACCGCTACCCGGACCGGGACGCGGTCGAGCTGCGCACCCGGCTCGCCGAATACCTGACGGACACCGGCAAGTACGCCGTCGGCCCGGAGAACGTCTGGGCGGCCAACGGCTCCAACGAGGTCATCCAGCAGCTCCTGCAGACCTTCGGCGGACCGGGCCGCACGGCGATCGGCTTCGAACCGTCGTACTCGATGCACGCGCTCATCGCGCGCGGCACGGGGACGGGCTGGATCTCCGGCCCGCGTGCCGAGGACTTCACCATCGACCTCCCCGCCGCCGAGAAGGCGATCGCCGAGCACCGCCCGGACGTCGTCTTCGTCACCACCCCCAACAACCCCACGGGCAACGCGGTCCCGCCCGAGACGGTCCTCGCGCTGTACGACGCGGCGCAGGCGGCCCGGCCGTCGATGGTGATCGTCGACGAGGCGTACGTCGAGTTCAGCCACGGCGACTCGCTGCTGCCGCTGCTCGAGGGCCGGCCCCACCTGGTGATCTCCCGCACCATGTCCAAGGCGTTCGGCGCCGCCGGCCTCCGCCTCGGCTACCTCGCCGCGCACCCGGCCGTCGTGGACGCCGTCCAGCTCGTCCGACTGCCGTACCACCTCTCCGCGGTCACCCAGGCGACCGCGCTGGCCGCCCTGGAGCACACCGACACGCTGCTGAAGTACGTCGAGCAGCTGAAGACCGAGCGGGACCGGCTGGTCACCGAGCTGCGCGCGCTCGGCTACGACGTCACCGCCTCGGACGCGAACTTCGTCCAGTTCGGACGGTTCGCCGACTCCCACACGGCCTGGCGGCGGATCCTCGACCGGGGCGTCCTGGTCCGGGACAACGGCGTCCCGGGCCGGCTGCGGGTCACCGCCGGAACCCCGGAGGAGAACGACGCGTTCCTCGACGCCGTCCGTGAACTGAACTGTCTCGTGGGGGACGACACCCCCGCACCCCCGAAGGAGCAGAGCGCATGAGCCGCGTCGGGCGCGTGGAGCGCACCACCAAGGAGACCTCGGTCGTCGTCGAGATCGACCTCGACGGCACCGGAAGGACCGACATCGCCACCGGCGTCGGCTTCTGGGACCACATGCTCGACCAGCTCGGCCGGCACGGTCTGTTCGACCTGACCGTGAAGACCGAGGGCGACCTGCACATCGACTCCCACCACACCATCGAGGACACCGCCCTCGCGCTGGGCGCCGCCTTCCGGCAGGCGCTCGGCGACAAGGTGGGCATCTACCGCTTCGGCAACTGCACGGTCCCGCTGGACGAGTCCCTCGCCCAGGTCACCGTCGACCTCTCCGGACGCCCCTACCTCGTGCACACCGAGCCCGAGAAGATGGCGCCGATGATCGGCGAGTACGACACCACGATGACCCGGCACGTCCTGGAGTCCTTCGTCGCCCAGGCGCAGATCGCGCTGCACGTCCACGTGCCCTACGGGCGCAACGCGCACCACATCGTGGAGTGCCAGTTCAAGGCGCTGGCCCGGGCCCTGCGGTACGCCAGCGAGCGCGACCCGCGCGCGGCCGGCATCATCCCGTCCACGAAGGGCGCGCTGTAGAGCCATGAACGGACTGTCGACCGTCCTGATCGTCGTCGGACTCTTCCTCGTCGGCGGGATCATCTCCTTCGTCAAGCAGAAGATGCCCACGAGCCTGATCGTGCTGCTGTCCATCGGCGCGGCCATGTGCCTGGTGGCCGGCGTCATGCGGCTGGAGGTGTGGAATTGAGCGCGACCAAGAGCGTCGTGGTCTTCGACTACGGCTTCGGCAACGTCCGCTCCGCCGAGCGCGCCCTCGCCCGCGCGGGCGCCGACGTGGAGATCACCCGTGACTTCGACCGGGCGATGAACGCCGACGGCCTGCTGGTGCCGGGCGTCGGCGCCTTCGCCGCCTGCATGAAGGGCCTCAAGGAGGCGCGCGGCGACTGGGTCGTCGACCGGCGGCTGGCCGGCGGGCGCCCGGTGCTCGGCATCTGCGTCGGGATGCAGATCCTGTTCGCGCGCGGCATCGAGCACGGAGTCGAGGCCGAGGGCCTGGACGAGTGGCCCGGCACGGTCGAGCCGCTCCGGGCCGAGGTGGTGCCCCACATGGGCTGGAACACCGTCGAGGCACCGGCGGACTCCGAGCTGTTCGCCGGTCTGGACGCGGACGAGCGTTACTACTTCGTGCACTCCTACGCCGTCCACGACTGGCGCCTGGAGAGCGAGAGCCCGGCGATGCAGGCCCCCAAGGTCACCTGGGCGACCCACGGCAAGCCGTTCGTGGCCGCCGTGGAGAACGGCGTCCTGTGGGCCACGCAGTTCCACCCCGAGAAGTCCGGCGACGCCGGCGCGCAGCTGCTCACCAACTGGATCGGAACCCTGTAGAGACATGGCCAAGCTCGAACTCCTCCCCGCCGTCGACGTCCGCGACGGCCAGGCCGTCCGCCTCGTGCACGGCGAGTCCGGCACGGAGACCTCCTACGGCTCCCCGCTGGAGGCCGCCCTGGCCTGGCAGCGCTCCGGCGCCGAGTGGCTGCACCTGGTCGACCTGGACGCCGCGTTCGGCACCGGCGACAACCGCGAGCTGATCGCGGAGGTCGCGAAGGCGATGGACATCAAGGTGGAGCTGTCCGGCGGAATCCGCGACGACGCCTCGCTCGCCGCCGCCCTGGCCACCGGCTGCACCCGCGTCAACCTCGGCACGGCCGCCCTGGAGACCCCCGAGTGGGTCGCCAAGGTCATCGCCGAGCACGGCGACAAGATCGCGGTCGGTCTGGATGTACGCGGCACCACCCTGCGCGGCCGCGGCTGGACCCGCGACGGCGGCGATCTGTACGAGACGCTGGAGCGGCTGAACAAGGAGGGCTGCGCGCGCTACGTCGTCACCGACATCGCCAAGGACGGCACGCTGCAGGGCCCGAACCTGGAGCTGCTGAGGAACGTGTGCGCGGCGACGGACCGCCCGGTGGTCGCCTCCGGCGGCGTGTCCTCGCTGGACGACCTGCGCGCCATCGCCGGCCTGGTGCCGCTCGGTGTCGAGGGCGCGATCGTCGGGAAGGCGCTGTACGCGAAGGCGTTCACCCTCGAAGAGGCGCTGGAGGCGGTGGCCCAGTGAGCGACGTACGACGCGTCACGACCGGCGCGCCCTGGGAGGACGCCTTCGGCTACTCCCGCGCGGTGGAGCTGCCGAACGGGCTGGTCCTGGTCGCGGGCTGCACGTCGATGGTCGACGGCGAGATCGCCGGGGGCGGTCCGTACGAGCAGACGGTCAACGCCTTCAACGTCGCGTTCGCGGCGCTGGCGCAACTGGGCCTCGGCCGCGAAGACGTCGTGCGGACGCGCATGTACCTGACCCACGCCCGGGACGTGGAGGATGTCGGACGCGCTCACAAGGAGCTGTTCGACGCCGTCCGGCCCGTCGCGTCCATGACCATCGTCTCCGGTTTCGTGGACCCCGGTCTGGTCGTCCAGGTCGAGGTGGAGGCGTTCCGAGGAGTGTCCGCATGACGCTGGCCGTCCGAGTCATCCCCTGCCTGGACGTGGACAACGGCCGGGTCGTCAAGGGCGTCAACTTCCAGAACCTGCGCGACGCGGGCGACCCCGTCGAGATGGCCAAGGTGTACGACGCCGAGGGCGCCGACGAGTTGACGTTCCTGGACATCACCGCCTCCTCGGGCGACCGGGAGACGACGTACGACGTCGTGCGCCGCACGGCCGAGCAGGTGTTCATCCCGCTCACGGTCGGCGGCGGGGTCCGCACGGCCGAGGACGTGGACCGGCTGCTGCGGGCCGGCGCCGACAAGGTGGGCGTGAACACGGCCGCGATCGCCCGCCCGGACCTGATCCGCGAGATCGCCGAGCGCTTCGGCCGCCAGGTGCTGGTCCTGTCGGTCGACGCCCGGCGCACGGAGGGCGGCACCTTCGAGGTGACCACCCACGGCGGCCGTCGCGGCACCGGCATCGACGCCGTGGAGTGGGCGCACCGGGCGGCCGAGCTGGGCGCGGGCGAGATCCTGCTCAACTCCATGGACGCCGACGGCACGAAGGACGGCTACGACCTGGAGATGATCACGGCCGTCCGCAAGCACGTCAGCGTCCCGCTGATCGCCTCGGGCGGCGCCGGGCGGCTCGCCGACTTCCCGCCGGCCGTCGCGGCCGGCGCGGACGCGGTGCTCGCGGCCTCGGTCTTCCACTTCGGCGACCTGCGCATCGGCGAGGTGAAGCAGACGCTGCGGGAGGCGGGGCATCCCGTGCGGTGACCGGCCGGGCCGTACCGGCCCCGCCGGACGTGACGGTCCGCGCCTCCGGCCCCGGTTGCCCGATGGGTGGCCGGGGCTTCTTCGCGGGCAGATGCGAAAGAGAAGTTGCGCAAAATATGTTGTGCAATTTTTCCTTCGCATCTAGCCTGAGGTCATGAGCAGCAAGGACAGGGACCGCCGCATCACCGACCTGGGCACGCTCAAGGCGCTCGCCCACCCCCTGCGGATGAAGCTGTACCGGGGGTTGATCGTCGCGCGGGCCGCGACCGCCTCGCAGCTCGCCGAGCAGGTCGACGAGGCCGTCTCCCTGGTCAGCTACCACCTGCGCAAGCTCGCCGAGTTCGGGCTCATCGAGGAGGCCCGACCGCGCAGCACGGACAGCCGGGAGCGGTGGTGGGAGCCCGCCTCCGACGGGGTGAGCATCCGCGACGAGGACTTCCGCGACGCCCCCGAGAAGGCGGCCGCGCACACCGCGGCCAGCCGCCTGTTCTTCGAGCAGCGCGCCGAGATGTACCGGCGCTACCTGGACGAGCGGGCGTACTGGGGTCCGGAGTGGAACCGCGCCGCCGAGTCCGCCGAGTCAGCGCTCAGGCTGACGCCCGACGAACTTCTCGAACTGGGCCGGGAGGCGCAGGCCCTGCTGCGGAGGTACGAGGAGCGGGGCCGCGCCGCCGACGCGGCGGGGGACACCGCGGGCCGCGAGAACGTCGCCGTGCATCTGAACGCCTTCCCGTTCCGCGTCTGATCCCTTCCGCGTCTGACCCTTCCGCGCCCCGGCCGTGCTGCGGCTGATTCCCTCCGCGCCCGATCCGCCCCGCCCGATCGCTTCCGCCCGATCCGCCCCGCCCGATCGCTTCCGCCCGATCGTTTCGCCCCGCCCCGCCCCGCCCGATCCGTGCTCGCGTGCCCGAGAGGACCGTCCGCATGACCGCCACCGCCGTACCACCGGTCTCCGTCCCGGAGCGGGCCGCCCACCGCGATCCGAACGTGCTGCGCTGGCTGGGCGCCTACACCTCGTCGGCGATCGGCGACAGCGTCTACTTCATCGCGCTGTCCTGGGCGGCCGTCCAGGCCGGGACGCCCGCGCAGGCGGGGATCGTGACGGCGGCCGGTGCCGTGCCGCGGGCCCTGCTGATGCTCGGCGGGGGAGTGGTCGCCGACCGCTACGGCCCGCGCCGGGTGGTCGTCGGCAGCGGCACGGCGCGCTGCGCCCTGGTGCTCGCCGCGGCCGGGCTGCTCCTCGCGACCGGGCCCGGGCTGTGGACGCTGGGCGTGGTGGCGGTCCTCTTCGGGGTCGTCGACGCCGTCTTCCTGCCCGCCGCGGGCGCCCTGCCCGTCCGGATCGCCGCCCCCGCACAGCTCGCCCGGGTCCAGGGCATGCGGGGCTTCGCCGTCCGGCTGGCCACCGTCCTCGGCGGACCGCTCGGCGGGCTCGGTGTCGCGCTCGGCGGCACCGCCGGTGCCTTCGGACTGGCCGCGCTGCTCATCGGCGTGTCCCTGCCGGTGCTGCTGACCCTCCGGGTCCGGGAGCTTCCCCCGGACGACCGCACGGAGCGGGGGGCCGTCCTGGCCGAGCTGTGCGACGGTTTCCGCCGGATCGGCCGGGACCCCGTGCTCCGCGCCCTGGTCGTCGTCATCGCCCTCGGCGACCTGGGCTTCGTCGGCCCGATGAACCTCGGGCTGACCCTGCTGGCGGAGCAGCGCGGCTGGGGCTCGTCCGGCATGGGCTGGGTGCTGGGCGGGTTCGGCCTCGGAGCCGGGGCCGCCTCACTGCTGCTCACCGTGCGCGGACGGGTGCCCCGCGCCGGGCTGGTCCTGGCCGTGGCGGAGAGCGCGGGGGCCCTCGCCGTCGGGGGGCTCGCCCAGGTGCCGGCGGTGGCCGCCGCGGCGGTCGCCGCCCTGCTGATCGGCCTGCTGGCGGGGATGGGCGGGGCCCTGTCCGGGGCGCTGGTGCAGGCCGCGGCGGGCCCCGCCTACGCCGGGCGGGTCACCTCGGCCTCCACCCTGGTCAGCTTCGGCGTCGCGCCACTCACCTTCCCGCTCGTCGGCGCGGCCGTCGAACGGTGGGGCACCGGCCCGGTGTTCACCGTCTGCGCCGCGCTCTGCGCCCTGAGCGGCCTGCTGGCCCTGTGCTCCGGCGCCCTGCGCCACGCCGAACTCCCGCGCTGAACCGGGCCGGCCGGCGGTTGTCCCGTGCTGAACCGCGGGCCCGGCCGGCGTCCCGACCCGCGCGCCCCGTCTCAGAAGCCGAGCTGCTTGGCCCCGTGCAGCTTCGTGACGGCGTCCTGGTCGCCGTCCACTTCCACGTGCGCCGCGCTCTGCCGCCCGAACGCGAACAGCAGCAGCTCCGAGGGCTCGCCGGTCACCGTCACGACCGGCGCGCCGCGGTGGGCGACGACAGTCTGCCCGTCGGGGCGGCGCAGCACCAGACCGGTCGGGATGCCGCGCCCCAGCAGCCGGGCCACCCGCTCCAGCCGGGACCACAGGGCGTCCTGGAAGACGGGGTCGAGCTCGCGCGGTGCCCAGTCGGGCTGGGCGCGGCGGACGTCCTCCGCGTGGACGTAGAACTCGACGGTGTTGGCCGCCTCGTCGAGCTGCTTGATCTGGAAGGGGGAGAAGCGCGGCGGCCCGGTGCGGATCAGCCGGATCAGCTCCTCGTACGGCTTCTCGGCGTACTCCTGCAGCACCTTCTCCCGGCGGGGGGCGAGCTGCTTGATCAGCACGCCCGTCACCGCGTCGGGACGGCGCTCGCGCACCACCACGTGGGCGGCGAGGTCACGGGTACGCCAGCCCTCGCAGAGGGTGTCGGCGTCGGGGCCCGCGGTCTCCAGAAGGTCGGCGAGCAGGAGCCGTTCACGCTGGGCAAAGGTCGACATAGGGTCAGCCTACGACCACGTAGGAGGTACCCCCACCCGGCGGGGCCGCGCGCCGCGGCCGCCCAGCCAGTGGACCGCGGCCGGTTCCACCGGTCCCGCGCGGCACAATGGCATCCATGACCAGCACGCCGCCGCACAGCAGCCTCGACCCCGAGATCGCCGCGCGCCTCAAGCGCAGCGCCGACGGGCTCCTCCCCGCGATCGCCCAGCAGTACGACACCGGAGAGGTGCTGATGCTCGGCTGGATGGACGACGAGGCGCTGCACCGCACGCTGACCACCGGCCGTTGCACCTACTGGTCGCGCAGCCGCCGCGAGTACTGGGTCAAGGGCGACACCTCCGGCCACGTCCAGCACGTCCGGTCCGTCGCCCTGGACTGCGACGCCGACACCCTGCTGGTCAAGGTCGACCAGGTCGGCGCGGCCTGCCACACCGGCGCCCGTACCTGCTTCGACGCCGACGTACTGCTCAAGGACGCCGTTTCCGGCGTCCCGGGCTCGGATCAGTGAGGCCGACCGCCATGGACCTCGAGACCTTCCGCAAGCTGGCCACCGACCGCCGGGTCATTCCCGTGACCCGCAAGCTCCTGGCCGACGGCGACACCCCGGTCGCGCTCTACCGCAAGCTCGCCGCCGAGCGCACCGGCACGTTCCTGCTGGAGTCCGCGGAGAACGGCCGCTCGTGGTCCCGCTACTCCTTCGTCGGCGTGCGCAGCGCCGCCACCCTCACCGAGCGGGACGGCCGGACCCACTGGCTCGGCGCCCCGCCGGTCGGCGTGCCCGTCGAGGGCGACCCGCTGGCCGCCCTGCGCGCCACCGTCGAGACCCTGCACACGCCCCGCGACCTCGCGCACGACCTGGGCCTGCCGCCCTTCACCGGCGGCATGGTCGGCTACCTGGGGTACGACATCGTGCGCCGCCTGGAGAAGATCGGCCCCGGTGAGCGGGACGACCTCGGGCTGCCCGAGCTGACCATGCTGCTCACCTCCGACCTCGCCGTCCTCGACCACTGGGACGGCACGGTGCTGCTGATCGCCAACGCGATCAACCACAACGACCTCGACACCGGCGTCGACGAGGCCTACGCCGACGCGGTGGCCCGCCTGGACGCGATGGAGGCGGACCTGGCCCGCCCGGTCGCCCAGCCCCCGGCCGTGCTGCCGCCCTCGGAGCTGCCCGAGTACACCGCCCGCTGGGGCGGCCCGGACTTCCAGGTGGCCGTCGAGGACATCAAGGAGCGCATTCGCGCGGGCGAGGCCTTCCAGGTCGTCCCCTCGCAGCGCTTCGAGACCCCGTGCACCGCGAGCGCGCTGGACGTCTACCGGGTGCTGAGGGCCACCAACCCCTCGCCGTACATGTACCTCTTCCGGTTCGACGGCTTCGACGTGGTCGGCTCGTCCCCCGAGGCGCTGGTGAAGGTCGAGGACGGGCGGGCGATGGTGCACCCCATCGCCGGCACCCGCCCGCGGGGCGCCACCCCGCAGGAGGACCAGGCCCTCGCCGACGAGCTGATGGCCGACCCCAAGGAGCGGGCCGAGCACCTGATGCTCGTCGACCTCGGACGCAACGACCTGGGGCGGGTCTGCGAGCCCGGCTCGGTCGAGGTCGTCGACTTCATGTCCGTCGAGCGGTACTCGCACGTCATGCACATCGTCTCGACCGTGACCGGCCGGGTCGCGGCGGGCCGCACCGCCTTCGACGTGCTGACGGCCTGCTTCCCGGCCGGCACCCTGTCCGGCGCGCCGAAGCCGCGCGCCATGCAGATCATCGACGAACTGGAGCCGTCCCGGCGGGGGTTGTACGGCGGCTGCGTCGGCTACCTCGACTTCGCCGGCGACTCCGACACCGCCATCGCCATCCGCACCGCCCTGCTGCGCGACGGCACGGCGTACGTGCAGGCCGGAGCCGGCATCGTCGCCGACTCCGACCCGCTCGCCGAGGACACCGAGTGCCGCAACAAGGCGGCGGCCGTCCTCCGTGCGGTGCACACGGCCGACCGGCTCGGCTCACAGGGCCGTTGAGCTACGGTCCGGCGGCCGTGCAACGGTGGTTCAGCCGGTGAAGGCCGCCGTTCCGTTCGGGACGCCGAGCCCGGTCGGCCCGTCGTACCCGGTGGTGCCGGTGCACAGGTACGAGCCGCCGCAGCTTCCGTTGGAGCCGCTGGTCACGTCGAACAGGGACGACGTGTGGGCGTACGGGAAGGACGCCGGGTAGGAGCCGGAGGACGGGGCGCCCGCCAGCGCGTAGGTGGCCGCGATCAGCGGCGCCGAGGCGCTGGTGCCGCCGAAGACCATCCAGCCGGTGGCCGAGCGGTAGCTGTCGTAGACCGCGACGCCGGTGTTCGGATCGGCGACCGCGGAGACGTCGGCGACGGTCCGCTTGGCGCAGCCGCCGTCGGTCTGCCAGGTCGGCTTGGCGTCGTAGGCCGAACAGCCGGAGCCGGCCCCGCTCCACACGGTGTCCGTCCAGCCGCGGGAGTTGGAGGCGGTGTTCAGGGACGTGCCGCCGACGGCCGTCACGTACCGCGAGGCGGACGGGTACTCCACGCCGTAGCCGTTGTCACCGGAGGAGACGGTGATGGCGACGCCCGGGTGGTTGAAGTACGAGGAGTCGTAGGTGGCGTCGTTGGAGGACTCGGAGCCGCCGTAGCTGTTGGAGACGAACTTGGCGCCCAGGTTCACCGCCGTGTTCACGGCCGTGCCGAGGTTGGTCATGGTCGCCGAACTGGCCTCCACCAGCAGGATCTTGCAGTTGGGGCAGGCCGCGCTGACCATGTCGAGGTCGAGGGAGATCTCCTCCGCCCAGCCCGAGTCGCCGCGTGGGTAGCTGGTGCCGCCGTTCTGGTCGACCTTCTTGAAGCAGCCGTTGGCCGTGGTGCAGGCGGGCAGCCCGTACTGCGAGCGGTAGACCCCGAGGTCGGCCTCGGCGTTCGGGTCGTCGTAGGCGTCGACGATCGCCACCGTCTGGCCCGAACCCCCGGTGGACGAGGGCAGCTTGTAGGCCGCCTGGAGCGAGGCGGGGCCGTAGCCGGCGGGTGCGGCGGCGGCCGTGAGGGCGCTCTCCGCGTGCGCGGACCTGGGGGTGCCCGCGGTCACCTTGAGCGCGTTGCAGGCCATGACGTCCTTCTGCGTCGGCGCCGCACAGGAGTGCGCGACGGAGACGCCGTGCGTCGTGGACGTCGAGGACGCCGCCTGGCCGAGCGGTGCGGCCAGGGCGAGGGCGGCCGTGGCGAGGGTGGCCACGGAGAATGCGGATACGGTTCTGCGCAACGTACGTTCCTCCACGAAGGGGTGAACCGGGAAGATGTGGGGGGTGCGCGGTGCAGCCGGTGCGCGGGGTGCGCGCTTCGGCCGGGCAGAACGTATGCGTGTCCCGGACACGTCAACAAGATGGACGTTGAACCGAGAACGATCCTTTGCCGTTTCCGGGGCAACCATGTCCTGACCCTGACAAGATCATGGGGAAAGGGTTGCGCGGCCCGGCGTTTACCAACCCCGGATGACGGTTCGCCCGGGGTTCGGGTGATAGTGGAGGGCGTGACTGCCGTACCTCACCCCCGTACCGAAGCCGCCGCCCCCGCCCGGCCCGGCCGCCGCAGCCTCGCCGTCGCCCTGCTGTGCGGAGCGCTCGGCGCGGCCGTGGTGCTGCTGGCCTCCCGGCAGCAGTGGGCGGAGGGCACCGCGACGGTGGCCGGCGGCGCCTTCCCCCTGACCGCCAAGGGCAGCGAGGTCACGGGCGTGCCCGCGGCCCTCGCCGTGGTGGGCCTCGCCGCGCTCGTCGCCGTCTTCGCCGTCCGCCGGGCCGGCCGCTTCCTGGTCGCCGGCCTGCTCGCGCTCTCCGGCGCGGGCGTCGTCGCCGCGGCCGTGCTCGGCGCCACCGACAGCTCCACCCTCGACGACAAGGCCGCACAGGCCTCCGGCAACACCGCCGCCACCGCCACCGCGCTCAGCCACACCGGCTGGCCCTACGTCGCGGCCGCCGGCGGCGCCCTGCTCCTGCTCGCCGGACTGCTCGCCCTGCGCCACGGCCACCGTTGGCCGGCCATGTCCGGTCGCTACGAGCGCTCCGGGGCACCCCGCGCCCGGGCGGCCCGCCCGGTCGACCCGGACCGTCCGGAGGACCTCTGGAAGGCCCTCGACCGAGGCGAGGACCCCACCGGCACGGAACCGGCCTGACCGTTCCCCGCGATCCCCCTCCCGGGACGGTGGTCAGGGCCTTTCGCCCGGACGGCCCGGCTCCGCGGGACGGTGTCCTGCGGGGCGCCGAACACGCGGCCCCGGCAGGATCCCGAAGGGGGCCCTACGGCGCGTGCCGAGGGACCACCCCCGGTCACGTGCCTTCGGCGGGTACGGGACAATGGACCTCGAGCGTCCGGCTCAGACACGTACACAGCAACGAGGAGCAAGTCATGGCGGGCAGCAGCCACGGTCACACCCCGGCCGCCTGGACCGGTGTCATCATCGCCTTCATCGGTTTCTGCGTCGCGGGCGCCTTCATGGTGATGGCCCAGCCCGTCGGCTTCTGGATCGGCGTCGTCATCACGCTGCTGGGCGGTGTGGTCGGCGGCATCATGCGCATGATGGGTCTCGGCCAGCCGAAGGACGTGCACCCGGTCCACCAGGTCGCGGGCGAGCGTGAGCCGGCCGGCGTCGAGGGCTGACACCGCCGCGGCGGACGGGAGCCGGCGTCCGCGCGGCGGAGCCCGGTGACGTGGCGGGGGGCGGCCCGGGGCCCGACGAGGTCCGGCCGCCTCTCGCGCGCGTTCGTCCCGCGCGGGGCAGAATGCGAAGCGTGAACGCCGACAGCCAGCGGGTGACCCACGGCCGTACACCCGTCCCCCGCCCGAGGGGCACGGACCGCGGCCGCGCCCTGCCGTTGCGGGTCCCGGACGCGCTGCGGCGGGTGGCGGCTCCCGCCGGGCTCATGGCCGCCGTCGCCGGGGCCTTCGCCTACGTCGGGGCCGTGGACCCCAACGAGCCCGGCCACTACCCGGTCTGCCCCCTGCTGCGCCTGACCGGCCTCTACTGCCCCGCCTGCGGCGGCCTGCGCAGCGCCCACGCCTTCGTCCACGGAGACCTCCTCGCCGCCCTGCGGGACAACGCCCCGGCCGTCGTGGGCTACGTGGCCTTCGCCGTGCTGTGGACGGTCTGGACCGTCGGCGCGGCCCGCGGCCGGCCGCCGCGGAGCGCGCCCGGGCCGGTGGTGCTGTGGAGCCTCGGCGCCCTGCTGCTGCTCTTCACCGTGGTCCGCAACCTGCCCTTCGGCTCCTGGCTCCATCCCTGATCAGCGGAGGGATGTCCAGTGGGTGGGACCGCTGTCAACCGGATGTGAGGGCTTCGCCGTCCTCCGGATACCATCGCAGTGACCACCGGTTTCGTCCGCGTGAGGCGGCCGCCGGGGGTAGCCAGACCCGCTTGAACAGTCAACCGTCTGAAAGGGGGCCGCTCGCGTGAGTGTGCTCGACGAGATCATCGACGGAGTCCGTGCCGACCTCGCGGAGCGGCAGGCGCGCGTCAGCCTCGACGAGCTCAAGGAGCGCGCGGCGAAGGCCCCCGCGGCCAAGGACGGGGTCGCGGCCCTGCGCGGCGACGGCGTCAAGGTCATCTGCGAGGTCAAGCGCTCCAGCCCGTCCAAGGGCGCGCTGGCCGCGATCGCCGACCCGGCCGGACTCGCCGCGGACTACGAGGCGGGCGGCGCGGCCGTCATCTCCGTGCTCACCGAGCAGCGCCGCTTCGGCGGCTCGCTGGCCGACCTGGAGGCCGTGCGCGCCCGGGTCGACATCCCGGTGCTGCGCAAGGACTTCATCGTCACGTCGTACCAGCTCTGGGAGGCCCGTGCGTACGGCGCCGACCTCGCCCTGCTGATCGTCGCAGCCCTCGACCAGCCGGCCCTGGAGTCGCTGATCGAGCGCGCGGAGTCCATCGGCCTCACCCCGCTCGTCGAGGTGCACGACGAGGACGAGGTGGCGCGCGCCGCGGACGCGGGCGCCAAGATCATCGGCGTCAACGCGCGCAACCTGAAGACCCTGAAGGTCGACCGCGACACCTTCGAGCAGGTGGCCCCGGAGATCCCCGACCACATCGTCAAGGTCGCCGAGTCCGGTGTCCGCGGCCCGCACGACCTCATCGCCTACGCCAACGCGGGCGCCGACGCGGTCCTGGTCGGCGAGTCCCTCGTCACCGGCCGCGACCCCAAGGCGGCGGTGGCCGACCTGGTGGCGGCCGGGGCGCACCCGGCGCTGCGGCACGGACGGGACTGACGCGTGCCGGACCAGCCGAGAACCGTACGCCGGTAAAATGACCGCGATGACCCTCCCGCCCTCCGTGTCCGCCCGGGACCCGTACGCCCGCCTCGCGCGCGGCTGCCGGCCCCGGGGCTGCCGCGCGCCCGCACGGCGCGTGCACGGGCGCCGGGTGCGGTACGTCATCGGCGACGAGCCGGGCCAGGTGAACGGCATGCGATGGCGCCCCGGGAGGGGCGCGGGGCAGCGCCCGTCATGCGGCCGAGCCGCGTGAACGCGACACGCCACCGGCGGCCGGACGGCCGCTGACGCCCCCGCCCCCACGGCGACTGGTATCCAGCACACTCACCGTGAGGTTTCCGCATGCCCAGCGAGTATTTCTTTCCCGACCCCGAGGGCCGGGTCCCCGACGCCGGAGGCTACTTCGGCGCGTTCGGCGGCAAGTTCATCCCCGAGGCGCTCGTCGCCGCCGTGGACGAGGTCGCCGTCGAGTACGACAAGGCCAAGACCGACCCCGCCTTCGCCCGCGAGCTCGACGACCTGCTCGCCAACTACACCGGGCGCCCGAGCGCGCTCACCGAGGTCCCCCGCTTCGCCGAGCACGCCGGCGGCGCCCGCGTCTTCCTCAAGCGCGAGGACCTCAACCACACCGGCTCGCACAAGATCAACAACGTGCTCGGCCAGGCGCTGCTCACCAAGCGCATGGGCAAGACCCGCGTGATCGCCGAGACCGGCGCCGGACAGCACGGCGTCGCCACCGCGACCGCCTGCGCCCTGTTCGGCCTCGACTGCACCATCTACATGGGCGAGGTCGACACCAGGCGGCAGGCGCTCAACGTGGCCCGGATGCGGATGCTCGGCGCCGAGGTCGTCGCGGTGAAGTCCGGCAGCCGCACCCTGAAGGACGCCATCAACGAGGCGTTCCGCGACTGGGTCGCCAACGTCGACCACACCCACTACCTCTTCGGCACCGTCGCGGGCCCGCACCCCTTCCCGGCCATGGTCCGCGACTTCCACCGCGTCATCGGCGTGGAGGCCCGCCGTCAGCTCCTGGATCGCGCCGGCCGCCTTCCCGACGCCGCCGTGGCCTGCGTCGGCGGCGGCTCCAACGCCATCGGCCTGTTCCACGCCTTCATCCCCGACGAGGGGGTCCGGCTCATCGGCTGCGAGCCCGCCGGGCACGGCGTCGACAGCGGCGAGCACGCGGCCACCCTGACCGCGGGTGAGCCCGGCATCCTGCACGGCTCCCGCTCCTACGTCCTGCAGGACGAGGAGGGCCAGATCACCGAGCCGTACTCGATCTCGGCCGGTCTGGACTACCCGGGCATCGGACCCGAGCACTCCTACCTCAAGGACTCCGGCCGCGGCGAGTACCGCGCAGTCACGGACGACGCAGCCATGCAGGCCCTGCGACTGCTGTCGCGCACCGAGGGCATCATCCCGGCCATCGAGAGCGCCCACGCGCTGGCCGGCGCCCTGGAGGTCGGACGCGAGCTGGGCCCGGACGGGCTGATCGTGGTCAACCTCTCCGGCCGCGGCGACAAGGACATGGACACCGCCGCCCGCTACTTCGGCCTGTACGACACCGACGCCGAGGTGGCCGCCGACCAGGCCGACACCGCCGAGATCGAGGGGGACGCCAAGTGAGCGGCAACCTCCAGCTGTTGACGGACACCCTCGCCGCCGCGAAGGCGGAGGGGCGGTCCGCCCTCATCGCCTACCTCCCGGCGGGCTTCCCGACCGTGGACGGCGGCATCGAGGCGGTCAAGGCCGCCTTCGACGGCGGCGCAGACGTCGTCGAGGTCGGGCTGCCGCACAGCGACCCCGTCCTCGACGGGCCCGTCATCCAGACCGCCGACGACATCGCCCTGCGCGGCGGCGTCAAGATCGCCGACGTGATGCGCACGGTGCGCGAGGCCCACGAGGCCACCGGCAGGCCGGTGCTCGTCATGACCTACTGGAACCCGATCGACCGCTACGGCGTCGAGCGCTTCACCGCCGAGCTCGCGGAGGCGGGCGGCGCCGGGTGCATCCTGCCGGACCTCCCCGTCCAGGAGTCCGCGCTGTGGCGGGAGCACGCCGAGAAGCACGGCCTCGCGACGGTCTTCGTCGTGGCGCCCAGCAGCAAGGACGAGCGGCTCGCCGACATCACCGTGGCGGGCTCCGGGTTCGTCTACGCCGCCTCGCTGATGGGCGTCACCGGGACCCGCGAGTCGGTGGGCGCGCAGGCGCAGGACCTGGTCCGGCGCACCCGGGCCACCGGCACCGGGCTGCCCGTCTGCGTCGGCCTCGGCGTCTCCAACCCGGCCCAGGCCGCCGAGGTCGCCGGCTTCGCCGACGGCGTGATCGTCGGCTCGGCCTTCGTCAAGCGGATGCTCGACGCGCCGGACCCGGCGGCCGGTGTCGAGGCCGTCCGCACGCTGGCGGGCGAGCTGGCCCGGGGCGTGCGCGGACAGGCGTAGCCGCCGGGCCCGAGCCGGGCCCTTGGCCTGCGGGTCCCGGCCGGTCCCGGCCGGTCCCGACCGGGCCCGAACCGGCACAGCGGAAATATCGGTCACCCGAACGAGTGGACCTGGGACCGGGGAGGCGCAATGCGCCTCCCCGGTTCGTTCTGGGGGTGTGAGCGAGAAGAACCGTGACGGAAAGCGCGCCGCCCGCGAGCGGCTGGCGGTCGAGCGCGAGAAGCAGAAGTCGGCGGAGAAGCGGCGGCGCACGCTCGTCGTGGCCGCTGCCGTCGTCGGCGTCCTGGGCCTGGCGACGGTGATCGGCGTGATCGCCGCGAACTCCGGAAAGAAGAAGGGCCCGAGCGCGGGCCCGGTGGTGGCGCCCTCGGGAGCGCAGGGCAAGGACAGCCTCGCCGTCCCGGTCGGCAAGGACGGCGCCAGATCGACGCTCACCGTCTGGGAGGACTTCCGCTGCCCGGCCTGCCAGGCCTACGAGGCGGCGTACCGCCCGACGATCCACGAGCTGACCGGCTCCGGCAAGCTGAAAGTGGAGTACCACCTGGTCCGGCTGATCGACGGCAACCTCGGCGGCACCGGCTCGCTGCGCGCGGCCAACGCCGCGGCCTGCGCCCAGGACGCCGGCAAGTTCCCCGCCTTCCACGACGTGCTGTACGAGAACCAGCCCAAGGAGACCGAGGACGCCTACGCGGACAACGCCAAGCTTCTCGCCCTGGCGGGCAAGGTCGGCGGCCTGGACACCCCGGCCTTCCGCACCTGCGTCACCAAGGGCACGCACGACGCCTGGGTCGACAAGTCCCACCAGGCGTTCCAGGCCGGCGGCTTCTCGGGCACCCCGACCGTCCTGCTGAACGGCAAGAACATCAGCCAGGACCGCACGATGACCCCGGCCAAGCTGAAGCAGTTGGTCGAGGCGGCCGGTCGGGGATGAGCGCGCGCCGGCGGGCGATGCCGCCGTGCGGCACCTCCTGTTACGGAGCCGTAGCCGGGCCGCCCGGCCCCGGCCCGGGCCGGCTGCGGTAGCGTCGACCTTGCCATGGAACTTGCCTACATTCCCAGCCCGTCACGCGGTGTGCTGTACCTCGGCCCCATCCCGCTGCGCGGCTACGCGTTCTGCATCATCATCGGCGTCTTCGTCGCCGTCTGGCTCGGCAACAAGCGCTGGATCGCCCGCGGCGGGCGCGCCGGCACGGTGGCCGACATCGCGGTCTGGGCCGTGCCGTTCGGCCTCGTCGGCGGCCGGCTCTACCACGTGATCACGGACTACGAGCTGTACTTCAGCGAGGGCCGCAACTGGGTGGACGCCTTCAAGGTGTGGGAGGGCGGCCTCGGCATCTGGGGCGCGGTCGCGCTCGGCGCGCTCGGCGCCTGGATCGGATGCCGCCGCCGCGGCATCCCGCTGCCCGCGTACGCCGACGCCGTCGCCCCCGGTATCGCCTTCGCGCAGGCGTTCGGCCGCTGGGGCAACTGGTTCAACCAGGAGCTGTACGGCCGGGAGACGCACGTTCCGTGGGCGCTGCGCATCACGTCGTCGGCGGACGGCCGGGTGCCCGGGTACTACCACCCGACGTTCCTGTACGAGTCCCTGTGGTGCATCGGCGTCGGCCTGCTGGTCATCTGGGCCGACCGCCGCTTCCGGATGGGCCACGGCCGCGCCTTCGCGCTGTACGTCGCCGCGTACTGCGTCGGCCGCGGCTGGATCGAGTACATGCGCGTGGACGACGCCCACCACATCCTCGGCCTCCGGCTGAACGACTGGACCGCGCTGATCGTCTTCCTGCTCGCGGTGGTGTACATCGTGGTGTCCGCCCGGAAGCGGCCCGGCCGGGAGACCGAGGTGGAGCCCGGGGCGTCCGAGGCTGAGACGGCGCCCGAGGCGGCCGAACCCGCCGCCGGGCAGGCCGCACCGGCCGCCGGGAAGACCGGGGCCGACGACACCTCCGCCGCGGACGGCCCCGCCGACACCGCCGAGCCCGGTTCGCCCGGCGCGGAGGCGGAAGCGAAGACGGACGTGCAGGCGGAAGTGAAGGACGGGGCGGAGTCCGCGAAGAAGAGCTGACCGTACGGCTCTGTTCCCCAAGCCGACGAGGGCGCCCGGAACCTTCCGGGCGCCCTCGCCCGTACGTGGCGGCGACCGGCGAGGGGCGGACGCGGGCCACGAAGCCGGGGTGGGCGGGCGGCCGGGCCGGTCAGCGGCGGCGGGCCAGGCTCAGGGTGCGCTGGGCCGCCGCCACCACCGCCGCGTCGATGAAGCGGCCGTCCGGGAGTGCCTGGGCGCCCTGCTGGGTGGTGGCCGCCTTGACGATCGTCTCGGCCTCTTCGAGCTCGCGGTCGGTCGGCAGATAGGCGCGCTCGATGATGGGGAGCTGCCTGGGGTGGATGGCCGCCCGGCCCAGGAACCCCAGGGTGCGGCCGTGGGCGCAGGAGGCCGCCAGCCCCTCCAGGTCCCGGATGTCGGGGTGCACGGACTGCGTCGGCGGGGCGAGGCCCGCCGCCCGTGCCGCCACGACCACGCGGGCGCGGGACCAGTCCAGGCCCGCGTCGTTCCGTATGCCCAGGTCGGCCCGTAGATCCGCCTCGCCGATCGAGACGCCCCGCAGGGACGGGTGCGCGGAGGCGATGGCGTAGGCGTGCTCGACGGCCAGGGCCGTTTCGAGGAGCGCGTACAGCGGGGGCCCCGCACCGCAGCCCGGCGGCGGGTGCGCCTCTCCCTCCGGCGTTCCCCCGGACCCCGCCCGCTCCGCGACGCGCACCACCTGTGCGGCGGAGCTCACCTTCGGCAGCCGCAGCCCGGCGAGCCCCGGCAGCGGCGCGACCGCGTCGAGGTCCTGGCCCGCCAGCGGTCCGTCGACGGCGTTGACGCGGACGTGCACCGGGACCGGCGGGGGCTCGGCCAGCAGCTCGGCCGTGGCGGCACGGGCGTACTCCTTGCGCTCGGGGGCGACCGCGTCCTCCAGGTCGACGACCACCACGTCGGCGCCGGAGCCGAGCGCCTTGGCGACGACGTGCGGCCGGTCGCCGGGGGCGTACAGCCAGGTGAGCGGGAAGGGTCCGGTGGCCGTCACAGCGCGCCCTCCGCACGCAGGGCGGCCAGCTCCCGTGCGGTGAGGCCCAGTTCGGTCAGGACCGCCTCGGTGTCCGCGCCGTGCGGGCGGCCCGCCCAGCGGATGGCGCCGGGGGTCGCGGAGAGCCGGAAGAGGACGTTCTGCATCCGCAGACGGCCCAGTTCCGGGTCCTCCACCGTGGTGAGGGTGCCCAGCGCCCGGTACTGCGGATCGGCCATCACGTCCCGGACGTCCTGGACCGGCGCGATCGCCGCCTCCGCCTTCTCGAAGGCGGCCAGCACTTCGGTGCGGGTGTGCCGGGCGATCCAGCCGCCGACCGCCTCGTCGAGGACCTCGCCGTGCGCGGCCCGCCCGGCGCCCGTCGTGAACCACGGCTCCTCGATCAGCTCCGGCCGGCCCACCAGGCGCATCACCCGTTCCGCCACCGACTGGGCCGACGTCGAGACGGCGACCCAGGTGCCGTCACTGGTGCGGTAGGTGTTGCGCGGGGCGTTGTTCTCCGTGCGGTTGCCGGTCCGGGGCTGGACGTAGCCGAGCTGGTCGTACCAGGTGGGCTGGGGGCCCAGGACGGTCAGGATCGGCTCGATGATCGCCATGTCGACGACCTGGCCCGCGCCGGTCCGCTCCCGGGCCGCGAGCGCGGTCATCACCGCGTACGCCGTCGCCAGGCCCGCGATCGAGTCGGCCAGGCCGAACGGCGGGAGGGTCGGCGGCGCGTCCGGTTCGCCGGTGATGGCGGCGAAGCCGCTCATGGCCTCGGCGAGGGTGCCGAACCCGGGACGGTGCGCGTAGGGGCCGTACTGGCCGAACCCGGTGACCCGGGCGAGCACCAGGCGCGGGTTGGCCGCCGACAGCTCCGGCCAGCCGACGTCCCACTTCTCCAGGGTGCCGGGGCGGAAGTTCTCGATGACGACGTCGGCGGTGGCGGCGAGCCGCAGCAGGGTGGAGCGGCCGCCCGGCCGGGACAGGTCCAGGGTGATGGTGCGCTTGTTGCGGCCCAGCAGCTTCCACCACAGGCCGACCCCGTTCTTCGCCGGTCCGTGGCCGCGGGAGGGGTCGGGCTTGGCCGGGTGCTCGACCTTGACGACCTCGGCGCCGAAGTCGCCGAGCATGGTGGCGGCGATCGGTCCGGCGAAGAGGGTGGCGAGCTCGAGGACGCGCAGGCCGGCCAGCGGCGCGGGGGGCCCGGGCACGCCGGGTTCGGGTTGGGTGGGCCCGGGTGCGGCGGGTCGGGGGGGTGCCGCGGGTCCGGGGGCGGCGGGTTCGGGCGGCCCGGTGCGGGGCGTGCTCATGAGGCGTGCCGCGGTGCGCCGGGCACGACGAGGGCGGTCATGGGCGGGACGCCTCCAGATGGGTGAGCTGGGCCAGGTGGTCGAAGCCGGTGCCGTTGAAGTCGCCGACGGACGTGGCGAGCCGGTTCTTGAGCGGTGCCGTCCAGCGGTCGGGGAGGGCGGCCGGGGAGCCGGCGAGCAGGGCGGCGACGCTCCCCGCGGTCGCGCCGTTGGAGTCGGTGTCCCAGCCGCCGGACACGGCACGGCAGACCGAGCCCGTGAAGTCGCCGTTCGCATGCGTGAGCGCGGCAGCGGTCAGCGCGGTGTTGGGGACGGCGTGCACCCAGTGGTGGGTGGGGGAGTACAGGGCGTGCAGCTCGTCCACGACCGTGTCGAAGTCCTCGTGCCGCCCGGCCAGTTGTACGGCGTGCCGGACCGCGCGGGCGAGCCGGGAGCCGGGCGGGACGACCCGCAGACCGGTGGCCAGGCAGGCGTGCACGTCGTGGCCGCCGGTCATCGCGGTCGCGATGACGGCGGCGGTGAACATGGCCGCGTAGACGCCGTTCGCGGTGTGGGTGAGGGTGGCGTCGCGGTGGGCCTGCTCGGCGGCGGCCGCCGGGTCGCCGGGGTTGGTCCAGCCGTGCACGTCGGCGCGGATCAGCGCGCCGATCCACTCGCGGAACGGATTGCGGTGGCGGGCGGTGTGCGGGGGTTCGACGCCGCCGAGGAGGTTGCGGTAGGCGACGCGCTCGGCGGTGAAGGTGCGGCCGGCGGGGAGTTCGTCCAGCCAGAGGCGGGCCACGTCGGCGGTGGTGAAGGCACGGCCGTGCCGGGCCAGCAGCAGCAGGTTGAGGACCGGGTAGTCGAGGTCGTCGTCCTCCGGCATCCCGTCGATGTTCTCGGCCAGCGAGGTGGCGGCCGAGCGGCGGTTCCAGGGGTGCCGCGCCGTGAGGTCCTCGGGCACTCCCCGGGCGGTGAACCAGGTGTTCAGAGGCCAGTTGCCGGTGGCCCGGGCGAGAGCGCGGATGCCGTCGAGGGGGAGCTTCTCCACGGGCTTGCCGAGCAGGCAGCCGGCGGCCCGGCCGAGCCAGGCGGCCTCGAGGGCCGGGCGCCGCGCGGCCGGGGCCCGGTCCGGCCCGACCGGCCAGTCGGGGCACAGCGCCCTGATCCGGTCCAGGTCGGTCGGTTCGGCCTCCGCCAACCTGCTGGGCAGCTCGGCGAGTTCGTCCAGCAGGTCCTCCGCCAGCAGGCGCAGGTAGCGCGAGGCCCGCTGCGGGGACGCGCCCGCCCGCGCCGGGGCCTCGGGACCGCCGGCCGCCGCCCACCGGGCCGCGATCGCCTTCGGCTCGCGGCCGTCCTGCCGCGCCTGGCACAGTTCGTGGCCGAGGAGGTCCTCCGGCTGGACCCAGGTCACTCGGAGCATTCCGGGCCTCCGATCGCGGCGAAGGCCTCCTCGTGGGCGCGGCGCCGCCGCACGTCCCGCTCGAAGACCTCCCGGGTCACCGCGGCCAGCGTCCGGGCCGGCTCCCACAGGTCCAGGCGGCTCGCCTCCGCCACCGCCTTCGCCCAGTCGTCCGGGACCGGCGAGCCGAGCGCTCCGGTCAGAGCGCCCGCCATCGTGGCGATGGAGTCGCAGTCCCGGCCGTAGTTGACCGCGCCGAGCAGCGCGTGCCGGCAGTCTCCGCGCGCCACCACCACCATGCCGAGCGCGACCGGGAGTTCCTCGATCGCGTGCAGCCGCGACGGGCGGCGGGCGCCCAGCGAGGGGGTGCGGTAGTCCGGTCCGACCGTGTCGAACGGCGCGACCGCCTCCCGCAGCGGGCGCAGCGCCGACTCGAAGTCCGTGTGCCGCGAGGCCACTTCGCAGACCTGCTCGATCGCCGCCCGGGTGCCGTCCTTCGCCAGCGACAGACAGGCCGCGACCACCGACTCCCAGGTCGCACCAGGCGCGCACGCCGCCGCGACCCCGGCCGCGAGGACGGCCGCCGCCTCCCTGCCGTACGACGACTGGTGGGCGCCCGCGATCTCCAGGGCCTCGTCGTAGGCGCCCGCCGGGTTCGCCGCGTTGACCAGGCCGACCGGTGCCATGTACATCGCGGCCCCGCAGTTGACGATGTTGCCGACGCCGGCCTCGCGCGGGTCGACATGGCCGTAGTGCAGCCGGGCCACCAGCCACTTCTCCGCCAGGAACACACGGTGCAGCGGCAGCGCCTCCGCCTCCAGTTCCGGGATCCACCGCGGGTTCGTCATCAGGTCGGGGACCAGATGGTCGGCGATCGCGTAGGCGTCCAGGTGGTCGCGGACCCGCGCGTACACCCTCACCAGCGCGTGCGTCATCAACGTGTCGTCGGTGACGTGCCCGTCCCCCTTGTGGTACGGGGCGATGGGGCGGGCGGTGCGCCAGGCGTCGCCGTGCCAGGGGCCGACGATGCCGTGGACCCGGCCGCCGTGGCGTTCGAGGATACGGTCGGGGGAGTTGCCCTCGACCGGGCCGCCGAGGGCGTCGCCGACGGCGGCGCCGACCAGGGCACCGGTGATCCGCTCGTCGAGGCTCGCGCAACGACTTGTTTCTCCTTTGGGCGTCATGCCCCGAATCATCCTCCTGGCGCGGCCGGTTGTGCGGCTTCCAGGAGTCCGGCGAGTTCCACCAGGTCGGTGCCGGTGAGGCGGGGCAGCGCACAGCCGGAGAGGGTGCGGCAGGCCTCCCGCCAGACGGCCGGGATCGCGGCGCCGCCGCCCAGCGCCCCGGTCAGCGCGCCCGCCAGGGCCGGGGCCGAGTCGGCGACGCGGGACAGGCAGGCCGCGGCCGGCACCGCCTCCGCGATCCGGCCGGCGGCCGCCGTGGCGAGGGCCAGGGCGACCGGCACGGTCTCGGCGGCGGCTACGCCGTAGCTGTAGACGTGGTCGACGATCTCGTGCTCCAGCGGCGGGACCAGTGCGAACGCGCCCCCGGCGTCCCGGGCGAGGGCCAGCGCGTGCCGGGCGTTGCGGCCGATCTCGGTCGCCTCGGGCAGTTCGGCGAGCGCGGCGGTGACACAGTGCTCGACCTCGGTGCCGGTGAGGGCCAGGGCGAGCGCCGCCGCCATCGCCCGGGCGCCGTGCACACCGTCGCCGTCCTGGGTGTAACGGGCGTCGAACTCGGCCAGGTCGGCGGCGCGCCGGGGGTCGCCGGGGTGGGCCACGGCCAGGACGCAGGCCCGTACGCAGGCCGCGTCGTCGAAGTAGTGGGGGTTGTCGTGGCCGGTGGCCGGCGGGCGCAGACCGGTGGCGAGGTTGCCGAGACCGGCCCGCACCGAGATGCGGGCGCGCAGCGGCAGCACCGCCGACTCGACCTCGGGCGCGCGGTCGGCGGCCGCCGCGACCTCGCTGGCCACGGCGTTCCAGGTCAGATCGATCGCGGCCCGGGTACGGCGCTCCCGGCCGAGGTCGCCGAGGACGCCGTCGTCCCCGGCGCGCAGCAGGGCCTCCGCGGCGAACGCCGCCCACTCGGCGTCGTCGGAGGGGCCGAGGCGCAGCGGCTCCGGTGGCTGGTTGAGGGCGATCGGGACGGGCAGCGTGGTCGTCGCGTTCTGCTCGGCGAAGGTGTCCAGCTCGCGGGTGAGGCGGCGGGTCCACTCGGGCATCCGGGCGGCCCGGTGCCGGGCGGCGGGCCAGCCGGCGGCGTCCCCCGCGGCAAGGCCGAGCAGCAGCCCCTCCACCCTGCGCGTCACGACCGCGCCTCGCCCTCGTCGGCACCGAGCAGACAGACGCCGTCGGCGCGACGGCCGTCGGCCACCGCCAGGTCGCCGGACCGGACGAGATCCTGACGCAGCAGGGCCTCCTGGCGCCGCACGGGATCCTCGCAACGCAGGAGCTCCTCGCGCCGGACGCGTTCCTCGTGCCGTGCGGCGGCTTCGCGCCGGGTGGCGCTCTCGTGCCGTGCGGCGGCTTCGCGCCGGACGAGCTCCACGCACCGTCCGAGCTCCTGCAGCCGTGCGGCGTCCTCGCGCCCTACGAGCTCCTCGCGCCGTGCAGCGTCCTCGTGCCGTGCGAGCTCCTCCCTTCGTGCGACGTCCTCGCGCCGGTCGACGACCTCGCACCGGACGAGTGCCGTGGCCCGCGCGAGGTCCCCGGGGCCTAGCGCGTCCGTGAGGTATCCGGGACGTAGGGCTTCCGCGAGGTTCCCAGGGCGCAAGGTATTTGCGCGGTTTCCGGGACGCACGGCGCCCGCGAGATCGCCGGCCTGTACGGCGTCCGTGAGGTCCCTGGGGCCTGCGGCGTCCCCGGGGGTCTCGGGACGTACGGCGTCCGCGAGGGCCCGGGTGTGTACGGCGTCCGCGAGGTCCCCTGGGCGCACGGTGTCCGTGAGGTTTCCGGCGTATACGGCGTCCCCGGGCACCCCGGGACGTACGGCGTCCGCGAGAGTCCGGGCGTGTACGGCGTCCGCGAGGGCCCCGGGGCGTGCCGCGTTCAGCTCGTGGCTTCGGTTGGCCTTTCGTCCGGCCGGGGCCGGGTCGGCGTGTGCCATCAGGAGGTCCGCCACGTCCAGGACGTGGTGTCCCGCCATGGACGGCAGGCAGCTCCCGCGCGCCGGGCCGATGGCCGCCGCCCACTCCTCCGGGATGGCGGCCACTCCCTGGGTCGCCCCCGCCAGGGCCCCGGCCACCGCCGCCGTGGTGTCGGCGTCGCGGCCCATGTTCACGGCCGTGAGCACGGCGTCCCGGAAGTCGCCGTCGGCGGCCGCGTACGCCCCGAAGGCGAGGGCGACCGCCTCGGGTGCCAGATCCGTCCACGGGTAGCCGCCGATGACCACCGCGGAGCGGACCGCGCGTTCGCCGCGGTGGGCGACGGCCGCGGCCCGGCGCAGGGACCGGGCCGTCCAGGAGTCCTCCGGGACGACGGCGAGCGCCGCGGCCACCACCGCGACCACCGGCGCGCCCGCCATGGCCGCGGCGACCCCGGCGGCCACCGCCTGGCCGCCGTAGATCCCCTCGCCCTCGTGGCTGACCGAGCCGTCGATCGCCACCAGGCGGGCCGCCTCGGCGGGCCGGCCCGCGGCGAACACGCCGAAGGGCGCCGCCCGCATGGCGAGTCCGTCGCTCCAGGCGTGCCGGTGCTGGGCGGAGACGGGCGCGGCCAGGCCCCGGCGGAGGTTCTCCAGCGTGCCCCGCTCGCTGAAACCGGCGCCGCGGAAGGGACCCTCGGCGCGGTCGGCGATCCACTCGTGCCAGGCGGCCTCCACATGGGCCGGGGTGAGCGCGGAGCCGTGCCGGGCGAGCAGGAGGCCGGAGAAGACGGCGTACTCGGTGTCGTCGGTCCCGGCCGGACACTCGGCCACGTAGCCGGTGATACGGCCCCAGCGGGCGCGGATCTCGGACGGCTTCAAGTTCTCAGCGGGCGCCCCGAGGGCGTCTCCGACGGCGAGGCCGAGCAGTGCGCCGCGCGCCCGCTCGCGGAGCGCAGCCGGGGGGACGCAGGTGGTCGATCCCATCGCGGGCTCTCCTCTCAGGGCGCCGTGGCGGGCACGGAACCCTTTGCGGAACTGTCCCCCGGCCGGGTCGTCCGCGCAGCCTGGCGGGCCCCAGCGTCACCCGGACGACATATGTGCAGTCCATTTCACGGATGAGCAGCCACAGGCAAAGGTGCAGGTTAGCTCAGCCTTTCCTTGCTGGCGACGGAGAAATTTCCGACGTAGATTCAGTGTTGTCGAAAAGTAGAACTCGTCCAAAAGACAGCCTTACCTAAGTTCCCAGGGGGGACCTTCATGGCCATCATCGACACCGAGGCGACGCTTCACGAGGCGCACCGCGACAATCACACGCACCGCGATGTGAACGGCGGCTGGCTGCGTCCCGCGGTCTTCGGCGCGATGGACGGCCTGGTCTCCAACCTGGCCCTGATGACCGGTGTCGCGGGCGGCGCGGTGAGCCAGCAGACCATCATCCTGACCGGTCTCGCGGGTCTCGCCGCCGGTGCCTTCTCCATGGCGGCCGGCGAGTACACCTCCGTCGCCTCCCAGCGCGAACTGGTCGAGGCGGAGCTGGACGTGGAGCGCCGTGAGCTGCGCAAGCACCCGCAGGACGAGGAGGACGAGCTCGCCGCCCTCTACGTGGCGCGGGGCGTCCAGCCGGAGCTGGCCCGTGAAGTGGCCCGGCAGCTGTCGGCGGACCCCGAGCAGGCCCTGGAGATACACGCCCGCGAGGAACTGGGCATCGACCCCGGCGACCTCCCGTCCCCGCTGGTCGCCGCGGTGTCGTCCTTCGGGTCGTTCGCGCTGGGCGCGTTGCTGCCCGTACTGCCGTACCTGCTCGGCGCCACCGCGCTGTGGCCGGCCCTGCTCCTCGCGCTCCTCGGCCTGTTCGCCTGCGGCGCGGTGGTGGCCAAGGTGACGGCGCGGTCCTGGTGGTACAGCGGACTGCGGCAGCTCGCCCTGGGCGGTGCCGCGGCCGGTGTGACGTACGCCCTGGGCACCCTGTTCGGGACGGCCGTAGGATAAGGCCTGGCTTGAAGTTATGCGCGAGATCGCATAAGTAGCCGTTACTCGCTGGTTTCGACCGTATGACCACCGGGCATGAGCCGTAAACACTGTGGGCAATGGGGCCTGCCGTGCACCGACGGGGCGTGCGACGCCGCTCTCCCTGTTCTCCCGGGCCGTAGGACACGGATCTGTCCGCTGCGGTCCCCGTAGCTTCCGCCGCCGGGCGCGGTACCCCCGCCGCGACGTCGTGGTGTCCGCATGTTGGAACGGGCTATCCGGTTCCCGAGAAGCCCCCCATCATGTAATCTGCACGAAATTTTGCACTCACGCAGAGGGCCAACGTCGTCCCTCGGCACCAGCACATGCCACATGACGACGACGGGAGAGCCGATGCGTACGCCGCGCCAGCCGTCCCAGCACTCCGCGAATGGCCAGAACTGGTCGTTCATGGATGCTCGCCCTGCTGCGCAGGGTATGTACGACCCCCGCAACGAGCACGACGCCTGCGGCGTCGGCTTCGTGGCCACCCTCACCGGTGAGGCGAGCCATGCGCTGGTCGAGCAGGCGCTCACGGTTCTGCGCAACCTGGAGCACCGCGGCGCCACCGGCTCGGAGCCCGACTCCGGCGACGGTGCGGGCCTGCTGTCCCAGGTGCCCGACGCCTTCCTGCGTGAGGTGGCCGGATTCGAGCTGCCCGAGGCCGGCGCCTACGCGGTCGGCATCGCCTTCCTGCCGGAGGACGGCACCGCGGACGTCGTCTCACAGATCGAGACGATCGCCGCCGACGAGGGCCTGACCGTCCTCGGCTGGCGCGAGGTCCCGGTCGCCCCCGAACTGCTGGGTGCCACCGCCCGCTCCACCATGCCGGTCTTCCGCCAGCTGTTCGTCAGCGACGGCAGCAGCACCGGCATCGCCCTGGACCGCAAGGCGTTCGTGCTGCGCAAGCGCGCAGAGCGCGAGGCGGGCGTCTACTTCCCGTCGCTGTCGGCCCGCACCATCGTCTACAAGGGCATGCTGACCACCGGCCAGCTGGAGCCCTTCTTTCCGGACCTGTCCGACCGCCGCTTCGCCTCGGCCATCGCGCTCGTCCACTCCCGCTTCTCGACGAACACCTTCCCGAGCTGGCCGCTCGCCCACCCGTACCGCTTCGTCGCGCACAACGGCGAGATCAACACGGTCAAGGGCAACCGCAACTGGATGGTGGCCCGCGAGTCCCAGCTGGCCTCGGAGCTGTTCGGCGACCGGGACGACCTGCAGCGGATCCTCCCGATCTGCACCCCGGACGCCTCCGACTCCGCGTCCTTCGACGAGGTGCTCGAACTGCTGCACCTCGGCGGCCGCTCGCTGCCGCACTCCGTGCTGATGATGATCCCGGAGGCGTGGGAGAACCACGACTCCATGGACCCGGCCCGGCGCGCCTTCTACCAGTACCACTCCACGATGATGGAGCCCTGGGACGGCCCGGCCTGCGTCACCTTCACCGACGGCACCCAGGTCGGCGCCGTACTCGACCGCAACGGTCTGCGCCCCGGCCGCTACTGGGTCACCGACGACGGCCTCGTCGTCCTCGGCTCCGAGGTCGGCGTCCTCGACATCGACCCGGCCAAGGTCGTCCGCAAGGGCCGCCTGCAGCCCGGCCGGATGTTCCTCGTCGACACCGCCGAGCACCGCATCATCGAGGACGACGAGATCAAGGCGACCCTCGCCGCCGAGCAGCCCTACGCCGAGTGGCTGGAGGCCGGCGAGATCGAGCTGGGCGACCTGCCCGAGCGCGAGCACATCGTCCACACCCACGCCTCGGTCACCCGCCGCCAGCAGACCTTCGGGTACACCGAGGAGGAGCTGCGCGTCATCCTCGCGCCGATGGCCAAGTCCGGCGCCGAGCCGATCGGCTCCATGGGCACCGACTCGCCGATCGCCGCGCTCTCCGAGCGCCCGCGGCTGCTCTTCGACTACTTCACCCAGCTGTTCGCGCAGGTCACCAACCCGCCGCTGGACGCGATCCGCGAGGAACTGGTCACCTCCCTGCGCTCCTCGCTGGGCCCCGAGGGCAACCTGCTCGAGCCGGTCGCGGCCTCCTGCCGCAGCGTCCTGCTGCCCTTCCCGGTCATCGACAACGACGAGCTCGCCAAGCTCATCCACATCAACGCCGACGGCGACATGCCCGGCTTCAAGGCCGCCACCCTGTCCGGACTGTTCCGGGTCTCCGGCGGCGGCGACGCACTGGCCGCGCGCATCGACGAGATCTGCGCCGAGGCCGATGCCGCCATCGACAACGGCGCCCGGCTGATCGTCCTGTCCGACCGCCACTCCGACGCCGAGCACGCGCCGATCCCGTCGCTGCTGCTCACCGCGGCCGTCCACCACCACCTCATCCGCACCAAGCAGCGCACCCAGGTGGGCCTGCTGGTCGAGGCCGGCGACGTCCGCGAGGTGCACCACGTCGCCCTGCTCATCGGCTACGGCGCCGCCGCGGTCAACCCGTACCTGGCGATGGAGTCCGTCGAGGACCTGGTCCGCGCCGGTACGTTCCTGCCGGGCATCGAGCCCGAGAAGGCCATCCGCAACCTGATCTACGCCCTCGGCAAGGGCGTCCTGAAGGTCATGTCCAAGATGGGCATCTCGACCGTCGCCTCCTACCGCGGCGCCCAGGTCTTCGAGGCCGTCGGCCTCGACGAGGCCTTCGTCGCGAAGTACTTCAACGGCACCGCCACCAAGATCGGCGGCGTCGGCATCGACGTCATCGCCAAGGAGGTCGCCGCCCGCCACGCCAAGGCCTACCCGGCCTCCGGCATCGCTCCCGCGCACCGCGCGCTGGAGATCGGCGGCGAGTACCAGTGGCGCCGCGAGGGCGAGCCGCACCTGTTCGACCCGGAGACGGTGTTCCGCCTCCAGCACTCCACGCGCACCGGACGCTACGACGTCTTCAAGAAGTACACCTCCCGCGTCAACGAGCAGTCCGAGCGCCTGATGACGCTGCGCGGCCTGTTCGGCTTCCAGTCCGGCCGCCGGCCGATCCCGCTCCTCGAGGTCGAGCCGGCCTCCGAGATCGTCAAGCGGTTCTCGACCGGCGCCATGTCGTACGGCTCCATCTCCCAGGAGGCGCACGAGACCCTCGCCATCGCCATGAACCAGTTGGGCGGCAAGTCCAACACCGGTGAGGGCGGCGAGGACCCGGAGCGCCTGTACGACCCGGCGCGCCGCTCCTCCATCAAGCAGGTCGCCTCCGGCCGCTTCGGCGTCACCAGCGAGTACCTGGTCAACGCGGACGACATCCAGATCAAGATGGCCCAGGGCGCCAAGCCCGGCGAGGGCGGCCAGCTGCCCGGCCACAAGGTGTACCCGTGGGTGGCCAAGACCCGGCACTCGACGCCGGGCGTGGGGCTGATCTCCCCGCCGCCGCACCACGACATCTACTCCATCGAGGATCTGGCGCAGCTGATCCACGACCTGAAGAACGCCAACCCGCAGGCGCGGATCCACGTCAAGCTGGTCTCCGAGGTCGGCGTCGGCACGGTCGCCGCGGGCGTGTCCAAGGCCCACGCGGACGTCGTGCTGATCTCCGGCCACGACGGCGGCACCGGCGCCTCCCCGCTCACCTCGCTGAAGCACGCGGGCGGCCCCTGGGAGCTCGGCCTCGCCGAGACCCAGCAGACCCTGCTGCTCAACGGCCTGCGCGACCGCATCGTCGTCCAGACCGACGGTCAGCTGAAGACCGGCCGCGACGTGGTCATCGCCGCGCTGCTCGGCGCCGAGGAGTTCGGTTTCGCGACCGCTCCGCTCGTCGTCTCCGGCTGCGTGATGATGCGCGTGTGCCACCTGGACACCTGCCCGGTCGGCATCGCCACCCAGAACCCGGTGCTGCGGGAGAGGTTCGCCGGCAAGGCCGAGTTCGTCGTGAACTTCTTCCAGTTCATCGCCGAGGAGGTCCGCGAGATCCTCGCCGAGCTGGGCTTCCGCTCCATCGAGGAGGCCGTCGGCCACGCCGAGGCCCTCGACGTCACCCGCGCGGTGAACCACTGGAAGGCGCAGGGCCTGGACCTGGAGCCGCTGTTCCACGTGCCCGAGCTGCCCGAGGGCGCGGTGCGCCACCAGGTCGTCCCCCAGGACCACGGCCTGGAGAAGGCGCTCGACAACGAGCTGATCAAGCTCGCCGCCGACGCCCTCGCCGCGCCCGGCGCCGCCGACGCCCAGCCGGTGCGCGCCCAGGTCGCGATCCGCAACATCAACCGCACGGTCGGCACCATGCTCGGCCACGAGGTGACGAAGAAGTTCGGCGGCGCGGGCCTGCCCGACGGCACCGTCGACATCACCTTCACCGGCTCCGCGGGCCAGTCCTTCGGCGCCTTCCTGCCGCGCGGTGTCACGCTGCGCCTGGAGGGCGACGCCAACGACTACGTCGGCAAGGGCCTGTCCGGCGGCCGGATCGTGGTCCGCCCGGACCGCGCGGCCGACCACCTCGCCGAGTACAGCGTCATCGCGGGCAACACCCTCGCCTACGGCGCGACCGGCGGCGAGATGTTCCTGCGCGGCAAGACCGGCGAGCGGTTCTGCGTCCGCAACTCCGGCGCGCTGGTCGTCTCCGAGGGCGTGGGCGACCACGGCTGCGAGTACATGACCGGCGGTCACGCGGTCGTGCTCGGCGAGACGGGCCGGAACTTCGCGGCCGGCATGTCCGGCGGCGTCGCCTACGTCGTCGACCTCGACCGCGACAACGTCAACCCCGGCAACGTGGACTCGGTCGAGGCGCTGGACGACACCGACAAGCAGTGGCTGCACGAGGTCGTGCGCCGTCACCAGGAGGAGACGGGTTCCACCGTCGCCGAGAAGCTGCTGGCCGAGTGGGACACCGCCGTGGAGCGCTTCAGCAAGATCATCCCCAGCACGTACAAGGCAGTGCTCGCCGCCAAGGACGCCGCCGAGCGAGCCGGTCTGACCGAGACCGAGGTCACCGAGAAGATGATGGAGGCGGCGATCAATGGCTGACCCGAAGGGCTTTCTGAACCACGGCCGCGAGGTCGCCACGTCCCGCCCGGTCGAGGAGCGCACGAAGGACTGGAACGAGGTCTACGTCCCCGGCTCCCTGCTGCCGATCATCAGCAAGCAGGCCAGCCGCTGCATGGACTGCGGCATCCCGTTCTGCCACAACGGCTGCCCGCTCGGGAACCTGATCCCGGAGTGGAACGACTACGCCTACCGCGAGGACTGGGCGGCCGCCTCCGAGCGGCTGCACGCCACGAACAACTTCCCGGAGTTCACCGGCCGGCTGTGCCCCGCCCCGTGCGAGTCGGCCTGCGTGCTCGGCATCAACCAGCCGCCGGTCACCATCAAGAACGTCGAGGTCTCGATCATCGACAAGGCCTGGGAGACCGGTGACGTCGCCCCGCAGGCGCCCGAGCGCCTGTCCGGCAAGACCGTCGCGGTCATCGGCTCGGGCCCGGCGGGCCTGGCCGCCGCCCAGCAGCTGACCCGGGCCGGCCACACCGTCGCCGTCTACGAGCGCGCGGACCGCGTCGGAGGCCTCCTGCGGTACGGCATCCCCGAGTTCAAGATGGAGAAGCGGCACATCAACCGCCGTATCGAGCAGATGCGCGCGGAGGGCACCCGCTTCCGCACCGGCGTCGAGATCGGCCGCGACCTGAAGGCGACGGACCTGAAGAAGCGGTACGACGCCGTCGTGATCGCCGCCGGCGCCACCATGGCGCGCGACCTGCCGGTGCCGGGCCGCGAACTCAACGGCATCCACCAGGCCATGGAGTACCTGCCCCTGTCCAACAAGGTGCAGGAGGGCGACTACGTGGCCCCGCCGATCTCGGCCGAGGGCAAGCACGTCGTCGTCATCGGCGGCGGCGACACCGGCGCGGACTGCGTGGGCACCGCCCACCGCCAGGGCGCGGCCTCCGTCACCCAGCTGGAGATCATGCCCCGCCCGAACGAGGAGCGGAACCCGGTCAGCCAGCCCTGGCCGACCTTCCCGATCCTCTACAAGGTCACCTCGGCCCACGAGGAGGGCGGCGAGCGCATCTACTCGGCGTCCACCACCCACTTCGAGGGCGACGAGGACGGCAACGTGCAGTGGCTGCACCTCGCCGAGGTCGAGTTCGTCGACGGCAAGCTCACCCAGAAGCCGGGCACCGAGCGCAAGATCCCGGCCCAGCTGGTCACCCTCGCCATGGGCTTCACCGGCACCGACCGGGAGAACGGCCTGGTCGAGCAGTTCGGCCTGGAGCTCGACGAGCGCGGCAACGTCGCCCGCGACGCCGACTTCCAGACCAACGTGCCGGGCGTCTTCGTCGCCGGTGACGCCGGCCGCGGCCAGTCCCTCATCGTCTGGGCGATCGCGGAGGGCCGCTCGGCCGCCCGCGGCGTCGACCGCTACCTGACGGGCGTCAGCGAGCTGCCGGCCCCGATCCGCCCGACGGACCGCGCGCTGATGGTCTGACGCGCGCTCACCAAGCGTCCCGTACAAAGGCGTACGGGCGGGTCATCCGGGGGGACACCCCCCAGACCCCGCAAGACGGCGCCTGCCCGCCAGTCCCCGACCGGACGATGGGCAGGCGCCGTCGGCATGCCCGGGCCCCTGTAGCCTCGGCCCCCAGCCCATGATCGAAGGGGGAGCCGGCCATGGCCGCGATCAGTCTGAGCAAAGTCGAGGAGACCGCGCCCGCGCTGGTCAGCCTCTACAAGAGCGCGGGAGTCTCGCTGCGCAAGCACGGCCTGGAGGGGCTGCGCGCCGCCGTCTACCTGGTGGTGGATTACTCCGGCTCCATGAAGCCGTACTACAAGGACGGCAGCGTGCAGGCGCTCGCCGACCGGGTGCTGGGACTGTCCGCGCATCTCGACGACGACGGCCGGGTGCCGGTGGTGTTCTTCTCCACGGACATCGACGCGGTCACCGACATCGCGCTGGACGGCCACGGGGGCCGCGTCGAGCGGATCGCGGCCGGACTCGGGCACATGGGCAAAACCAGCTACCACCTGGCCATGGACGCCGTCATCGACCACTACCTCGACAGCGGCGCCACCGACCCCGCCCTCGTCGTCTTCCAGACCGACGGCGGCCCCATCAACAAGCTCGCCGCGGAGCGCTACCTGTGCAAGGCGGCGAAGCTTCCGCTGTTCTGGCAGTTCATCGGCTTCGGCGACCCGGGCAGCCGCCAGTTCGACTTCCTGCGCAAGCTGGACGAACTGGCCGTGCCCGGCAAGCGGATCGTCGACAACGCCGGCTTCTTCCACGCGGGCACGGAGCCCGGGCGGGTGCCCGACGCGGTGCTGTACGACCGGCTCGTGGGCGAGTTCCCCACCTGGCTGGCGGCCGCGCGGGCGCAGGGCATCGTGCGCCCGGCCTGACTCCTCGTACCTCCCCGGCGAGGCCGTCCCGGTCGGCAACCGGCATCCCCGGCACGACAATGGACCCGTGCCGACCAAGAAGAAGCCTCAGGTGACCGCCGTCAGGAAGCCCGCGGCCACGGCCGCCGCCGACCGCCGCCACGACCTTCTGCGCACCGCCGCCGAGGTGTTCGCCGAACAGGGCTACAACGCCACCACCGTGCGCACGATCGCGGACCACGCGGGCATGCTCGCGGGCAGCCTCTACTACCACTTCGACTCCAAGGAGTCGATGCTGGAGGAGATCCTGCGCACCTTCCTCGACGAGCTCTGGGACGGCTACGGCACCGTCCTGGACGCAGGACTCGGGCCGCGCGAGACCCTGGAGGCTCTGGTCACCGAGTCGTTCCGGGAGATCGACCGGCACCGCGCCGCCGTCGCGATCTACCAGAAGGAGTCCCGGCAGTTGGTGACCCAGGAACGGTTCGCGTTCCTCGCCGAGTCCCAGCGCCGGTTCGAGAAGGCGTGGCTGGCAACGCTGGAACGCGGGGCCGCCGACCGGGTCTTCCGGGCCGACCTCGACGTCCGGCTCACCTACCGCTTCGTGCGCGACACCGTCTGGGTCGCCGCGTCCTGGTACCGGCCGGGCGGACAGCACAGCCCGGAGGAGATCGCCCGGCAGTACCTGTCGATGGTGCTGGACGGGATCGCCGTACGCGCCCAGGGGTGTTGACGTGCCGAAGCCGCCGTGGCCCAGCACCGCGTCGCCGAAGCGGTCACCGCGCGGACCCCAGGACGCGCACGGCCCTACGTGTCGCACTCCAGCACCGTCCGGCACAGCGCGCACCGGGCCCGCATCCGGCCCCGCACCGGCACCCTGATCCGCTGATGGCACGTCGGGCAGGGGAACGACACCCGCAGCGGACCGTCGTCGTCCGGGGTGAAGGAGTACGGGGTCTCCGGCTGGACGAACGGCTCAAGCCGGTGGTCCCGGGCGTACCGGCGGTCCCGGGCGTACCGGCGGCGCCCCGCCCAGCCCGCCGCCGTCAGCGGCGGCTGCCGCTCGTCCTGACGGGCCCGCGCCATCCCCTCGACGTACGCCGCGTACGCCTGCGGACTGGTGAACCACGTCGAGGGGTCCTCACCGAAGACCAGCGCCCGCTTGGCCAGCACGTACCCGAACTCCTCGGGCGTGAGATAGCCGAGCTTCTGCGACGACGCCGCGTCCTCCCGGAAGGCGTCGAGCAGCAGCCAGCCCGCGCCCAGATACGTCGCGGCCGTGTCGGTGAGGACCTCGTTGTCACGGGTGCCGGGGAAGGACAGGCCCAGACGGTGCAGATAGACATGCGTCACCTCGTGGGCCAGGGCCGCGCCGATGTCCCGGCGGTGGGTGCGGAAGCGGTCGTTCAGCTCGACGAAGTACTCGGGCCCCGCCGCCAGTTCCACATTCGCCGCGTGCGTCATCTCGCGGAAGCCGACGATCAGGCGGGCGTCCGGCAGCCGGTAGTGGCGCAGCAGTTCACGGGCCACGCGCTGTGCGCCCAGATGCAGGTCGTCGGTGTCGCAGAAGGCGACGTCGGCGGGGGCCACGCTGCCGGCGAACGTCTGGATCGTGTCGTACGACAGCCGTCTGTACAGCGCGGTGATCGCGGCCCGCACCGTCTCCAGATGCGGGTAGCCGTGCTCGACCGGTCCGTCGTTCGCCACGCCCGACCCCCAAAGACGCTCTGAACTCCACTCCACTCTATGCGGATCCGCCCCTGCGCGGACGCGCGCGGACTCCCGCCGGCCGGCAGCCGAGCCGGGCCACCGGCCCCCGCCCGGGCAGCCGCCCCCCCGGGGTGGACGCACACCCCGTAGGGTTGCTGCCCATGACCACCAGCAGCACCGGCACCGATGAGGTCGACCCCGCCGTCCGCGAGGAACTCGCACGGCTGCGCGACAGCATCGACAACATCGACGCGGCCGTCGTCCACATGCTCGCCGAGCGGTTCAAGGCGACCCAGCAGGTGGGCCACCTGAAGGCCGCCCATCGGCTGCCGCCCGCCGACCCGGACCGCGAGGGCCGCCAGATCGCCCGGCTGCGCTCCCTCGCCGAGGACGCCAAGCTGGACCCCGGATTCGCCGAGAAGTTCCTGAACTTCATCATCGCCGAGGTGATCCGCCACCACGAGCGCATCGCCGACGACACCGGCAACGGCGCCCTCGGCGGCCTGTCGGCACCCCGCTGACCTCCGACGATCCGCACGGGTCGTGACAGCGGGCCCCCAGGGGGTGCATGCTGCGCTGTGCACCGCCCGTCAGTCCGCGGGCACCGTCCGTCAGTGCCGCGGACGTAAGCTGGTGGTCCCCCACGCGGGAGGGACGTCGGGCCATGCCGTCGGATGCCAAGATCCTCATCGTCGACGACCACGAACACACGCTGTTCGCGCTGGAGAGCGCCCTGGCCCCGCTCGGCCACCGGACGGACCGCGCCACCAGCGGCGACGAAGCGCTCAAGCAGGTGCTGCGCGGCCAGGTCGGCCTGTTGCTCCTGGACGTGCGCATGCCCGGCATCAGCGGCCTGGACGTGGTGCGCCACCTGCGCCGCCTCAAGCAGACCCGGCACATCCCCGTCATCCTCCTCACCGGCTTCGGCTACGACCACGACCTGACCGCGACGGCCTTCCGCCTCGGCGTCGCCGACCTGCTGACGAAACCCGTCGACCCCTGGGTGCTGCGCACCAAGGTCCACTACCTCTACGACGCCCACCAGCGCCGGCAGGCGCTCGAGGAGGAGGTACGCGTCCTGCGCGCCCGGCTGGCCGAGCAGACCCGGGCCCCCGAGGCCGCAGCGCCCGCCTAGGGCCCCTCGCCGCCCCGACCCGACGGCCTCACCCCGCCTGCCCCGACGGCCTCACCCCATCTGTCCCGACGGCCTCACCCCGCCTGCCCCGACGGCCTCACTTGACCCGGCCCGACCCGATCCGGAACGGAACCCCAGCGTCCCCCGGCGCACGCCACCGATACCCCCTCGTGCCCTCTCGGTGCCATCGGGCAGCATGGCGTCCATGTCCGTACTCACGCGCGACGAAGCGCAGACCCGTGCCCAGCTCCTCGACGTCCACCGCTACACGATCGACCTCGATCTGACCGCCGGGGACGAGACCTTCGACTCCCTGACCGTCATCCGGTTCACCGTGCGCGCCGGCCAGGACGCCACGGACACCTTCGTCGAGCTCAAGCCCGCCGAACTGCGCACGGCCACCCTCGACGGACAGCCCCTCGACCCGGAGAACCTGGTCGACAACCGCCTGCCCCTGAAGAACCTCGCCCCCGGCGAACACGAACTGCGCGTCGACGCCGCCATGCGCTACTCCCGTACCGGCGAGGGCATGCACCGCTTCACCGATCCCACCGACGGCGAGACCTACCTCTACACCCAGCTGTTCATGGAAGACGTCCAGCGCGTCTTCGCCGCCTTCGACCAGCCCGACCTCAAGGCCGTCTTCGACCTGGCCGTCACCGCCCCCGAAGGCTGGACCGTCCTCGCCAACGGCGTCACCGAGCACCTCGGCGACGGCCGCTGGAAGGCCGCCCCCACCCCGCTGATCTCCACCTACCTCGTCGCCGTCGCCGCCGGCCCCTGGCATTCCGTGCGCACCGAGCACCGCGGCCTGCCCTTCGGCATCCACTGCCGCCGCTCCCTCGCACCCCACCTCGACGCGGACGCCGACGAGATCCTCGACATCACCCGCGCCTGCTTCGACCGCTACCACGAGAAGTTCGAGGAGCCCTACCCCTTCGACTCCTACGACCAGGCCTTCGTCCCCGAGTTCAACGCGGGCGCCATGGAGAACCCCGGCCTGGTCACCTTCCGCGACGAGTTCGTCTACCGTTCCGCCGTCACCGACACCGAACGGCAGACCCGCGCCATGGTCGTCGCCCACGAGATGGCCCACATGTGGTTCGGCGATCTCGTCACCCTCAAGTGGTGGGACGACATCTGGCTCAACGAGTCCTTCGCCGAGTACATGGGCTACCAGACACTCACCGAGGCGACCCGCTTCACCGACACCTGGACCGACTTCGGCGTCGCCCGCAAGGCCTGGGGCTACGACGCCGACCAGCGCCCCTCCACCCACCCCGTCGCCCCCGAAGCCGTCGACGACACCGCCTCCGCCATGGTCAACTTCGACGGCATCTCCTACGCCAAGGGCGCCTCCGCGCTGCGCCAACTGGTGGCCTGGCTCGGCGAGAAGGACTTCCTCGCCGGCATCAACACCCACTTCACCCGCCACAAGTTCGCCAACGCCACCCTCGCCGACTTCATCGACTCCCTCGCCCACCACACCGACCGGGACGTCCACGCCTGGGCCGACTCCTGGCTGCGCACCTCCGGCGTCGACACCCTCACCGCCGCCGTCGGCTCCCGCCCCGGCGAGTGGACCCTCGACCTCGGCCACCAGGGCAGCCGCCCGCACCGCGTCACCGTCGGCGTCTACGACCGCGACCTGAGCGACGGCCGCGCCCTCGTCCTGCGCGAGCGCTACGACACCGACGTCCCCCAGGGCACCGGCCCCGCGGCACGCCCCGGCGCCCGGCCCGCCCTCGTCGTCCCCAACGACCTCGACCTCACCTACGCCAAGATCCGCCTCGACGAGGACTCCCTGGAGACCGCGCTGCGCGGCCTGTCCGGCCTCCCCGACGGAATCACCCGCGCCGTCGTCTGGAACAGCCTGCGCGACATGGTGCGCGACGGCGACCTCGCCCCCGCCGACTACCTGGCCACCGCCGCCGCCCACCTCCCCGAGGAGAAGGACCTCGCCGTCGTGCAGGGAGTGCTGTCCTTCGCCACCGTGCACATCACGGACCGCTTCCTGCCCGCCGACCAGCGGCCCGCCGCCCTGGCCACCCTCACCGACCTGTGCCGCGACCTGATCCGCCGCACCGAGGACGGCGACAACCCGGGCCTGCGCCTGACCGCCGTACGCCACCTCATCGACGTCGCCGCCCGCCCCGGCACCATCGCCGCCTGGCTCTCCGAGGGCACCGTCTCCGGCGGCCCCGAACTCGACCCGGAGCTGCGCTGGCGCATCCTGGCCCGGCTCGCCGCGCTCGGCGCCACCGACGAGGACACCATCGCCGCCGAACTGGCCCGCGACCCCAGCGCCACAGGCCAGGAAGGCGCCGCCCGCTGCCGCGCCGCCCTGCCCGACGCGGAGTCCAAGCGCAGGGCCTGGGAGGCGATGTTCGCCACCGACGAACTGTCGAACTACCTGTTCACCGCGACCGCCCAGGGCTTCTGGCAGCCCGAACAGGCCGACCTCGTACGGGAGTACGTGCCCCGCTACTACGAGGACGCGGTCGCCGTCGCCGCCCGCCGCGGCCCCGCCATCGCCGACGCCGCCGGACGCTACGCCTTCCCCGCGCACGCCGTCGACGCCGACACCCTGGGCCTCGGCGAGACCTGCCTGCGCGAGGCCGACCCCATCCCCGCCCTGCGCCGCAAACTCGTCGACCAACTCGACGACCTGGCACGCGCGCTACGCGTCCGAGAGGCATAACCACCGGCGCGGCGCACGCCCCCCGTGCCCGCGCCCGACCCATCCTGCCGCGCCCGCGCCCGGTTTGGGCCGCCGTGCCCGCTCCCGGATCGGGCCGTCGTGCCGGTGCTCGGTTCAGCCCACGTGCCGAGCCCCGGTTCGGACCGTCGTCCCCGCGGCGCCTCAGCCCGTTGTGCCCGCTCCCGGCTCAGCCCGCCCTCCCGCGCCCGGTCCAGCCCCTCGCGGCGGCGCCCCGGCGCAAATCCGCCCCGCCGCAACGCTTTTCCGCGCGGTCCCATGCGGTTGCCGTTGCCGAGTGCTGGTTCCGGTGACCGGGATGGGCGGCTCCGCCAGGGTGTGACCCGGGCGCCGCAGGAAGCGTTCGCCCGGCGCCGGCCGGGCGGGACGCTCGCCGTCACCCGGGTCACCCTCCGCGCGTGCCGGCAGCGACCGAGGCACCGCACGTCCCACCCCCCGGCCCCGAGACGGCAGCCCCGTCGCCGCCACGGACCAGCCCCCGCACGCCCGGAAAGGGCTGGCAGAGCCTCCTCATCCCGCGGCCCGGGATCCCGGACCACGACCCGGCCACCCGGAACCTCGATCGTCCACCGGCCCCTCCGACCGAAGGTGACGACCCCGCCGCCGGGCCCGACACGCTTTCCCCGCACGGCAGTTCCCCCTTTCGGGTTCCGATCGCCGGACTTTCCGGGCGCGTCGGACCCGTATGCGTACAAGCTGGAAGTCCCCTGCCCCCGCGCCACGGAGGACAGTCCATGAGCGCTCCGCCCCTCGCCTCGGGACCCGAAGGCCCCGGTGCCCTGCGGCCGTTGCTCGACACCGTGCTCGACGCCCTGGACAGCGGCAGGCGCGCACGCGGGGGACCGCTGCCCACGGGCGGCCCGGTGGCGGTCGCCGCCCGACTCCGGGAAGCCGTCGGCGAGATTCTGCCCGACCACGGCGACCCCGAAGCCCTGCGCACCCTCGTGCACGCCCTCGCCGAGGGCGCCGCCGACCCCGCCGACCCCCTGTGCGCGGCCCACCTGCACTGCCCGCCGCTCGCCGTGGCCACCGCCGCCGACCTCGCCGTCAGCGCCCTCAACCCCTCCCTCGACTCCTGGGACCAGGCCCCCGCCGCCTCCGCGCTCGAAGCCCTCCTCACCCGCGAACTCGCCCACGAGACCGGCCTGGCCGACTCCGTCGTCACCACCGGCGGCACCGAGTCCAACCAGCTCGCCCTGCTCCTCGCCCGCGAGGCCCACGACGGCGTCCGGCTCGTCTGCGGCACCAACGCCCACCACTCCCTGCCCCGCGCCGCCTGGCTGCTCGGCCTGCCCGAACCCGTGACCGTCCCCGCCCCCACCGGCACCATCGACCTCGTCGCCCTGCACAGCGCCCTCAGCGACCTCCCCGGCCCGCGCGGCTCCCTCCTCGTCGCCGCCACCGCCGGCACCACCGACGCCGGCCTCATCGACCCGCTGCCCGAGATCGCCGGACTGTGCGCCGCCCACGGCGCCCGCCTCCACGTCGACGCCGCCCACGGCGGCGGCCTCCTCTTCAGCGGACGGCACCGCGACAAGCTCACCGGCCTCGAAGCCGCCCACACCGTCACCCTCGACCTGCACAAACTCGGCTGGCAACCCGTCCCCGCGGGCCTCCTCGCCGTCCGCCACCCCCGCGACCTGACCGTCCTCAACCAGCACGCCGACTACCTCAACGCCGAGGACGACACCGCGGCAGGCCTGCCCGACCTCCTCGGCCGCTCCCTGCGCACCACCCGCCGCCCCGACATCCTCAAGATCGCCGTCACCCTCAAGACCCTCGGCCGGTCCGGACTCGGCGCCCTCGTCGACCAGGTCTGCGCCCGCGCCCGCGAGTTCGCCGACCTCGTCCGCGACCACCCCGGCTTCGAACTCCACGCCCGGCCCACCATCAGCACGGTCCTCTTCCGGCCCACCGGCGCATCCGACGACGCCGTGGCCGCCGTACGCCGCAGACTCCTCACCGACGGCCGCGCCGTCCTCGGCCGCGCCCACCTCGCCGACCGCCTCTGGCTCAAGGCCACCCTCCTCAACCCCGACACCCGGCCCGACGACCTCGCCGCCCTCCTCAAACTGGTGGAAGGAAGCACCCCCCGATGAGACCGACCCCCTTTCCCCCGGGCCACACCCCCGCCGCCCCCCGCGACCTGGTCGGCATCGGCATCGGACCGTTCAACCTCTCCCTCGCCGCCCTCGCCCACCCACTCCCCGGACTCGACACCGCCTTCTACGAACAGCGCCCCGCCTTCGAATGGCACCCCGGACTGCTCATCGAGGGCGCCCGCATCCAGGTCCCCTTCCTCGCCGACCTCGTCACCCTCGCCGACCCCGCCAGCGCCTGGTCCTTCCTCAACTACCTCAAGGCCCGCGACCGGCTCTTCCCCTTCTACTTCGCCGAGCGCTTCCACATCCAGCGCGCCGAATACGACGCCTACTGCCGCTGGGTCTCCCAGAACCTCCCCGCACTCCACTTCGGCCACCAGATCGACGCCGTCCGCTGGAACCCCGAACGCGCCCTGTTCGAAATCGACTTCACCCGCCTCGCCGCCGACGGCGAAGCCGAGGCACTCGGCCGCACCCACACCCGCAACGTCGTCCTCGGCATCGGCACCGAACCCCACGTGCCCGAACCGCTCCGCCCCCTCACCGAAGCCCCCGGCGTACCCGTCCTGCACGCCGCCGACTACCTCCACCACCGCGACGCCCTGCTGACCGCCGGCCACATCACCGTCGTCGGATCAGGACAGTCCGGCGCCGAGATCTTCCTCGACCTGCTCCGCCGCCGCCCACCCGGCCGCGAGAAACTCCACTGGATCGGCCGCACCGCCGCCTTCGCCCCCATGGAGTACTCCAAGCTCGGCCTGGAACACTTCACCCCCGACTACACCCGCTACTTCCACGCCCTCGCCGAACCCGTCCGCGACCAGCTCATCACCTCCCAGTGGCAGCTCCACAAAGGCATCGACGTCGGCACCCTGGCCGCCATCCACGACGAGCTCTACCGCCGCTCCCTGCACAGCGGCTGGCCCGACGCCGTCCTCACCCCCGGCGTCCGCGTCCGCACCGCCGGCCGCGTCGCCGCCACCAAGGTCGAACTCCACCTCGAACACGTCGAACAGGGCACCCGCTCCCGCCTCACCACCGACGCCGTCGTCCTCGCCACCGGCTACCGCGAACGCCCCCTCACCGGCCTCCTCGCCGGCCTCGACCCCTACCTGCGCCGCGACGGTCACGAACGGCCCCGCGTCGACGAACAGTTCCGCCTCGTCCTCGACCCCTCCGTCACCGCCACCGGCTGCCACGTCTACGTACAGAACGCCGAACTCCACACCCACGGCGTCGGCACCCCCGACCTCGGCCTCGCCGCCTGGCGCAGCGCGACCATCCTCAACACCGTCACCGGCTCCGAGCCCTACCCGCTGCCCGACCGCACCGCCTTCACCACCTTCGGCCTCACCCCCCAGCCGCAGGTACCGCCCCCCGGGCGCCGCGTCACCCTCACCCCCCTCGTCGACCAGCGCTGAGACACCCGGCGAAGCCGAACGTTTCAACGCCGCCCGGACACGGCGACGGCGCCGACGCACTCCCCGCGCCGACGCCGCCACCCGCACGCACACCCACCGTCACCACGACGGCGACCGCACTAGAACACCGGAGTGCCGTCGCGCGTGAGCCTCCAGTCCACCGACGCGAAGTCCTTCGGGTCCAGCACACCCTTCGCGGTCACCCACTCCGCGATCCGCGTGCGGATCTCCGTCGACTCCGACCACAGCTCCTTCGCCGAGGCGACATACGGGAAGGCGCCACCGCCGTTGGCCCGGTAGTTGTTCACCGCCAGCACGAACTGCTGCGCGTCGTCCAGAGCCGCACCGGCGTACGTCAGGTTCTTGATCCGCGAACCCGCCGGCTGCGCGACGTCGATGTCGTACCGGAAACCCGACACATAGTCGTAGTTGTAGTCCGGACGGCCGTTCGCGTTCGTCATCTTGTCCACGTCGACCGGCGCACCGGCCGCCGTCTGCACGAAGTACTCCGCCGAGTACTCCAGGTACGCCCGCACCTGCGCGCCCGTCATCAGCTTCGCGACCAGCGTGTTGTCGTACACGTACAGGCTCGACAGGTCCCGGATCGTCACGTCGCCCGCCGGGATCTCCGACGTCCGGGAGAACGGCGAGGCCTGCGCGATCACCGGCAGCGCCGCGTACTCGGTGCCGGCCAGCGCGGCCTTCACCACGTCCTCCTGCACCTTGGTGATCAGGTCGATGATCGGGGCGTCCTTGTAGCGGGCCTCGACCGTGGTCAGCGTCTCGGTCGCCCTGCCGACGACCTGGTTGACGTACTTCACCACCGCCTCGTGCTCGTCGCTCAGCAGCTTGGTGATCCTCGGGTCGTCCGCGACCGAGTTGGAGTTGCGCAGCGAGGCCGAGACCGACTCGACCTCCCACCGGCCCTTGGCGAACACCAGCTCGATGTCGAACAGCGTCAGCCGCTCCGCGTAGCACAGCGGCTCCGACAGCACGACCGTCTTCCCCGTCTGCTCGTTGACGACCTTCAGCTCCGGGATCTCCACATGCGCGTGACCCACCAGAATCGCGTCGATCCCGGGCACCTGCCGCGCCACGTTCGCCGCCGAGTTCTCCACGTACGGCAGCTGGTCACCCCACGACGACGTGCCCGACGCACCCGAGTGCGCCGACACGATCACCACGTCCGCGCCCATCGACCGCAGCTTCGGCACCCACTTCGCCGCCTGCTCCTCCAGTCCCGGGAACGTCAGCTTCCCCTGCACATAGGCCTTGTCCCAAATGGCGATACCCGGGTTCGTCAGGCCCAGCACGGCCACCTTCACCGGCCGCGCGCCCGGCACCCGGAACGTCTTCATGAAGTACGGCGGGAAAGCCGGCAGCTGCGTCTTCGCGTCCAGCGCGTTCGCACCGAGCAGCGGGAAGTCGCACTGCGACTCGAACTTCCGCAGCGTCTCGATGCCGTAGTTGAACTCGTGATTGCCGAGCGCCACCGCGTCGTACCCGATCGCGTTCATCGCCTGCGCCATCGGGTGCACCGGACCACCCTCGGCCGTGATCGGGTCCACTCTCGCGTAGTAGTACGTCAGCGGAGTGCCCTGGATCGTGTCACCCGCGTCCAGCAGCAGCGTGTTGCAGCGGCCCTTCTCCTCACGGACCTGGTTCACCAGCGTCGAGATCCGGGACAGGCCCTGCGCGTTGCCCGCCTTGTCGACGTACTCCGCGTCCTTGAAGTAGTCCCAGTTGAAGACGTGCCCGTGCAGGTCGGTGGTGCCCATGACGGTCAGGGAGTACCGCTTCGCGGGCCTCCCCGGCTCCTGCGCCCGAGCGGTCTCGGCAGCCCGCGCCGCCGGAGCCGCCGTACCGGCCAGCGCGACCCCAGCCCCCGTCACGGCGGACTTCTTCAGAAACTTCCGACGGTCCAACGGCATGTCCGGTTCTCCTCGTAGAAGGGTCAAGGGCGTCCGAAAGGGTCAACGACGCGCGTAGATTCTGACCCGTGCATGACTAGCCGCAACAGGTCCAGGAGGTTTCGATCTGATGACCGGCAGGAGCGGAAAACCGGTCACCGGTGACAGAGTGGGACGTATGACCTCACCCACACCGGAGGAACCCACACCCCCCGTCCCCTACGGCACCCCCGACGCCCCCCGCATCGCCGTCCGCGGCGACGCCCACCTCGAAGCCGCCCCCGACCTCGCCCGCATCGGCATCACCGTCAGCGCCCGCGGCAAGGACCGCCGTTCCACCCTCGACGACCTCACCCGGCGCAACACCCAGGTCCTCGACCTCCTCAAGAGCTACGGACCGGCCGTCGAACACATCGAAACCGGCCACCTCACCCTCACCGCCGAACTCGCCCAACGCGGCCGCGGCGAACGCGTCCGCACCCACCACGGCCTCGTCCACCTCACCGCCGAACTCACCGACTTCACCGCCCTCGGCGAACTCACCACCCGCCTGGCCGACTTGGAACTCACCCGAGTGGACGGCCCCTGGTGGGCCCTGCGCCCCGACTCACCCGTCCACCGCGACGCCCGCCGGCAAGCCGTACGCGAAGCCCTCCAGCGCGCCCGCGACTACGCCGAAGCCCTCGGCGCCACCCTCGCCGCCCTCGTGGAACTCGCCGACATCGGCGCGGAGAACCCCGAACCCCTCCCGCGGGCCGCCACCCGCATGCGCTCCATGGCCGCCTACGCCGGCGCCACCGAGGACACGACCGCCCCACCCCTCGACCTCGAACCCCAGAAACAGCACGTCCACGCGAGCGTCAACGTCCGCTTCACCATGACACCGCCCCGGCTGCCCTGACAGACCACCGACATGCTCATCGGAGCGAACCCCCGCACACTTCAATACTTGTCAACCACCCTTCATCCAAAGGTTGTTGAGCAGTCACGCCACACCAATTCTCTACCGACCGGTAAGGCCTAGGCTCAACCCATGCGCCGAGCAAAAATCGTCTGCACCCTGGGGCCCGCCACCGACACGTACGACCAGATCAAAGCCCTGGTCGACGCCGGAATGGACGTCGCCCGATTCAACCTCAGCCACGGCAGCCACGCCGAACACGAGGAGCGCTACCAACGCGTCCGCAAAGCCGCCGACGAGACCGGCCGCAGCGTCGGCCTCCTCGCCGACCTTCAGGGCCCGAAGATCCGCCTCGGCCGCTTCCGCGAAGGCCCCGTACTCCTTGAACGCGGCGACACCTTCACCATCACCGTCGAAGACGGCGCCGAAGGCGACCGCCACACCTGCGGCACCACCTACGCCGGCCTCGCCGCCGACGTCACCCCCGGCGAACGCATCCTCATCGACGACGGCAAAGTCACCCTCCAAGTCACCGCCGTCGACGGACCCCGCGTCCGCACCACCGTCGTCGAAGGCGGCGTCATCTCCGACCACAAGGGCCTCAACCTGCCCGGCGTCGCCGTCTCCGTCCCCGCCCTGTCCAAGAAGGACGAGGACGACCTGCGCTGGGCGCTGCGCACCGGCTTCGACGTCATCGCCCTGTCGTTCGTCCGCACCGGCCGCGACATCAGGGACGTCCACCGCATCATGGACGAGGAGGGCCGCCGCCTCCCCGTCATCGCCAAGGTCGAGAAACCCCAGGCGGTCGACGCGATCGACGACATCGTCGCCGCCTTCGACGGCATCATGGTCGCCCGTGGCGACCTCGGCGTCGAAATGCCCCTCGAACAGGTCCCGATCGTCCAGAAACGCGCCATCAAGCTCGCAAGGCGCAACGCCAAACCGGTGATCGTGGCGACCCAGATGCTCGACTCCATGATCGACAACTCGCGCCCCACCCGCGCCGAGGCCAGCGACGTCGCCAACGCCGTCATCGACGGCACCGACGCCGTCATGCTGTCCGGTGAGACCAGCGTCGGCAAATACGCCGTCGAAACCGTCCGCACCATGTCCCGCATCGTCGAAGCGGCCGAGGAGGACATCCTCGCCCAGGGGCTGCCACCCCTCACCGAGAGCAGGAAGCCCCGCACCCAGGGCGGCGCCGTCGCCCGCGCCGCGGCCGAGATGGGCGACTTCCTCGGTGCCAGGTTCCTCGTGGCCTTCACCCAGTCCGGCGACACCGCCCGCCGCCTCTCCCGCTACCGCTCCCCGATCCCGCTCCTGGCCTTCACCCCCGAGCCGGCCACCCGCTCCCAGCTCAGCGCGTCGTGGGGCGTGGAGACGTTCCTGGGCCCGCACGTCGACTCGACCGACGCGATGGTCGACCAGGTGGACGAACTGCTGCTGAAGTACGGCCGCTGCGAGAAGGGCGACGTGGTCGTGATCACGGCGGGCTCGCCCCCCGGCGTCTCCGGCTCCACGAACATGGTCCGCGTCCACCACATCGGCGAGGACGACAGCCCGAAGTAGGGGACGGACGGCGGTCAGTGCTTGGGGCCCACGTGCAGGTCCATGAGGGCTACGGAGGCTTTGCGGGCGATGGAGATGTTGTACGGGGTTCCGTTGCGCGCGCACGGCGACCACCCGACGCCGAGCCGGTCCAGGGTGTCCGTGTAGAGCCGCCGGATGTCCCCCGAGACGTTGGTGAAGAAGTAGCGGGGGTATTCGTAGCGTTTCCGCTCACCGCCGACGAGACGGGTCGTCCAGTTGGTGATCCGACAGCCGTCGGAGTGAATCAGCCCGCGAATTAATTCCCACGGGTACGTGTCGACGATCTCCTGCTGCCAGGGTTCCAGAGCGATGCGGCGCTCGTGCTTCTTGCCGGGACCGTGCTGGGGGAAGAGGCCGGGTCAGTTTCGGGAGTAGCTGGTCGGCAGGCGAGCCTGGCGGCACGCAGCAAAAAGCGGATGTTCACGAGAACGTGAACATCCGCTTTCAAATGTGACCTTGGAAGTCAAGGAAAAGTACCCCGGGTCGGATTCGAACCGACGCTGTATGGGTTTTGAATCCATGGCCTCTACCGCTGGGCTACCGGGGCTCCTTCGAACCGAAGGTCAGCAGATACCCGCTGTGTCCCCACCATACCGCAGCTGGGTAGGCTCTTGTCAGCAGTACCCCTGCGCTTGAACGAGGAGCCTTTGTGACCGCCGCCGAGTCGCCCCAGCCCGTAGACGTGCCCGACGAGGACAAGTCGCACGTGCCTCCGCTGACGACCCGTGTCGTCATCGCCGAGGACGAGGCGCTGATCCGGCTGGACCTCAAAGAGATGCTGGAGGAGGAGGGCTACTCGGTCGTCGGGGAGGCCGGTGACGGTGAGCAGGCCGTGGAGCTGGCCCGTGAGCACCGTCCGGACCTGGTGATCCTCGATGTGAAGATGCCGAAGCTCGACGGCATCTCGGCGGCGGAGAAGATCGCCGGGGAGAGCATCGCGCCGGTGCTGATGCTGACCGCGTTCTCGCAGCGTGACCTGGTGGAGCGTGCCCGGGACGCGGGGGCGATGGCTTATCTGGTGAAGCCGTTCAGCAAGAGCGACGTCGTTCCGGCGATCGAGATGGCGGTATCGCGTTTCACGGAGCTGAAGGCGCTGGAGAAGGAGGTCGCCGACCTCTCCCAGCGTCTGGAGACGCGGAAGCTGGTGGACCGGGCGAAGTCGATCCTGCAGACGGAGTACGGGCTGACGGAGCCGGCGGCGTTCCGCTGGATCCAGAAGACCTCGATGGATCGCCGTATGTCGATGCAGCAGGTCGCGGAGGCGGTCATTCAGGACAGCGACGAGAAGAAGGCTTCGAAGGGCGCGAAGGCCGACAAGGACTGAGCGTTCCGTTAGGTGCGAGGAGGCCCGCTTCCCCCGGCCGGGGGAAGCGGGCCTCCTGGTTCTCGCCCTGGGCGGGGTCAGTCCTCGCCGAGGTAGGCCTTGCGGACCGATTCGTCGTGCAGCAGGTCCTGTCCGGTGCCGGAGAGGGCGATGCTGCCGACCTCCATGACGTGGCCCTGGTCGGCGAGGGAGAGGGCCGCCTGGGCGTTCTGCTCGACGAGCAGGATGGTGGTGCCCTGGGACTTCAGCTCGGCGATGGTGGCCATGATCTTCTGCATCATGATCGGGGAGAGGCCCATGGAGGGTTCGTCGAGCATGAGCAGTTTGGGCTGGGACATGAGGGCCCGGCCCATGGCGAGCATCTGCTGTTCACCGCCGGAGAGGGTGCCGGCGGCCTGCTTCCTGCGTTCTCCGAGGATGGGGAAGAGGTCGTAGGCGCGCTGGACGTCCTTCTCGATGCCTGCCTTGTCCTTGCGGAGGAAGGCGCCGAGCTGGAGGTTCTCGGCGATGGTGAGGCGGGGGAAGATGTGCCGGCCTTCGGGGGAGTGGGCGAGTCCGAGGGCGACGATCTTGTGGGCGGCGACGCCGGTGAGGGGCTTGCCGTCGAACATGATCTTGCCGGCGGTGGGCTTGAGGAGGCCGGAGAGGGTGCGCAGGGTCGTGGTCTTGCCGGCGCCGTTGGTGCCGATGAGGGTGACGACCTGTCCGGCTTCGACGCTGAAGGAGATGCCCTTGACGGCTTCGATCTTGCCGTAGGCGACCCTGAGGTCCTCGACCTCGAGCAGTGCGGTCACTGGGTTTCTCCCTTGGTGCTGGCGGGGCCCTCCGTGTCCGCGGCGGGCGTCGCGGTCCCGGAGTCCGCGGTCTCGGGTGTTGCGGCCTCGGTCTCCTCGGCGGCGCTGTGGTCGTCGGCGTCGGCGTCGGCGTCGGCGTCGGTCGGGACGGCGTCGGCGGGGGCGGCGTCGATGACACTTTCCACCGTCGCGGCCTGCTCCGTCTCGGTCTGCCCGGGGTCGCCCTCGAAGGGTTCGCCGAGGTAGGCGGCGACGACGCGTTCGTCGGCCTGGACGACCTCGGAGGTGCCTTCGACGAGCTTCTCGCCCTGGACGAGGACGGCGACGCGGTCGCAGAGGTTGAAGATGAACCGCATGTCGTGCTCGATGACGAGGACGGCGACGCCCTTGTCACGGATGGCGAAGACGAGCTCTTCCGTGGCCCGGGTCTCCTGCGGGTTCATGCCGGCCGTGGGCTCGTCGAGGAGCAGCAGGCCCGGTTCGCTGGCGAGGGCTCGGGCGATCTCCAGCTTGCGCTGTTCGCCGTAGGGCAGGTTGCGGGCGAGGTGGTCGCGCTTGTGGGCGAGGCCGATGAACTCGAGGAGTTCCATGGCCCGTTCCTCGCTGGCCTTTTCGGCCTTCTTGAAGCCGGGGCCGCGCAGCAGGGCGGACCAGAGGCCTTCCTTGGTGCGGGTGTGGCGGCCGACGAGGACGTTTTCCAGGACGGTCATGTTGGCGAAGAGCCGGATGTTCTGGAAGGTGCGGGCGATGCCGGCCTTGGTGACGAGGTGGGGCTTGGGCGGGAGGACCTGTCCCTGGTAGGAGACGGTGCCTTCGGTGGGGATGTAGAGCCCGGTCAGGCAGTTGAAGAAGGTGGTCTTGCCGGCGCCGTTGGGGCCGATGAGGCCGACGATCTCGCCGCTGTTGACGGTGAAGTCCACGGAGCGGACGGCGGTGAGGCCGCCGAAGCGCATGGTGACGTCGCGGGCTTCGAGTACGGGTGTCGTCATGGTTCGTTACGCCCCTGCCTTGGTGACGGCCGGTTCGTCGGTCAGCGTCGCTTGTTCTGGTACGTCGAGTTGGCCGGTCTCGTGGAATTCGAGCTGGCGGCGGCGGTTGGCGATGATGCCTTCCGGGCGGAAGCGCATGAGCAGGATGAGTGCGATGCCGAAGGCGAGCAGCGACTTGTCCTGGAGGAAGACGAGCTTCTCGGGGAGGAGGTAGAGCAGGGCGGCGCCGAGGAGCGGGCCGGCGACGGTGCCCATGCCGCCGAGGACGACGGCGGCGAGGAGGAACGCGGAGTTGGGCGGTGCGGCGCCGGCGAACTGGTAGGGGTTGGGTACGACGCTGTAGGTGACGTGGGCGCTGACGGTGCCGGCGAGGCCGGCGAGGGTGGCGCCGAGGGCGAAGGCGATGAGTTTGACGCGGAAGCCGTTGATGCCCATGGCGGTGGCGGCGGTCTCGTCCTCGCGGATGGCGATCCAGGAGCGGCCGATGCGGGAGTCGGCGGCGCGGGTGTAGACGAGGACGACGATGGCCATGATGAGGACCATCAGCAGGTAGTAGTTGGCGAACCGGCCGAGGGAGAAGCCGCCGAGGTCGTGCGATTCCCCGAAGTTGAATCCGAAGAAGTTCAGGTCGGGGATGGACGGGATGCCGTTGGGGCCGTTGGTGATGTCGGGGCCGGAGACGCCGTCCATGTTGTTGACGGCGATGCGGAAGATCTCTCCGAAGCCGAGGGTGACGATGGCGAGGTAGTCGCCGCGCAGTCGCAGGGTGGGGGCGCCGATGAGGACGCCGAAGACGAGGGAGGCGGCGGCGCCGGTGAGGGCGGCGGCCCAGAAGGGGAACTGGACGCCGGAGAACTTGGAGAACTCTGAGCCGGAGACGAGGGCGGCGGTGTAGGCGCCGACGCCGAGGAAGGCGACGTAGCCGAGGTCGAGGAGGCCGGCGAGGCCGACGACGATGTTCAGGCCCAGGGCGACGGTGCCGAAGATGAGGATGTTGACGCCGATGTTGGCGTAGTGGTCGTCGGTCTGGGTGAAGGGGAAGAGGATGGCCGCGACGAAGCCCATGGCGAGGGTGAAGCTGCGGTTGGCGGCGACGAGGCGGGAGAACCGGTCGAGGAGGCCGGCGGTGTGCAGGGCCCACATCGCGAAGACGACGACGATGAGGTAGCCGATGAACAGTTCGCCGTATTCGGTGTCGATGCCGTAGGTGAAGATGCCGAGGCCGGCGAGGGTGACGGCGGTGATGGTGAGCCGCTGGATCCAGCCCGGCACGGTCTGGGGGGCGGCGATGTGGTCGGGCTTGGCGATGTAGGCCTTGAGGGTTTCCTTGGCGTTCTCGGTGTGGTGCTCGGGGAGGGCGAGGGCGCCGAGGAGGGGGACGGCGGAGGCGATGGCGGCGATCCAGCCGCCGGGCTCCAGGTTGGCGAGGCCGCCGAGTTCGGCGCTGATCGAGATGATCGTGTACCAGGTGGCGCCGAACGCGGCGAGGGCGGTGAGGAAGAGGGGGGCGTTGTTGCGGGCGGGCAGGAGCCAGCCGAGGCCGCGGACGCCGTAGGACGCGAGGGTGAACAGGGTGACGAGGATGCCCGCGGTGAAGGTGAGCCACTGCAGGCCGCCGGGGTAGCCGTTGACGGTGAGGTCGCCGGGGAATTCGGCGGTCCAAGTCCAGGCGAGGAAGGTGGAGGCGGTGGTGGCGATGCCGCCCGCGAGGAGCAGGGCGCGGGCCGCTGCGGCGGGCAGGGGGAGGAGGCCGCGTGCGGCGGGCGCCGTGGGGGCGTCCGCGGGCGGGGTGGCGGGGGTCTTGGTCGTCTCGGTCATGTGATCACGCCCTGTCCGCGACGCGCTCGCCGAGCAGGCCCTGTGGCCTGAACAGCAGTACGAGGATGAGGAGGCAGAAGGCCCAGACGTTGGCCCAGCTCTGGCCGCCGAGCTGCTGCATGCCGGGGATCTCGTCGATGTAGGCGGAGGCGAGGGTTTCGGCGATGCCGAGGACGAGGCCGCCGAGCATGGCGCCGTAGATGTTGCCGATGCCGCCGAGGACGGCCGCGGTGAAGGCCTTGAGGCCCATCAGGAAGCCCATGCGGTAGTCGATGTTGCCGTACTTGAGGCCGTAGGAGACGGCGGCGACGGCGGCGAAGAATCCGCCGATGGCGAAGGCGATGACGATGATGCGGTTGGTGTCGATGCCCATGAGCTGTGCGGTGTCGGGGTCCTGCGCGGTGGCCTGCATGGCGCGGCCGGTGCGGCTTTTGCGGACGAACCAGGCCAGGGCGGACATGCACACGATGGCGGCGAGGATGAGGAAGATGTCCGCGTCCTTGATGGTGACCGAGCCGAGGTCGTGGGTGGTGTCGAGGCTCGGGAAGGAGCGGGCCTTGTCGGCGCCGGGGTAGAAGTTGCGGACGACCTCCTGGAGGGCCAGGGAGAGGCCGATGGCCGTGATGAGGGGGGCCAGTCGTGGCGCCTGCCGCAGCGGCCGGTAGGCGAATCGTTCCGCTCCCACCGCTACGAGGACGGCGACGATCCCGCCGCCGACGAGCATCAGGGGCACCGCCGCCCACATGGTGGTGCCGTCGGGGAGGATGTAGAAGTAGACCGTGAGCGCGCCGAAGGCGCCGGTCATGAAGATCTCGCCGTGTGCGAAGTTGATGAGCTGGACGATGCCGTACACCATCGTGTAGCCGATGGCGATCAGCCCGTACATCGAGCCTAGGAGCAGCCCGTTGGCCAGCTGCTGCGGCAGGGTGTTCACCGCGTGGCCTCCATGTCACTGGTGGTCGTGTGCACTGTCGTGTGCGGGGTCTGGGTGTGGAAAGGGCCGCGCGGTCGGGGTCCTCCTTCCGCGCGGCCCGTGCTGCGTGTTGCTGGCGGCTGGCGATCAGCCGTTGAAGGTGCCGGTCTTCACAGCCTTCCACTTGCCGTTCTCGACCTGGTAGACCGTCAGCTGCTTGTTCGTGGTGTCACCGAACTCGTCGAAGGCGACCTTGCCGGTGATGCCCTCGAAGTCGGACTTCTGGACGGCCTCGACGACCTTGGTGCGCAGGTCGTTCTTGATGTCGCTGGGGAGCTTGCCGCCGTTGGCGTCCTTGGCGGCCTTCACGGCCTTGATGATGGCGGTGGCGGCGTCGTAGGCGTAGGCGCCGTAGGCCGCGTAGTCGCCCTTGTAGCCCTTGGACTTGTAGGTCTCGATGAACTGCTTGGCGGCGGGCAGGGTGTCCGCGGGGACGCCGACGGAGGTGGCGAGGTCGCCCTCGGAGGCCTTGCCGGCGGTGTCGATGTAGGTGGAGGCGAACATGCCGTCGCCGCCGAACAGCGGGATCTTGACGCCGGCGTCCTTGAGCTGCTTGGTGATCAGCGCGGACTCGTCGTACTGGCCGCCGTAGTAGAGGATGTCGGCGCCCGAGTTCTTGATCTTGGTGACCAGGGAGCCGAAGTCCTTGTCGCCGGTGTTGACGTGGTCGGTGCCCGCCACCTTGCCGCCGAGCTTCTTGAAGGACGCGTTGAAGATCTTGGCCAGGCCGGCGCCGTAGGTCTGCTTGTCGTCGACGACGAAGGCCTTCTTCTTCTTGAGGCCGTTGTAGGCGTAGTCGGCGGCGAAGCCACCCTGCAGGGCGTCGGTGGTGGCGGTGCGGAAGTACGACTTGTACGGCCGCTTCTTGCTGGTCTGCCAGTCCTTGCCCTGGGTCAGCTCGGGGTTGGTGTTCGAGGGGGAGATCTCGACCATGTTGGCCGAGTTGAACACCTGCTGCATCGACTGGGCGACGCCCGAGTTCAGCGGGCCGACGGCGCCGACGGTGGTGGCGTCGCCGACGAGGGCGGTGGCGTTGGACTGGCCGGTGGCGGGCTGCGCCTTGTCGTCCAGGGCCTTGACCTTGAATTTCACGCCGGGAACCCAGTTGTTCTTGTTGGCGTCGTCAACCGCGATCTGGACGCCGTACTGGATGCCGAGGCCGGTGGTGGAGTTCTCACCGGACAGGGGCGCGTCGACGCCGATCGTCAGCGTGGTGCCGGACCCGCTGTCGCCGCTCTTGCCGTTGTCGCGGGAGCCGCAGGCGGTGAGAGTCAGAGCTCCGGTGGTGAGAACGGAGGTAAGAATCACCAGAGAACGCTGTCGCACAATCAGTCCTTTCAGCAGGCAACGTCGGCCCCTGTGGGGGGACGGCAGGTGCTGCGCTGGTACCGAACTCCCGATGGAGCGGTGACTGGCCGTGACTCTAAGCCCGGTATGCGGACAGTGGCAGCGCCGCGAGCTTCCTTGTGACTTTCTTGTTATGACGTGCCCCGGGATGCGCCGGACCGGCGGAGGCTCTCGGCCGTTTTGGCGGAATTTCCCCTCGGTCCACATTCTGAGAATTCGCACTTCCGGTTGGGCGCGGGCCGGGAGGTGCCGATGGCTGGTCGCGGGCGGCGTGAAGCGGGCGGGGAGGGGCGGCGGGGCGAGTGCCGTCGGAGGGGAGACCGGAGGGCCGTATTGCGCCCGTGTTACGCAGCGTTACGTCCAGAAAGGGAAGGTCCGTATTCGGGGGCAGTCCCGAACGGTCGGATACGGATGCCCCCACGGTGATCTTGCGGGTTGTCCCCGCTTTGACGGGAAGTCGGGCCGGGGGAGCGTCCAGTCCGTGAGACGCGTGAATCCGGCGCCCGTGACGTTCCGGGAGGCTTCCGGGCCGTTGTCAAAGGTGACCACGAAGCGGAAAAGGCCGTTCGCCGTGGGGGAGTTGACGGGCTGACGGCCCCGGTCCCGCTCCTGGCGCAGCCCCATGGAAAGACGGTGAAGCAGGGGCGAATCGGTCCAAATGGCGCAAAGAGGAACGGAGAAGGGGCAGAGGTGACGGGCCGCCGCCGTGCCCCGGACCGCCACCCCCGCCCCGTCCCCGGAGAGGGTTGTGCTTCGTGCGTGCGGATCAGTCGGTGGTGCGCACGTGGGCCTCATCGCCCGGCCGTACGTCCCGCAGCATGCAGGTCAGCCGCGCCGTGCACACCCGGCGGCCCTCGTCGTCGCTGATCACGACCTCGTACGTCGCCGTGGAGCGGCCCTGGTGCACGGGGGTGGCGACGCCGGTGACCAGGCCCGAGCGCACCCCGCGGTGGTGCGTGCAGTTCAGGTCGACGCCGACGGCGATCTTCGAGGTGCCGCCGTGCAGCATCGACCCCACCGATCCCAGGGTCTCGGCCAGCACGGCGGAGGCGCCCCCGTGCAGCAGCCCGTACGGCTGGGTGTTGCCCTCCACCGGCATCGTCCCGACCACGCGCTGCGCCGACGCCTCCAGGATCTGCACACCCATCCGCGTGCCCAGGTGCCCCGCTGAGAACAGAGCCTGCAGGTCGACGCCGAGCGCGGCGTACTCGTCGACGACCTCCTGCGGGAACTTCACGTGCTGCTGCTCGCCCATGGACAGGCTCCGTTCGTCATGATCGGCCACTCGTCACTGAGCAAACGCTCAGTCGGCCGCCGATTGTTCCAGACGCACCACCACGGACTTGCTGGCCGGGGTGTTGCTGGTGTCCGCGGTGGCGTCCAGCGGCACCAGCACATTGGTCTCCGGGTAGTACGCCGCCGCGCACCCCCGCGCCGTCGGGTAGTGGACGACCCGGAAGCCGGCCGCCCGCCGCTCCACGCCGTCCTTCCACTCGCTGACGAGGTCCACGTACGACCCGTCGGCGACGCCCAGTACGTCGGCGTCCTCGGGGTTGACGAGCACCACCCGGCGGCCGCCCCGGATGCCCCGGTAGCGGTCGTCGAGACCGTAGATCGTGGTGTTGTACTGGTCGTGCGAGCGCAGCGTCTGCAGCAGCAGCCGCCCCTCGGGCAGTTCGGGGTGCTCGACCGGCGCAGCGGTGAAGTTGGCCTTGCCGGTGGCGGTCGGGAAGCGGCGCTCGTCGCGCGGGGCGTGCGGCAGGGCGAATCCGCCGGGCCGGGCCACGCGCGCGTTGAAGTCCTCGAAGCCGGGGACCACCCGGGCGATCCGGTCGCGGATCGTGGCGTAGTCCTTCTCGAACTCCTCCCACGGCACCACGCTGCCCTCGCCGAGCACCCGGCGCGCCAGCCGGCACACGATGGCCGGCTCGGACAGCAGGTACCCGCTCGCCGGCTCCAGACGGCCCCGGGAGGCGTGCACCATGCCCATGGAGTCCTCGACGGTGACGAACTGCTCGCCGCCTCCCTGCACATCCCGCTCGGTGCGGCCGAGCGTGGGCAGGATCAGGGCACGCGCGCCCGTGACGACGTGCGAGCGGTTGAGCTTGGTCGACACGTGCACGGTCAGCCGGGCCCGGCGCATGGCCGCCTCGGTGACCTCGGTGTCGGGCGAGGCGGAGACGAAGTTGCCGCCCATGGCGAAGAAGACCTTCGCCTCTCCGTCGCGCAGCGCGCGGATGGCCCGTACGACGTCGTAGCCGTGCTCGCGCGGCGGGGCGAAGCCGAACTCCCGCTCCAGGGCGTCCAGGAAGGCCGGGGCGGGGCGCTCGAAGATGCCCATCGTGCGGTCGCCCTGCACGTTGGAGTGGCCGCGCACCGGGCACACGCCCGCGCCCGGGCGGCCGATGTTGCCGCGCAGCAGCAGGAAGTTGACCACCTCGCGGATGGTGGGCACGGAGTGCTTGTGCTGGGTGAGGCCCATCGCCCAGCACACGATGGTGCGCTCGGAGGCGAGCACCATCCGCAGGGCCTGCTCGATCTGCGCGCGCGTGAGACCGGTCGCGGCGAGCGTCGCGTCCCAGTCGGCGGCGCGTGCGGCCTCGGCGAACTCCTCGTACCCATGGGTGTGTTCGCGGACGAACTCCTCGTCGACCGCGCCCCGCGTCTCCAGGATCAGCCTGTTGAGCAGGCGGAAGAGGGCCTGGTCGCCGCCGATGCGGATCTGCAGGAACAGGTCGGTGAGCGCGGCGCCGGTGGTCAGGCCCTTGGGCGTCTGCGGGTTCTTGAACCGCTCCAGGCCCGCCTCGGGCAGCGGGTTGACGCTGATGATCCTCGCGCCGCCCGCCTTCGCCTTCTCCAGGGCGGAGAGCATGCGCGGATGGTTCGTCCCCGGGTTCTGCCCGGCGACGATGACCAGGTCCGCCCGGTGGAGGTCCTCCAGCAGGACGCTGCCCTTGCCGACGCCGATCGTCTCGGACAGGGCCGAGCCGGAGGACTCGTGGCACATGTTCGAGCAGTCGGGCAGGTTGTTCGTGCCGAGCTCCCGCGCGAACAACTGGTACAGGAACGCGGCCTCGTTGCTGGTGCGGCCGGAGGTGTAGAAGACGGCCTCGTCGGGGGAGCCGAGGGCGGCGATCTCCTCAGCGACGATGTCGAAGGCGCGCTCCCAGGTGACCGGTTCGTAGCGGTCCCCGCCCTCGGGCAGGTACATGGGGTGCGTCAACCGCCCCTGCTGGCCCAGCCAGTAGCCGCTGCGGGTGGCGAGGTCGGCGACGGGGTGCGCGGCGAAGAACTCGGGGGCGACCCGGCGCAGGGTTGCCTCCTCGGCCACCGCCTTGGCGCCGTTCTCGCAGAACTCCGCCGTGTGCCGGTGCTCCGGCTCCGGCCACGCGCAGCCCGGGCAGTCGAAACCGTCCTTCTGGTTGACCCGCAGCAGGGTCAGCGCGGTGCGCTTCACGCCCATCTGCTGCTGCGCGATGCGCAACGTGTGCCCGATCGCGGGCAGTCCCGCCGCCGTGTGCTGCGGTGCGGCGACCTGCGGCGCGTCCTGAACCGGATCGGCCTTGGGCGGCCTCGTTGCCATCGCGCGCTCTCCTTCGCCGGTACGTGTGAAGTACGTCTCCGCATACTCCCACGTGGTACTGACACCTATCCCGGCCGGGCCGGGGAGCACCGGCGTCGGGGCTTGCGCTGTGGGGACCTTGCCCGTGCCATCGGACCCCCGGGTCGTCGGTGTCCGCGACGCCGGCACCCGTGCCCGTCCCCGCGACGCCGGCACCCGCGCCCGTGTCCGCGACGCCGGCACCCGCGCCCGTGTCCGCGCCGCCGGCACCCGCGCCCGTCTCCGCGCCGCCGGCACCCGCGCCGTGGGCGTCCGTCGACGCCGAGTCCGCGTTGCCGTCGCTGTGCCCGCGTCGCCGTCGCCCTGCCCGCGTCGCCATGACCATGCCCGCGTCGCCATGACCATGCCCGCGTCCCCGGCGCACGGCGCGGGCGTCCGGGTCCGCGCCGGGATCGCCCGCGCCGCGCCGACCGGGCGCCCGAGCCGGGCCGGGCGCCCGAGCCGGTGCGTGGGGTCGGCTGTCAGTGGGGCGTGGCAGGATCGGGGGCGTGGCAGAAACAGCATCGAAGACGACCGACAAGACCTCCGGCGGCGCCCGCCCCCGGCTGATGCTCATGGATGGGCACTCGCTGGCCTACCGCGCGTTCTTCGCGCTGCCCGCGGAGAACTTCACGACCGCGACGGGCCAGCCGACGAACGCGATCTACGGCTTCGCGTCGATGCTGGCCAACACCCTCCGTGACGAGGCGCCCACGCACTTCGCGGTGGCGTTCGACGTCTCGCGCAAGACCTGGCGCTCCGAGCAGTTCACCGAGTACAAGGCGAACCGCTCCAAGGCCCCGGACGAGTTCAAGGGCCAGGTCGAGCTGATCGGCGAGCTGCTCGACGCGATGCAGGCCCCGCGCTTCGCGGTCGAGGGGTTCGAGGCGGACGACGTCATCGCCACCCTCGCCACACAGGCCGAGGCCGAGGGCTTCGAGGTGCTGATCGTCACCGGCGACCGCGACTCCTTCCAGCTGGTCTCCGAGCACACCACGGTGCTGTATCCCACCAAGGGCGTCTCCGAGCTGACCCGGTTCACCCCGGAGAAGGTTCTGGAGAAGTACGGGTTGACCCCGGCCCAGTACCCGGACTTCGCGGCGCTGCGCGGCGACCCCTCCGACAACCTCCCGGGCATCCCCGGCGTCGGCGAGAAGACCGCCGCGAAGTGGATCAACCAGTTCGGTTCCTTCGCGGAACTGGTCGAGCGGGTCGAGGAGGTCAAGGGCAAGGCCGGGCAGAACCTGCGCGACCACCTTGAGGCGGTCAAGCTGAACCGCCGGCTCACCGAGCTCGAGCGGCACGTCGAGCTGCCGAAGACGGTCACGGACCTCTCGCGCGCCCCGTACGACCGCAAGGCCGTCGCGATGGTGCTGGACACCCTGGAGATCCGCAACCCCTCGCTGCGCGAGCGGCTCTTCGCCGTCGACCCGGGCGCCGAGGAGGCCGAGGCCACCCCGATCGCGGCGGAGGGGGTGGAGCTGGACGGCGCGGTGCTCGGCACCGGCGAGGTGGCCCCCTGGCTCGCCGAGCACGGCACGCAGGCCCTCGGCGTCGCCACCGTCGATGCCTGGGCGCTGGGCACGGGCTCGGTCGCCGAGATCGCCCTCGCCGCGTCCGGCGGCGCCGCCGCCTGGTTCGACCCGTCCCAGCTGGACGAGGCCGACGAGACCGCGCTCGCGTCCTGGCTGGCCGACGCGGGCCGCCCCAAGGTGTTCCACAGCGCCAAGGGAGCCATGCGGGTCTTCGCCGAGCACGGCTGGCGCGTCGAGGGCGTCACCATGGACACCGCGCTCGCCGCCTACCTGGTCAAGCCGGGCCGCCGCTCCTTCGACCTGGACGCGCTGTCCCTGGAGTACCTGCACCGGGAGCTGGCGCCCGCCGCCACGGCCGACGGACAGCTGGCCTTCGGCACGGACGAAGGCGCCGAGGCCGAGGCGCTGATGATCCAGGCCCGCACGATCCTCGACCTGGGCCGGACCTTCGAGGACCGTCTGCGGGAGGTCGGCGCAGCGGACCTGCTGCGCGACGTGGAGCTGCCCACCTCCGCCCTGCTCGCCCGCATGGAGCGGCACGGCATCGCCGCGGACCGGGCCCACCTGGAGGCCATGGAGCAGATGTTCGCGGGCGCGGTCCAGCAGGCCGTGAAGGAGGCGCACGCGGCGGCCGGGCACGAGTTCAACCTCGGCTCGCCCAAGCAGCTCCAGGAGGTCCTCTTCGGCGAGCTGGCCCTGCCGAAGACGAAGAAGACGAAGACGGGCTACACCACCGACGCCGACGCCCTGGCCTGGCTCGCCGGCCAGACGGACAACGAGCTGCCGGTGATCATGCTCCGCCACCGCGAGCAGGCGAAGCTGCGCGTCACCGTCGAGGGGCTGATCAAGACGATCGCGGCGGACGGCCGCATCCACACCACGTTCAACCAGACCGTCGCCGCCACCGGCCGCCTGTCGTCCACGGACCCGAACCTGCAGAACATCCCGGTCCGCACCGACGAGGGCCGGGCGATCCGCCGCGGCTTCGTCGTCGGCGAGGGTTTCGAGTCGCTGATGACGGCGGACTACAGCCAGATCGAACTGCGCGTGATGGCGCACCTCTCCGAGGATGCGGGCCTCATCGAGGCGTTCACCTCCGGCGAGGACCTGCACACGACGGCGGCCTCCCAGGTGTTCGGAGTGGAGCACTCGGCGGTGGACGCGGAGATGCGCCGCAAGATCAAGGCGATGTCGTACGGCCTGGCGTACGGGCTGTCGGCCTTCGGCCTGTCCCAGCAGCTGAACATCGAGGCGGCCGAGGCCCGTGCCCTGATCGACGCCTACTTCGAGCGCTTCGGCGGGGTCCGGGACTATCTGCGGCGGGTGGTCGACGAGGCGCGGGCGACCGGTTACACGGCGACGCTGCTGGGCCGCCGCCGCTACCTGCCCGACCTGAACAGCGACAACCGCCAGCGCCGCGAGGCGGCGGAACGCATGGCCCTGAACGCGCCGATCCAGGGCACGGCGGCGGACATCGTCAAGATCGCCATGCTGAACGTGGACCGGGCGCTGCGCGAGGCCGGCCTCACCTCGCGGATACTGCTCCAGGTCCACGACGAAATCGTGCTGGAGATCGCCCCCGGGGAGCGGGCGGCGGCGGAAGAGCTCGTCCGCCGCGAGATGTCCGGCGCGGTCCGGCTCAGGGCACCCCTGGACGTCTCCGTGGGCGTGGGCCCGGACTGGGAGTCCGCGGCGCACTAGCCGTGCCGCCCCGACCCCGGCGGAGGGGGCCCCGCGGCACCGGGTGCCCGGGGCGCCTCCGCCCGGTTCGGTGTGCTGTGCGGAGCCTCTGCGCCTGGGTCGGGATTCCCGGTGACGCCCAGGCGGCGGGCCTGGTGACGCGCAGGCAGCGGGCCCGGTGATGCCCTCGCCGCCGTGGGCCCCGTCACTCACGTGGCCCCCGCAGAAACGCACCCGCCGGCCCCGCCCGACAGGATGCGGGCATGGGTATACGCATGCTCAACCACCGGTCGGCGGTGTCGCGGGCAGACGGCGGTGCGGACCCCGCCGGAGCGCCTGAGCCGGTCCCCGCCTTCGCGGCCGACGCAAGCACCGCCCGCATTCCCACCGACCTCGCGACGACCCTGCGCCGCGCCGCGACCGCCCTCCGGCACCGGCTCACCCCCCGCGAGCCCGGCCCCGGCGGCACACCCCCCTGGCGGCTGTGGGCCGACGTGGCCCGCGGCTACCTCGCGCTCGTCCTCGCCCGGCTGCCCCGAAGGCGCCGGCTGCCCCGATCGCCCCTGCGGTCCCCGGGGCGGGGTCTGACCGTCTTCGTCGTGCCCGCGAGCACCGTCAGCGACGGGCCGGACGGCCCGCCCGCGCGTCGACCCCGCCGGAACTGCCAGGACCCGCGGCCCGGTCGCCGCCACCCCCAGGGGCCCGAGCCGGACGCCACGCCCTGACGCCCACGGCGTACAGCAGCAGTCCCGGCACAAGTCCGGCGCCCGCCCCGAAGCACAGCGTCGGCACCAGCTCCCACGGCTTCGCCGACGTCCCGCCGAGGGCCCACTGCCCCGCGGCCCGCTGCACCGCCCCGGCCACCGCGCACCCGCCGATCACGGCCCCGGCCCACCAGCGGTCCCGGGCCGACAGCCGCGCCACCCCCACCGGCTCACCCGCCGGTGCCCGCCGCAGCGCGTGCACCAGGAACCAGGTGATCCCGGCCGCGGCCACCACCGAGCCGCCGTACTGCAGGTACCAGTACAGGGGCGCGCCCGCCAGGTGGCTGCCCAGCACCGGGAACACCCGCATCCCCCACCGGTCGAGGTGCGTGAACGCGTCCCACACCACATGCGTCGACGCGCCCAGCGCGGCGGAGGCGTACCACCTCGGCACCGTCGACGGCCGCGGGCGCGCGCGTGGCGCCCCGCACCTCGTCAGCGCCACCACCGGCCCCTGCCGGTGCCGCGGCAGCAGCGCCACCAGCGGCTCGCGCACCACCAGCCACAGCCCCACCAGCGCCCAGGCGATGAGCACATCGACGGTGAAGACCCCGGGGAAGGAGTGCGTGACGGCGCCGAACTCCATCGCGCCGGGCAGCACGCTCGCCGCGTAGTAGGTCATGTCGGGCGCGAAGGAAGCCGCCACGAGCACCGCGGGCACCAGCGGCCCCCGCCCGGTCCCGTCTCCGCGCACCGCCGGCAGTACGGCCGCCGCATGACTCAGTGTGAACGGCAACGTGCCCCTCCCCAAGGACGTCGACCGGGTCCGGAAGGCCCGGGTGATCACCGAAGTCCAGTATGCGGGAGGCCTGTCCGCGCCGCTTCGGGCAACAGCACGTGGCCAACCGGTGAAAAACGGGCGCGAACGGGTCCCGGGACAAAGGAAGTTGTCGTAGGGTCGCCTGGGTCGCTCTGTCCGCCGCCGCGGTCGAACGGGCGAACAGGCCACTCGACGGCGCGGACAGAACACCCCAAGAGCTCCACCAGGGCAACCACCAGCACGAGTCAACCGTCACAACAGGGCGTACAGGCAGACACGGACGGACGCTCGGGCGTCCACGGGAGGAGTTCACTCCATGGCGGCGCATTTCGGCAGGAGGCTGCGCAAGGGAGCGGCGACCACCGCCGTGGCTGCGGCAGCGGTCGCGGCCCTGTCCGCATCCCAGGCCCCGGACGTCACGGCCGACGACCACGGCAGACAGCCCACCGCCGGCGCCACCCCCTCTCCCGACGTGAGCGCCGACGGCAGCGCGACCGGCAACTCCCCCTACTACACGGACCTGCCGCCGCTCAAGAGCCCCAGCCCGGCGCCCACCGTCGGCACCCCGGCCTCCCGCGGCCCGGCCGAGTCCGGCATCCCCGCCACCGTGCTCGACGCCTACAAGAAGGCCGCGGCCGAGCTGCGCGGCTCCAAGCCGGGCTGCAACCTGCCCTGGGAACTCCTCGCCGCCATCGGCAAGGTCGAGTCGGGCCAGGCCCGCGGCGGCCGTGTCAACGCCTCCGGCACCACTCTCTCGCCGATCCTCGGCCCGGTCCTCGACGGCAAGGGTTTCGCGCACATCCGCGACACCGACCACGGTGCCTACGACGGCGACAGCACCTACGACCGCGCGGTCGGCCCCATGCAGTTCATACCGTCCACCTGGGCCTGGGCGGGCCGTGACGGCAACGGCGACGGCAAGAGGGACCCCAACAACATCTACGACGCCGCCCTCGCCGCCGGCCACTACCTGTGCCGCAATGCCTGGGACCTGTCCGTCGACGCCGACGTCAAGCGCGCCATCCTCAGCTACAACCAGTCGCAGGACTACCTGCACACCGTCCTGACCTGGCTGGACTACTACCGCAAGGGCACCCATTCCGTCCCGGACGGCACGGGCACCCTGCCCTCGGGCCGCAGCGACGACACGCCCGGCGCCGGCCCCGATCCGTCGACGCCGAAGCCGTCCACACCCAAGTCGAGCCACAAGCCCGGCAAGTCCGGCAAGCCCGGCAAGGGCAGGCCCGGCGAGCCGGGCGCTCCCGGCACGCCCCCACCGTCCACGCCGGCACCGCCGTCCTCGCCCACCCCGCCGTCCGGCCCGTCCTCGCCGACCCCCTCACCCACGCCCACCGAGACGGTCGACCACCTCGCGGACGCGGGCACGGCGAAACTCACCGCGATGGCCGGGGACGCGTTCGCCCAGAGGATCGGCACGCGCGCCGAGACCAAGGACGGCAAGGGGGTCGGCAAGGTCCGGATCCGCTTCACGATCAGCGGCGACACCGACACCGTCTTCACGGGCGGCGAGAAGGTCGCCACGGTCGTGACCGACAGCGCGGGCGTCGCCACCGCGCCCACCCTCCAGGCCGGCGAGACGACGGGCGGCTTCACCGTCCGCGCCCTCGTCGTGGGCCGTACCGTCCACGGCGTCGACTACGCGGCCACCGTCACCCCGCGCGCCGCCGACACCCTCACCCGGACCGACGACAACCCGCTGACCTGCACCCCGGGTGGAGAGTTCGCCGGGCAGGTCCAGGTGAAGGCCACCTACAAGGGTGCCGTCGCGGACAAGGTCGCGGCGACCGCCACCCTGATCAAGTCGGCAGACGACCCCACCGAGAACGACAAGGGCCCCTACTTCAAGGACGCCGAAGGCAACCCCGTCCGCGCCCTGCAGGACCTCCGGACCGACGGCAACGGCCTGCTGACGCTGCCGAAGCTGTACGCGGACGACACCACCGGCACCTTCCTGCTCCGCATCGAGACCACCGGCGGCGCCACGCTGACGGTCGAGCTGAAGGTCGCGGCGGCGGACTCCTCGGCCGACCCGTCGCCCAGCCCTTCCACCAGCCCGTCCGCCTAGGATCGGCCCAGGACCTGACGACGGGACTGGTTCCGGACACGCGGCACCGCACGAGGGCGCCTCTCCGCCACCCCGGCGGGGGGCGGCCTCGTGCGTGCGTAAGGCACCACGTGCTCTCATCTCGCCCACCCGCCGCCACGCCGCCCCGTACCTGACGGTGCATCACCTCAGACTCGCCCGCTCGCCCGCTCGTCGAGTGCGCGGCCGGCGCGCCGGAACCGGAGCCGGGCCGGCCGGGCGCCGGAGTCGGTCAGCGCCTGAGCCGGGCGTTGGTGTGCCGGGTGGCCTCCGCGCCCGCCGGGTCCTCGGGCCAGGGGTGCTTCGGATACCGTCCGCGCAGCTCGGCCCGCACCGCCCGGTAGCCGTCCCGCCAGAACGAGGCGAGGTCGGCGGTGACCGCGGCGGGCCGCCCGGCGGGGGAGAGCAGGTGCACCAGCACCGGCACCCCCGCGACGGCCGGAGACCTCTCCAGCCCGAACATCTCCTGCAGCTTCACGGCGAGCACGGGCTGCTCGGGATCCGCGTAGTCGACCCGGATCCTGGACCCACTGGGTACGGTGATCCGCTCCGGGGCGAGCTCGTCCAGCCGGGCGGCCTCGCCGGACGCCCAGGGCAGCAGCCGGGCCAGCGCCTGCCCGGCGTCGATCCGCGCCAGGTCCGCCCGCCGCCGGGCGCGGCCCAGTTCGGGCTCCAGCCACTCCGCCACGCGGGCGAGCAGAGCGTCGTCGCCCACGTCGGGCCAGGGCTCCCCGAGCTGCCGGTGCACGAACGCCAGCCGCTGCCGCAGCGTGTCCGCCTCCGGCGACCACCGCAGTAGCCGCCACCCCTCCCGCCGCAGCCCTTCGAGCAGCGCCTCGCGCACGAGAGCGGGGGCCGGGGCGGCCAGAGGGCGCGCCTCCAGCTCGACCGCGCCCAGCCGCGTCACCCGGCGCGCGACGACGTCACCGTCGCCCCAATGGACCTCGTCCCGCTCCTCCAGCAACGCCCCGGCCGCGCGCCGCGCGACCTCCTCGTCGACGGCGGCGGCGAGCCGCACGCGCGCGTGCGCCCGGCCCACCGGACGGTCCGCCACCGCCACCGCGACCCAGGGCACGCCCCGCAGCGCGGAACCCTCCTCGATCTCGGCCCGCGTCCCGGACACCATCAGATACGACCCCCCGTCGAGCCGGGCGACCCGCTCGGGAAACGCGAACGCGGCGACAAGCCCGGCGACGTACTCGTCCGGTCCGGAGTGGCCACGCGTGTCCGTCACCTCCGGTCCGGACTCGCCGCGCCGACCCGCCCCCTGCCGTCGCGCGCCGCCGCGCCGAGCCGTCACCTCCAGCCCCATGTCGCCGCGCCGGTCCGTCACCTTCGGTCCCGTGTCGCCGCGCCGGTCCGTCCCCTGCCGGCCGGAGCCGGCCGGATCGGCCCCCGCCTCGCCCCGTGCGGGCGGTTGGGAGACGTCCGTCAGGACGGCACGCAGGCGCCGTACCTCCGCGCGCCAGCGCGCCGCGTAGGCGTCCCCGGCGCCGCCGCGCCGCGCGCCGCGCACCGCAGACGCGAGATCGTCGCCGTACTCCCGGGGCGCCTCCTCGCCGAGCAGCGCGACCACCTCGGCGGCCCGTTCGGCCCCGACCAGGGGCGCCGCGTCGAGCAGCGCCCGCCCCAGCCGCGGATGCACCCCGAGCCGCGCCAGCCGCACCCCCCGCTCCGTGGCCCTCCCGGCCGGGTCCACGGCCGCCACCGCCGTCAGCACCGACCGCGCCGCCGCCATCGCCCCGCCCGGGGGCGCGTCCAGCAGGGCCAGCCCGGACGCGTCCGGATCGCCCCAGCAGGCCGCTTGCAGGGCGAACGCCGTCAGGTCGGCCACCTTGATCTCCGGCGCCGGGAACCGCGGCAGCCGCACGTCCTCGGCCTGCGCCCAGCACCGGTACACCGTGCCCGGCGCCTCGCGCCCGGCACGGCCCGCCCGCTGCCGCCCGGCCGCCTGCGAGGCCCGTACGGTCGTCAGCGCGCTCAGCCCCCGCGCATGGTCCACCCGTGGCTCCCGGGCCAGCCCCGAGTCCACCACCACCCGCACCCCGGGCACCGTCAGCGACGACTCGGCCACCGACGTCGCGAGGACGACCCGCCGCCGCTGTCCAGGAGCCAGCACCGCGTCCTGCACGGCCGCGGGCGCCCGGCCGTGCACCTGGAGCACCTCCACCCCGCCGAGATCCCCCATCTGCCCGGCGACCCGCGCGATCTCGCCCACGCCCGGCAGGAAGCAGAGCACGTCCCCCGTCCGTTCGGCGAGCGCCCGCCGCACCACCGACGCCACATGCGCGAGCAGCGCGGGGTCCACGCGCGTCCCGTGCGGCGGCCGTACCGGACGCGCCGGCGGCGCCCACACCACCTCCACCGGATACGCGGCACCCGCGGCCTCGACCACCGGCGCCCCGCCCAGCAGTTGGGCCCAGCCCTCCGCGTCGGTCGTCGCCGAGGCGGCCACCAGCCGCAGCTCCGGGCGCAGCGTCTCCCGCACGTCCCACACGAAGGCCGCCACCGTGTCGGCGTCCAGATGCCGCTCGTGGCACTCGTCCAGCACGACGACGTCGACGCCGGCCAGCTCCGGATCCCGCTGCAGCCGTTGCAGCAGCACCCCGGTGGTGACCACCTCCACGCGTGTGTGGCGTCCGACGACGCGCTCTCCGCGCACGGTGTGGCCGACGGCCCCGCCGGGCTTCTCACCCAGCAGCCACGCCATCCGGCGTGCCGCCGCCCGCGCCGCGATCCGCCGCGGCTCGGCCACGACCACCCGCCGCGCGGGCCCCTCGCCCAGCAGCCCGGCCAGCGCGAGCGGCACCAGCGTCGTCTTGCCGGTGCCGGGCGGCGCGACGAGCACCGCGGTGCCGTGACCGTCGAGGGCGTCGTTCAGGGCGGGCAGGGCGCCTCGCACGGGCAGTGCGTCCAGGGCGTCGTAACGGATCACGTCCCCAGTGTCGTACGCCGGGCGAGTGGGGCGGCCCGCGCGTGTCCCGCGCCCGGCGGGCGGCGCCGTACGGGCGCGTGCCGCCCGTTCAGTCCCGCTCGCACAGGAAGACGGCCGTCCCCGGGATCAGGCTGCCGCGCAGCGGGGACCAGCCGCCCCACTCCGAGCTGTTCCAGGCCGGCCACTCCGGCTCGACCAGGTCCACCAGGCGGAAGCCCGAGGACACGACGTCCCGGACCCGGTCGCCGAGGGTGCGGTGGTGTTCCACGTACACCGCGCGCCCGTCCTCGTCCTGCTCGACGTAGGGCGTGCGGTCGAAGTAGGAGCCGGACACGGAAAGGCCCTCCGGGCCCGGCTCGTCCGGGAAGGCCCACCGGATCGGATGGGTCACGGAGAAGACCAGACGGCCGCCCGGCCGCAGTACGCGGCGCACCTCGCGCAGCACCAGCCGCGGGTCGGCGACGAAGGGCAGCGCGCCGTACGCCGAGCACGCCAGGTCGAAGGAGGCGTCCGCGAACGGCAGCGCGGCCGCGTCGGCGCACACCAGAGGGAACGAGCCGCCGATGCGCAGCGCGTGCTGGAGCTGGCGGTGGGAGATGTCCAGGGCGACCGGGCGCGCGCCCTGCGCGGCCAGCCAGCGGGAGCACTGGGCCGCGCCGGCGCCGATCTCCAGGATCTCCTTGTTCTTCAGCTCCTCGGGCGGGCCGAGGAGCTCGGCCTCCACCTCGTCCAGGCCCTCGGGGCCCCACACGAAACGGTCGTCGCCCAGGAAGGTGCCGTGGTCGGTCTGGTACTCGTCCGCGTTCCGGTCCCACCAGCCCCGGTTGGCCCGGGCGCTCTCCGCCGCATCGGCCTCGCGGCGGGTGGCCTCCGGTTCGAACGGTTCGGGCTCTTGGATGATCGGCTCCCTCGTCGTACTCTTCCGTCCAACCCGTCCGGGGGTGTCGCGGCACGGTCGTCGTGGGACACGCGTGGCCTCGGGAGACAGGTTTTGTGCCGGGTATGCGGCGATCCGCCCCGGGTGTGCGCCTTCGCGCATTGACCCTGCCCGGCTGCCCCCGTATGCTACAAGTTGCGCTGCGGGCCTGCGCACCTCAGACGTAGCAGGCTGCGCTCGCATCTGTTGTATGTCCCCTCGGTTGTCGAGGCGCCACCGTGTTTTTGTGTGGCGCTTCCTTGGCTGTCCGGCTTCTGCAGAGCGAAACGGGCTCCCGGCGTAAGCAGTACCTACGACTCAATGTCCGTACCGGAGCCCTTTCCCACATGACGAGCAGCACCGAGACCACCGCCACCACCCCGCAGGTTGCGGTCAACGACATCGGTAACGAGGAAGCCTTCCTCGCCGCGATCGACGAGACGATCAAGTACTTCAACGACGGCGACATCGTCGACGGCGTCATCGTGAAGGTCGACCGGGACGAGGTCCTGCTCGACATCGGTTACAAGACCGAAGGTGTCATCCCGAGCCGCGAGCTCTCGATCAAGCACGACGTCGACCCCAACGAGGTCGTCGCCGTCGGTGACGAGATCGAAGCCCTTGTTCTCCAGAAGGAGGACAAGGAAGGCCGCCTGATCCTCTCGAAGAAGCGCGCCCAGTACGAGCGTGCCTGGGGCACCATCGAGAAGATCAAGGAAGAGGACGGCATCGTCACCGGTACCGTCATCGAGGTCGTCAAGGGTGGTCTCATCCTCGACATCGGCCTCCGCGGCTTCCTCCCCGCGTCTCTCGTCGAGATGCGCCGCGTCCGCGACCTCCAGCCCTACGTGGGCAAGGAGCTCGAGGCGAAGATCATCGAGCTGGACAAGAACCGCAACAACGTGGTCCTGTCCCGCCGTGCCTGGCTGGAGCAGACCCAGTCCGAGGTCCGCCAGACGTTCCTCACGACCCTCCAGAAGGGTCAGGTCCGCTCCGGCGTGGTCTCCTCGATCGTCAACTTCGGTGCCTTCGTGGACCTGGGTGGCGTCGACGGTCTGGTCCACGTCTCCGAGCTGTCCTGGAAGCACATCGACCACCCGTCCGAGGTCGTCGAGGTCGGCCAGGAGGTCACCGTCGAGGTCCTCGACGTCGACATGGACCGCGAGCGTGTCTCCCTGTCGCTGAAGGCGACCCAGGAAGACCCGTGGCAGCAGTTCGCCCGCACCCACCAGATCGGCCAGGTCGTGCCCGGCAAGGTCACGAAGCTGGTTCCGTTCGGTGCGTTCGTCCGCGTGGACGAGGGCATCGAGGGTCTGGTCCACATCTCCGAGCTGGCCGAGCGCCACGTGGAGATCCCGGAGCAGGTCGTCCAGGTCAACGACGAGATCTTCGTCAAGGTCATCGACATCGACCTCGAGCGCCGCCGCATCAGCCTCTCGCTGAAGCAGGCCAACGAGGCCTTCGGTGCCGACCCGGCCTCGGTCGAGTTCGACCCGACCCTGTACGGCATGGCCGCGTCCTACGACGACCAGGGCAACTACATCTACCCCGAGGGCTTCGACCCCGAGACCAACGACTGGCTCGAGGGCTACGAGACCCAGCGCGAGGCGTGGGAGCACCAGTACGCCGAGGCGCAGCACCGCTTCGAGCAGCACCAGCAGCAGGTCATCAAGTCCCGCGAGGCGGATGCCCAGGCCGCTGCCGAGGGTGGCGAGGCCGCCGCTCCGGCCGCGTCCGGCGGTTCGTACTCGTCCGAGGGCGGCGACAACTCCGGCGCCCTGGCGTCGGACGAGGCGCTGGCTGCCCTGCGCGAGAAGCTCGCCGGCGGCCAGAGCTGACGCTCGCCCAGGCGGTAGCCGAATAACCGATTGCGGCCCGCATCCCCTACTCGGGGGTGCGGGCCGCAGCCGTTGCCCCAGTCGTGCGACAAGAAGCCGCGAAAGGGAGCCCGTTGGGAATGCGGGCGCCCCGCACCACGTTGTTCCGGGGGAACACGAGGAGGAGCGGTCACAGTGCTTGATCCGCAGGGTTTGTACGCATGGGAACCGAAGGGCCTGGCCGTCGTCGACACGGCGCTCGCGCAGGAGTCGGCCGGACTCGTCATGCTCTACCACTTCGACGGATACATCGACGCGGGGGAGGCCGGCGACCAGATCGTCGAACGCCTGCTTGACTCGATGCCCCACCAGCTCGTGGCCCGTTTCGACCACGACCGGCTCGTGGACTACCGAGCCCGCCGCCCGCTGCTGACCTTCCAGCGCGACCGCTGGACCGGCTACGAGGACCCCGCCATCGAGGTGCGCCTCGTCCAGGACGCGACGGGCGCGCCCTTCCTGCTGCTCTCCGGGCCCGAGCCGGACGTGGAGTGGGAACGCTTCGCGGCCGCCGTGCGCCAGATCGTGGAGCGGCTCGGCGTGCGTCTGTCGGTGAACTTCCACGGCATCCCGATGGGCGTGCCGCACACGCGCCCGGTGGGCCTCACACCGCACGGCAACCGCAGCGACCTCGTCCCGGGCCACCGCAGCCCCTTCGAGGAGGCCCAGGTGCCCGGCAGCGCCGAGGCGCTGCTCGAGTACCGCCTGATGGAGGCCGGGCACGATGTCCTCGGCGTCGCCGCGCACGTCCCGCACTACATCGCCCGGTCGCCGTACCCGGACGCGGCGCTGACCGTCCTGGAAGCCATCACCTCCGCCACCGGGCTGGTACTGCCGGGCATCGCCCACGCCCTGCGCACCGAGGCCCACCGCACGCAGACGGAGATCGAGCGGCAGGTCCGGGAGGGCGACGAGGAGCTCACCGCCCTCGTCCAGGGCCTGGAGCACCAGTACGACGCGGCCGCGGGCGCGGAGACCCGGGGCAACATGCTCGCCGAGCCCGCCGACATCCCCTCCGCGGAGGAGATCGGCCGCGAGTTCGAGCGCTTCCTGGCGGAGCGGGAGGGCGACGCCTGATCCGATACGCTGCCGGATGACCGCCCCGCCCGTCCCCGCCGTCGCGGGAGTCGTCCGGTGGGCCTGACCGGCGGTATCGGAGACGGCAAGTCGTCCCCGCCGCTGCGGGGGTTGTGAGGTGGAGGCGCGGTCATGTTGTCCGTGGGTCTGACCGGCGGCATCGGCGCCGGCAAGAGCGAGGTGTCCCGGCTGCTCGTGGAGTGCGGGGCCGTCCTGATCGACGCCGACCGCATCGCACGCGAGGTCGTCGCCCCGGGCACGCCCGGCCTCGCGGCGGTCGTCCGGGCGTTCGGCCCTCAGGTGCTCGCCGGGGACGGCAGCCTGGACCGCCCCAAGCTGGGCTCCGTCGTCTTCGCCGACCCGGAGAAGCTGGCCGTCCTGAACGCGATCGTGCACCCCCTGGTGGGCGCCCGCTCCCGCGAACTGGAGACGGCGGCCGACGAGGACGCCGTGGTGGTCCACGACGTCCCGCTCCTCGCGGAGAACGGCCTCGCGCCGCTGTACGACCTCGTGGTCGTCGTCGACGCCGCTCCCGAGACCCAGCTCGACCGGCTCGTCCGGCTGCGCGGCATGACCGAGGAGGACGCACGCGCGCGCATGGCCGCCCAGGCGACGCGCGAGAAGCGTCTGGAGGTCGCGGACATCGTCATCGACAACGACGTACCGCTGGAGCGGCTCCACCGCCGGGTGCGGGAGGTGTGGGCCGAACTCGAGCGCCGGGCCCGCGCGCCGCGAGGCGAACCCCGGGAATAGCGTGGCCGTCACGGGGCGTTGAAGACCTCCCGCGAGGGAAGGAATTTTCTGTGCCCGAGATCAGCGGTTCCAGCGGACCTTCACCGGAGACGCACGTCATCGACTTCCGTGCGGCCGAGCAACTGCTTGCCGCCCGGGACCCGCGGGGCGCGGTGAAGCTGCTCGACGGCGTCATCGCCGCCCACCCGGAGAACACGGCCGCCCGCCTGCTGCGTGCCCGTGCCTTCTTCGCGGCCGCCCAGCTGCGTCCGGCGGAGCTGGAGTTCACGGTCGTACTGGAGCGCGAGCCGGACAACGCGTTCGCCCACTTCGCGCTCGCCCGCACCTACGAGCGGCAGGGCCGCCCCGACCAGGCCAAGCGCCACTTCCGGCTGGCGGCCGCCCTGGACCCGAAGCCGCAGTATCTGCAGCGCGCCCAGTTCGACTCCTGAGCGGATCCACTCCTGAGCGGATCGACTGCTGAGCGGATCGACTGCTGAGCGGATCTGCGGCTGAACTGATCGCTGTCGCCCACTCCCCGAGCGCGGGTGTCACGGCGGCCAGTACGGCGGGACGTCGCGACCCGGCTGGTAGTGCGGGCCCTGCCGGATGTGCCGGACGATCACGGCCAGGTCGACTCCGATCACCAGCAGCAGCACTCCGCAGGCGGCCGCCCAGCCGGGCCTTCCGACCAGCGCGAACACGGTCGTACCGAAGGCCGCCCAGACCAGCCCCCACACACTCAGCCAGAACCGCGCCCGCAGGGCGCTGCGGGCGGTCCTCGGCTCACTGCCCGTACGCATCGCCGACCACCACTCCTGCCTGCAACGTACTCCCCCGCGACGACTTCACCAACGGGGGAGCGCGCCGTGCCCGCCCAAGGGCGACGAGGCCGTGTCCGCCCGAGGGCGACGAGGCCGTGTCCGCCCGAGGGCGACGAGGCCGTGTCCGCCCGAGGGCGACGAGGCCGTGTCCGCCCGAGGGCGATGAGTTCGGCGCCGAGGGCCGGTCTACCTCTGCGACAGCACAACGGACCGCGTCCCCCAGGAGACACCCATGCCCAGGAACACCGCCTCCCATCGGCCGGCCGCCCCTGCGTCCGCTTCCGCGACGGCCACCGCACCGGGTGGCACCGCCCGGACCCCGAGCTCCCGAGACCGCGTCGGCACCGTCTCCGGGGGCCGCCGCCTCGCCCGTGCCACCCTGCGCGTGGTGCAGGTGCTGCTCGCACTCTTCTACGCGGGCGCGAGCGCGTTGCCCAAGCTGATCGCCCATCCGTCGGCCGTCGAGTCCTTCGACAGGCTCGGCTGGGGCAGCACCGGAATGTACGTCATCGGGACCCTGGAACTGGCCGGGGCCGTCGCGCTGCTTGTCCCGGTGCTGCAGTCGGTCGCGGCGATGGCGCTGAGCGCGCTGATGGTGGGCGCGTTCGTCGTCCAGCTCACCGTCTTCGACGGGCAGTACGCGGCGACACCGCTCCTCCTCGTCGTGCCGCTCGCCCTGATCGCCTGGGCACGGCGGAGCCACAACGCCGAGCTGCTGCGGCTGGTCCGACGCCGCGGGTGACGGTACGGCCGCCGGCTGCGCGACCATCGGGCCGTGATCCGGGACGCACCCGACCACCGGGCCGCGATCCCGGAGACATGCTCGACCACCGGGCCGCGATCCCCGGCACGCAGGAGGTCACCGTCCTTCGGAGTGGTCCTCCATGCCCCGCAGGCGCTCCAGTTCGCGGCGGTCGCGCTTGGTGGGGCGGCCCGTGCCACGGTCGCGGATGCCGATGGGGGCGACGGCCTCGCGCGGCGGAGGCGGCGGGGAGTTGTCGATGTAGCACTGGGCGGCCACGGGGGCGCCGACACGCTTGCGGATCAGCCGCTTCACGACCACGACCCGCTCGCGGCCCTCGTGCCGCAGGCGCACCTCGTCGCCGACGCGCACGGAGTGGGCGGGCTTCACCCGCTCACCGTTCACCCGCACGTGCCCGCCCCGGCAGGCCGTGGCGCCGAGGGACCGGGTCTTGACCAGACGCACGGACCAGATCCAGCTGTCGATCCGCACGGTCTCGCCGCTCGCCGGACCGGCCGCCTCGGCGGCCGCGACAGCGGCGGCGACCTTCGGGTCCACGGCCGGTGCGGGGGCAGCTGTCCGAGCCGGCCCGCCCGGGTCGGCGCCCTCCGTCTCGGCGGACCCCGGTCCCGGTTCGTTCCTGTCCTGGTCACCCTCGGAAGCCATGCATCCGACCTTAGTCGCCGCGGCCGCGGTGCCCCGCGAATTTCGCCCCGGCCGCCACCGGGCCCGGCACACGGTGTCCCCTCCCGCGAAACCGGCCACCCGTCCCGTCCCGCCGCCCGGGTGGCCCTACCGTGAAGGCATGGACAGCAGCAGTCTCGCCGCCCTCGACCGGAGGATCGCCGGGTGCCGGGCCTGCCCGCGCCTGGTCGCCTGGCGCGAGGAGGTCGCCCGCACCAAGCGCGCCGCCTTCGCCGACTGGACGTACTGGGGCCGTCCGGTTCCGGGCTTCGGGCCGGCGGACGCCCGGCTGCTGATCGTCGGCCTCGCCCCCGCCGCGCACGGCGGCAACCGCACCGGCCGCATGTTCACCGGCGACCGCTCCGGCGACGTGCTCTACGAGGCGCTGTACGACGTGGGGCTCGCCTCGCAGCCCACCTCCGTCTCGGCCGACGACGGCCTGGAGCTGTACGGCGTGCGGATCACCTCGCCCGTGCACTGCGCGCCGCCCGCCAACAAGCCCACGCCCGGCGAGCGGGACACCTGCCGGCCCTGGCTGGTGCGGGAGCTGCGGCTGCTGCGGCCGACGCTGCGCGCCGTCGTCGTACTCGGCGCCTTCGGCTGGCAGGCCGCGCTGCCCGCGTTCGCCGAGGCGGGCTGGACGGTGCCCCGGCCGCGGCCCGCCTTCGCCCACGGCACACGGGTGCCGCTGGACGGGCTCACCCTCTTCGGCTGCTTCCACGTCAGCCAGCGCAACACCTTCACCGGCAGGCTCACCCCCGCGATGCTTCGGGACGTCCTGACCACGGCGGCGGACGTGGCGGGGCTCCCGCACCACCGACCGTGACGCGACGCCCTCCGGGGCCCACGGCCGCGACGCCCCGGTGACGACGACCGACCGAGGCCGACTTGCCCTCAGGGCCGCCACACGTACCGGACGTCCGGCTCCCCCTCCTCGTTACCGCTGCCGTCCGTGTACTCGACGGCGACGAAGCCGTGGCGCTCGTAGAAGCGCCGGGCGGGTCCGTTGACCTGGAAGGCCCAGAGGGTCAGGCCCCGTGGCCCGCGCTCCTTGGCCAGCGCGACGAAACGGTCGCCGACGCCGCGCCCCCGCCAGGCCGGGTCGAGGTAGAGCTGGGAGAGCTCGTCGCCGGCGAGCACCATGACGCCCACGACCCTGCCCTCGTCGCCCGACTCGGCGACCCACGTCTCGCGCGACGGCACCACGACGTCGCGGAAGTAGGCACGCACCGCGTCGTCGGAGTGCGCCCGGACGACCGTCGGCAGCGCGGTGGAGAAGGAACGCAGCCAGACATCGGCGGCGGGCATGGCGTCCGCCGCGCCGGCCCGGCGCAGGACCACCGGGCCAGGCCCCGCCGTCATGCGCGTGCCTCCGGCCGAAGCGGACCGGGCACGGTGGGGCGCGGGATCATACGGGCTCCTGGAAGGCGACGCGGACGATGCGGGGGACGGACACAACTCCCCGATCATCCAGGCGCGCTGACGCGGCCGCACCCGGATATTCCGTGGAGGCGCCGATGCCGTACCGCGTAGGCTCCGGACACCTCGTCACGGCCCTGGAGGGCCCTCGAACCCTCGCAACCCCGAGGTATCGCTCCTCGCCCCCGACCCCTGGAGCCGCACCCGTGCCCCGCCTCACGGACGAGACCTTTCTCGACACCACGGCCGACCGGCTCGCCGCCCTCCCCGGAGTCCGGGCCGTGGCCCTCGGCGGTTCCCGGGCCCAGGGCACGCACCGGCCGGACAGCGACTGGGACCTGGCCGTCTACTACCGCGGCCGCTTCGACCCCGCGGACCTGCGCGCCGTCGGCTGGGAGGGCGAGGTGTCCGAACTCGGCGGCTGGGGCGGCGGGGTCTTCAACGGCGGCGCCTGGCTGACGATCGACGAACGCCGCGTCGACGTGCACTACCGCGACCTCGACGTCGTCGCACACGAGTGGGCGGAGGCGGAACAGGGACGCTTCCGGGTCGAACCGCTGCTCTTCCACCTCGCCGGAATCCCCAGCTACCTGGTCGTCGCCGAACTCGCCGTCAACCAGGTGCTGAGGGGAGAACTGAGCCGCCCCACCGCCTATCCGCGGGCGCTGCGCCGGTCCGCGCCCGGGCACTGGTACGGCCTGGCCACCGCCACCCTCGGGTACGCCGAGGCGGGCCACGCGCCGCAGGGCTCCCTCACCCAGGTCGCGGGCGCGATCGCCCTCGCCGCGACCCAGACGGCCCACGCGGTGCTGGCCGCGCGGGGGGAGTGGACCACCAACGACAAGGGCCTGCTCGCACGCGCCGGACTGCGCGAGGCCGACGGACTCCTCAGCTCGCTGACGGCCGACCCCGCGGCACTGACCCGGGCGGTCACGGACGCCGGGGCGCTGCTCGGCCGCGCCGTACGACGGGCGGCGCAACGGTCCTGAGCGGCACCGGGCCGCCTCGAACTTCCCGGGAACGCCCGTCCCGGCGGAACGTCACACGCCGGAAATACGGCCGTTCCCTCCCCTCCAAGAACGCGATCTAGCGTGGGCACCCCACCGCGCACCCCACCGCGCACCCCACCGCGCACCACATCCCGCAGCCCGGTCACCGTCGCCCGAAGGCACCAGTCACGCCCTCGTCCCGACGTACAGGAGCCCCGTGACGCGCCGCACCACCCGCGCCGCCACCCGCACCACCCGTACCACCGCTGTCCGTGCCGCCTCCGGCCCGACCGGTCCCGCCACCTCCCCCGCGCACCCCCACCCGCACCCCCACCGTCTCGCCCTGCCGCCATGGCTGGCCCACGCCCTGCGCGCCCAGCGCGGGCCCGTGCCCTGGAACGCCGTCACCCGCGGAGCGCTCGCCGCCGGGCCGCTGCTGCTGCTCGCCCTGCGCACCGGCCACACGGCCCTCGGCGTGGTCGCCGCCCTCGCCGCCATGCTCGCCGGGATCAACGACCGGCCCGGCAGCAGGCGCGCGTCCGTCGAAAGGCTCGGGGTGCCCGCGCTCGCGGGGGCGGCCGGTCTCGTCGTCGGGACGTACGGCGGACAGCACCTGTCCGCCGTACCGCTGACCCTGCTGCTCACCGTCCTCGGACTGGGCGCCGGCAGCGTCAGCGCCGTCGGGCCCGTCGCCTCCGGGGCGGGCACGCAACTCCTCGTCGCCGCGGCCGTCGGCGCCGGAATGCCCCTGTCCGAGCCCGGGTGGCCGAGGGCGCTCGCCTTCCTCGCCGGGGCCGGGTGGCTGCTCGCCCTGCGGCTGGCGCTGCCCACGCCGGGCGCCCTCGCCGGCGACTTCCGGTTCGACGGGGAACGGGCCGCCGTGGCCGCCGTGTACGACGCGGTCGCCGGTCTCCTCGACGCCGTCGGCGGCCCCAGTGCCACCGACCGGCGCGCCGCGCTCACCGCCGCCCTCGACCACGCGCAGGACGCCCTGACCGGACCCCGGCTGCGGCGTCACACCGGTGCCGCGGCCGAGCGGCGCCTGCACGCCCAGTACGCCGCCGCGCTGCCCCTCGCCGAGGCCGCCACCGCGCTCGCCTGGGCCGGGGACGCGAGCGCCGGACGCGCCTCGGCCGGACCGCGCCGCCTGGCCGCCGCCGTCCGCGGAAGTACGCACGCCGGCCCCCTGCCGGCTCCCGGCCGGTCCGCGCCCGGCCTGCGCGCCCTCGACGACGCCCTGCTGCGCGCCGCGGAGGCGTTCGACCGGGCGGAGGGCGGGGGAGACCTGCACACCCGGCACCGCACCACCCGCGACCTGCTGCGCACCGCGCTCGGCGCGGCCGGACGGGAGTACGGCGTGCGGGTCGCCCTCTGCTTCGGCGTGGGCGCCACGGTCGCCCAGGCACTGCACCAGACCCGCTGGTACGGGCAGCACGCGCACTGGTACTGGCTGCCCGCCACCGCGGTCTTCCTGGTCAAGCCCGACCTCGGGCCGCTGGTCTCCCGCGTGCTGTGCCGGGCCGCGGGGACCGTCCTCGGCGCCCTGCTCTTCGCCGCCCTCGCGGCCGTGCTGCCGCGCCCGGAGGGGCTCGTCGCCCTCGTCGCCGTCTGCGGCGCCCTCGTGCCCGTCGCCACCCGGCACTTCGCCGCGCAGACCGCCGTCGCCACCGTGCTGGTCCTCGCCCTCGTCATGGCCGGCGGGGAACCGCAGGCCTCCGTCAGCCGGATCGGCGAGACGCTGCTGGCCTGCGCGATCGTGCTGCTCGTGGGCCACGTTCCGCTGCCGGGGCGGCGCGGCGGGGCGGTACGCGCCCGGCTCGCCTCGGCCACCGAGGCCGCGCACGCCTACCTCGCCCACGTCCTCGGCGAGTCCGGCGACCACGCCGCCCGCTGGACACTGCGCCGCGAGGCCTACCGCACCCTGGCCGAGGCCCGCGCGGCCGGCACCCGCGCCGCCGCCGAACTCCCCGCGCTGGCCCGGCACGCCGAGGGCACGGACGACGTCGTCGCCACCCTCGAACGCCTCGTCGACACCACCACCGCCTGCGCGGTGCACCTCGACCACACGGGCCGCCTCACCCCCCGGCACACCGAACGCCTCACCGCACTCCTCGACGTCCTGAGCAGGGGCGGCGAGCACACCGGCCCACGAGCCGAGCGCGAGCCTCGAACGCCCCCGCGCGCACAGCCTTTGGCCCGTACCGGCCTTCGCCCGTGGACGCCTTCGCCGTAGCGGCGTTCGGGCGCGCCCGCGAGCGGCGGCCGGATCCGGTACCCCGACGCTACGGGTAGGCGGCGAGGGCGGAGGGGCTCGATGGACGCGAAGTGAACACCGGGAGCGCCGACACCGGACGGACACGAGATGTGCGCAGGTCGGAGCGTTGAGTGATCGGATGGGCCGCAAGTGTGATCTTCTTCTCACGGATGGCGTTGAACGCGTGTCAACTGCGTCTCAGTACCGTTACTTCGCGAGGTGTTCACCCCATGCTTGGCGTTTAACTCTACGAGTACAGCGCTACAGGGAGGTGCAGGGTGAACGGGCGAACGGTGCTCGAACGCTTTCCCGCCGGCGGGCCGCGCGGGTCGTGGCCGGCGGAGGAGTTCGCGCATGCGCGGCGCCTGGAGGGCCTGCCCGCCGAGGTCGTGATGGATCTCGCGACGGACACCTTCCTGGTGATCGTCCGCGCGGTCGACGGAGCCGGTGACGCGACGGCGTGACGGACGCCGTACGCCGTGACGGACGCGGTACGGCGTGACGGACGCGGTCAGCCCACCTCCGGGGCGGGCACCTTCCCCCTGAACTGCTCCGCCTGGAGCGCGTACAGCTCGGCGTAGAGGCCCCCGGTGGCCAGCAGTTCGTCGGGCGTGCCGGACTCCACCAGCTGCCCCTGGTCGAGGACGTGCACCACGTCGGCGTGGCGGACGGACGCCAGCCGGTGCGTGATGAGGACGACCGTCTGACCGCTGCCGGCCAGACCACGGATCCGCTCGAAGACCTCCAGCTCGGCGCGGGCGTCCAGCGCCGCCGTCGGCTCGTCGACGATGAGGATGCGTCCGCGCCGGTAGGCGGCCCGTGCGATGCCGAGCCGCTGCCACTGGCCGCCGGACAGCTCGTGCCCGCCGCTGAAGTTGCGCGCCAGCAGGGTGTCCAGGCCCCGGGGCAGGTCCGCGACCACCTCCTCGGCGCCCGCGTCGGCGACCGCGCCCGCCACGCGCTCGTCGGTGAGGGGCGCCGACGAGCGGCCCACCGCCACATTCACCCTCGCCGTGAACGGCCAGCGCTTGAAGTCCTGGGCCACCATCGCGACCCGCTCGGCGAGCTGGTGCCGGTCCGCGTCCGCCGCGTCGACGCCGTCCCACAGGATCCGCCCCCGGTCCGGGGTGTAGAGACCCGCGAGCAGCTTCACCAGGGTCGTCTTGCCGGAGCCGTTCTCCCCGACGAGCGCGACGATCCGGCCCGTGGGCACGGTGAGGGTGACGTCGTCCAGGGCCGGGCGGGACGCGTCGCCCGGATAGCGGAAGGTGACGTTCTCGAACCGGATCTCCCGAGGGTTCTCCGGCAGGGGCTGCCCGCCGACCGGGATCGCCCGCTCGGCCGCCTCGGCGTAGAGACGTTGCAGATCACCCACGAAGAGGGCCTCCTCGTGCAGCGAGTTGATCTCCAGCACCAGCGTGTCCAGGCTCGCCGAGCCGGTGCGGATCGCGATCACCGCCGTGCCGGCCACCGACAGCGCCATCGCCCCGGTCAGCAGCAGCCCGCCCAGGGTCGCGTACGTCGCCACGGTCGCCAGTCCCGTCCAGGCCGCCGCGAACAGGCCCGTACGGGCCGCCAGCCGCGCCAGCCGGGCCTGCTCCGCCTCCGCGGTCTCCGACATCGCCCGGTAGTGGCGCAGCAGGAAAGGGCCCACGCCGTGGACGCGGATCTCCGGGGCGGCCGCCGGCTCGGTGAGCAGACCGCTGAGCAGATGTCCCGCGCGCGCGTGCTGGACCCAGGTGTGGAAGGACTCGTAGCGGCGCCGGGCGTTCGTCAGCGCGCTCCACGCGCTCGGCAGCGTCATGGTGGCGAGCAGCGGGAGCAGCGCGGGATGCAGGACCGTGAGGACGCCGGCCGCCGCGACCAGCGAGATCATCGCGTTCACCACCCGCGTGCCGTACATGATCATCCGGCGGGCCGAGGACGCGCCGTACTGCGCGGTGTCCAGCAGCTTGTGGAAGGCGTGGTCCTCGATCGCGGCCAGTTCCACGGCCGCCGCCCGCTCCAGGTACAGCTCGGTCGCCACCCGCTCCACCTTGGGCTCCAGCCGGCCGGTCGCGTACGTCGACGCGGCCCGCAGCAGCGCGCCCACCAGCATCACCGCCGTCATGGTGACCAGCGCGGGCACGGTGCCGCGCAGCCGGTCCTCCAGGGGGCCGGACGCGAGCACCTGGCCCAGCACGCTGTTCACCGCGAGCAGGCTCACGGCCTGCGCGGCGCCCCGGCCGGTCTCGGCGGCCAGCACGGTCCGCGCGGCGCGCCGGTCGGCCTGCCAGGCGAGCCGGAAGCTGGACGCGAGCAGGCCCGGCAGCCGGGTCACCATGCCGCGGAGGTTCAGCTCCAGGAAGGCGTCCCGGTGCTGGTTCCAGCCCATGTCGTAACGCAGTGGGCCGCCGAAGAGCAGCCGTTCCGACTCCGAGACCTCGGGCCCCTCCGCCTCGCCCCGTCGCCCCCGCCGCTTCCCCACCGTCGACCTCCCGCGATCGTGGACGGACGGCCACTATCGCGGGGCGGGCGCCCCCGGGGCAGGGCGCGCGACGTGGCAGGAGAGGCGCGCGGGCGCACACCGTGCCGGACGCGGGGCACATGCCGGGGGCGAGGGCCGCGCGCGTGCTTCGCGCCGGGCCCGGACGGTCTCGTGTATGCGTCGGCCTGCTCCTGCGCACGACAGGCGGGGCCGGTCGTACGCGCGACGCCGGGCTGCGCCTCATGCGCGGCAGGCGGGGCCGGTGGTACGCGCGACACGCGGGCTACGTCGCACGCGCGGCGAGCGGGGCCGGTCGTAGGCACGACACGCGGGCTCGGTCTTACGTACGTCCTACGCGGTGACCGGTCGTGACCACGCCGGAGTCGCCCCGAGCACGCGGCACACCGCCAGGTACAGGGGGATCGGCGGGGTGTACGGAACCGTGTCGTCCGGCCGGTGGACGAGTCCGGGAGCCCGCGGTGTGTCGCGCAGGACCGCACCGGTGGCGTAGTGCGCGGGGGCCGGCCACCGGAGCGCGTAGTCGGAGTCGGACGGGACGATCCACCACCAGTGCGCCTCATCGGCGTAGACGCATCCGACGCGCGGCAGGCGCGGCATCACCAGCGGCCCGTACGGGGCGGGCACCGCCACCGCGTCGCAGCCCAGCGGGGTGGTCATGCCATCGGGCACCGCCAGTCGCAGCGGGGACGCCGACTCGCCCGGCGCGCTCGGTCGGCGCACGCCGCGCCCCAGGCGCACCAGCGTCTCCAGGCTGAGCACCCCACCGGCGCCGGAGCCGATGCTCACAGCCATGCGGCCCCCGTTCCCTGACGTGCCTGCGTGTCGTCCTCGTCGTCCGGGCCGCGCGCGGGGCCCTGCTTGGGGCGCGCGCCCCAGCCCAGGTCATCGCGCGGCTCGCCGGCGTCGCGCGGCCGGTCCGCCCGACGCGGCAGCTCCGCCCACACCACGAGCCCCGGGCCGTGCTCCTGCGTGCCCCAGGCCCGGCACAGGGCGTCGACGAGGAGCAGTCCCCTCCCGTGCTCCTCCTCCGGACCCCGCTGGGACGGGTGCGGCTCGCTCGGCGCACACCCCTGGTCGCGCACGGCTATGCGCACCAGACCGTCGCCGTCGTGCAGCTCGCAGACGATCCGGCTGCTCGCGGTGTGCACGACGGCGTTGGTGACCAGTTCGGAGATGACCAGAGCCGCCGTGTCGCAGGTGTCCTCGCACACCGACCACCCGGTCAGCCGAGCCCGCGTCAGGTGCCGGGCCCGAGCGGGGGAACCCGGATGCGCGGCCAGCTCGAAGCGGAACCGGCGCTGGGCGACGGCCCCGTCGGGGCCCGCTCCGGTGGCGGCACCGGGGCCGGAAGGGTCCGCGGCGGCGTCTGTTCCTAAGGGCGGGGACGGAATCACGCTTGCCACTATCTCCCCGCCGTGAACACTTGGCAAGTGTCACTATGAAAAGTGCAGAGTGCTGTGTGACGCGGTGAAAGGCCGTGGCACACTGCTCGCAACAGCACGTCGAGCGGCGCCAGTTGGGATCGCCGAGGGTCCGCCAGATCCTCGAACAGATCTTCGAATGGCGCCGTAGGGCTGTCAGGAAACGTTGTGGAGGTGGAGCGTGAGCGAACCGCGGTCCGCGCCTACCGTCGGGCAGGTCGTGCTCGGCCGGCGCCTGCTGGACCTGCGGGAACGCGCGGGGCTCAAACGCGAGGAGGCGGCCCGCATCCTCCGCGTCGCCCCCGCCACGGTCCGCCGCATGGAGACGGCCGAGGTCGGCCTCAAGATCCCGTACCTCCAACTGCTGCTGAAGGCCTACGGCATCGACGACGACGAGGCCGAGGTCTTCGTCCAACTGGCCGAGGACGCCAACAAGCCCGGCTGGTGGCAGCGGTTCCACGACATCCTGCCGGGCTGGTTCTCCATGTACGTCAGCCTGGAGGGCGCGGCGAGCCTCATCCGGTCCTACGAACCGCACTTCGTCCCCGGACTGCTGCAGACCGAGGACTACGCGCGCGCGGTCCTCACCTCGGGCGCCGTCGGCCAGACCCAGCCCGAGGACATCGAGCGCCACGTCGCGCTGCGCATGCAGCGCCAGGAGCTGCTCACCCGTCCCGACGCACCCAGGTTCTGGGCCGTCATGGACGAGACCGCGCTGCGCCGCCCGGTCGGCGGACCGGAGGTGATGCGTGCTCAGATCGACAAGTTGCTCGAGGCCACGAAGCTGCCCCACGTGACCCTCCAGGTCGCCGCGTTCTCCTCCGGGCCGCACCCCGGCACGTACGGGCCCTTCGTGCTGTTCCGATTCGCCATGCCCGAACTGCCGGACATGGTCTACAGCGAGTACCTGACCGGTGCCGTCTACCTGGACGCCCGCCAGGAGGTGGCGGCCCACCTCGAGGTCATGGACCGCATGGCGGCGCACGCCGCCACAGCACATCGCACGAAGGAGATCCTCCGGGCTCTCCGCAAGGAGCTGTAATGGATCGCACCATCTCCCCCTCCGCGCCGCGGATCCGCACCGAGCGGATCTACAACGGCATGCCTGCCCGTGAACTGGGCAGCGAGGGCTGGCACAGGCCGTGGAGCGGCGGCAACGGCGGCAACTGCCTGGAGGCGATGAAGCTGGCCGACGGCCGGATAGCGGTGCGTCAGTCCACCGACCCCGACGGTCCCGCCCTCATCTACACCTCCGACGAGATGACGGCCTTCATCCAGGGCGCCAAGGCGGGCGAGGCCGACTTCCTGCTCTCCTGACCGCCGCCCGGCCACCGGGGCCGCCTCCTTTCCAGTTCCTTCTCACGTACGACTTGTCGATTCCGTCACCGACTTGACCACCCCCCCTTCCTTCTCGACCTCCACGTCGACCACCACTTCAGACACTTACGGGGGCCGCAGGACGGGGCAGGAAACGGCCCGTGGCCCTGTCCCTCGTCGCACTGCTCCACTTCGTCTCCGACGAGGACGGCGCCCACGAGCTGGTGAACCGGCTGCTCGCCGAACTCCCCTCCGGCAGCTACCTGATGATGACCCACGCCACCGCCGACTTCACCCCCGAGGAGTCGGCGGCCGCCACCGAGAAGCTCAAGGCGGCCGGCGTCACCCTGGCGCTGCGCTCCCGCGCGGAGTTCGCCCGCTTCTTCGACGGCCTGGAACTCGTCGAACCCGGCGTCGAGGTGGTCCACCACTGGCACCCGGAACTGGGCGACCCGGTCCCGGGCCAGGACGACGGCGTCCCGGGCCAGCGACGGCGTCATCCCGGGCTACGGGGCGGTGGCACGCAAGCCCTTGGACGAGGGCGGCCGGGTCCGCGGGGCAGCCGGGTCTGCGGGCCGGCCGGACCGCCCGGGTCGGCGGGCACGGTCCGGGTGGCGGGCAGGTGGGCACTCAGGTGGGCGGCGCTTCGCCTAGACGGTCATCGGCCGGTCGTACGGCCCGATCGGCGCCGGCAGCCGCGAACTGCCCGTCAGATACCGGTCGACGGCCGCCGCCACCGCCCGCCCCTCCGCGATCGCCCACACGATCAGCGACTGCCCGCGCGCCGCGTCCCCGGCCGCGAACACCCCGGGGACGTTCGTCGCGAAGTCGGCCCCACGGGCGATCGTCCCCCGAGGCATCAGCTCCAGACCCAACTGGTCGACGAGCCCGTCCCCCCGGTCGGGCCCGGAGAAGCCCAGCGCGAGCAGCACGAGGTCGGCCGGCAGCGTCCGCCCGGTGCCCGGCAGCGGCTGCCGGGCGGCGTCCACCTCGACCAGGTGCAGCGACCGCACATGCCCGTCCGCGTCACCGGCGAAGCGGAGCGTCGACGCCGCGAACAACCGCGCGTCCGCATCCGCGGCCGGCGCCGTCCGCAGATCCCGCGCCTCCTCGTGCGCGGCCGACAGCCGGTAGATCTTCGGATACGTCGGCCACGGCTCGGTGTCCTCGTCCCGCTCCCCGCCCGGCTGCGCGTAGATGTCCAGCTGGGTCACGGACGCGGCCCGCTCCCGCACCGCGGTGCCGAGACAGTCGGCCCCGGTGTCACCACCGCCCACGATGACGACATGACTGCCCACGGCGCACAACGGCGACCTCTCCAGATCCCCCTCGCACACCCGGTTGGCCAGCGGCAGATACTCCATCGCCTGATGTATCCCGGCCAACTCCCGCCCCGGCACGTCAAGTTCCCGCCACGCCGTGGCACCCGTGGCGATCACCACGGCGTCGTAGCGCCCCCGCAGCTCCGCGGCCCCGACGTCCCGCCCGACCGCAGTCGACGTACGGAACCTCGTCCCCTCGGCCCGCATCTGTTCCACCCGCCGCTCCAGGTGGTGCTTCTCCATCTTGAACTCGGGGATGCCGTACCGCATCAGCCCGCCGATCCGGTCGTCCTTCTCGTACACGGCGACGGTGTGCCCCGCACGGGTCAGCTGCTGGGCCGCGGCGAGGCCGGTCGGGCCCGACCCGATCACCGCGACCGTCCATCCGGACAGCCGCTCCGGCGGCCGCGGCTGCACGAACCCGTCCTCCCACGCCCGGTCGGCGATGGCGCACTCGACGTTCTTGATGGTCACCGCAGGCTGGTTGATGGCGAGCACGCACCCCGCCTCGCACGGCGCCGGACACAACCGGCCGGTGTACTCGGGGAAGTTGTTCGTCGCGTGCAGCCGGTCGCTCGCCGCCCGCCAGTCCTCGCGGGAGACGAGGTCGTTCCACTCCGGGATCAGATTGCCCAGCGGGCAGGCCTCGTGGCAGAACGGGATGCCGCAGTCCATGCAGCGGTCGGCCTGCTTGCTGATGATCGGCAGCAGCGCGCCCGGAACATGGACCTCGTCCCAGTCCCGGGTCCGCTCCTCCACCGGCCTGCGCGGCCACTCCTGGCGGGGCGTGGTCATGAAACCCTTGGGATCGGCCATGGCCGTCCCCCTTGCGATACGCGGACGACGCGCCGTGCGACTTCGGGCGGCACTCTTTCGGCCACGATACGTCCCCCCGGCCCGGGGCGCAGAGTGGGCGAACAGTGCGTTCTCACAGGTGAGCGGCGGTGCGGGGAAGGGGGCGCCGCGGTGTTGGAGGGGCGGGGGGGGGGGGGGGGGGGGGGGGGGGGGGGGGGGGGGGGGGCGGGGGGCCCGCCGCCGCCGCCCCGGCGCCCCCCCCCCGGCCCCCCGGCCCCGGCCCCGGCGCCCCCGGCGGGGCCCCCGGCGCGCGCCGCCCCCGCCCCCAGGGCGTGCCCTTGGCTCGGTGCCCGGTCGCCCTTCCGCTGCCGCCTCCGCTCTTGTCTCTCCCCCCTCCCCTTCCCCCCTCCCCCCACCCGCCCCGCCTCAGCCGACCCCCGCCTCCGGCTCCCGCCACGCCCGCAGTACCGACTCCACCCCGGCCGCGATCCGCCGCCGCGCCTCGTGCCGCGCCACCCCTCCCATCAGCAGCCCGTCGTAGGGCGTGTCCAGATGCCGTACGGACGCCACGACCGCCGAGATCACCGCCCCCTCTGACAGCGCCCGCCCCGCCGCGCTGCGCCCGACCCGCCCGCTGCCGCGCAGCGAGGCGTGCTCGGCGATGCTCCGGGCCCGGTCGGCAGGGCAGCCGGGGAACAGCCGCCTGATCTCCGCCGCGAACGCGTCCGCGAACCTCACGTCCTCCGCCGCCCGCCGCCGTGCGTCCCGCGCCCGCCGCCTGCGGCGGGCCTCCGCGTCGGCCAGGCACCGTGCCTCGGCCCGCGCGAGTCCCGCCTCCTCGACCAGCACGCCCTGCCGCTCGTAGCGCCCCTTGCGCCGGTTGAACCGGACCACCACCGCCGACAGCGCGCTCTCCTCCCGCGACCTGCGGGTGAGCGCGGTGTCGCCGCGCGGCAGGAACACCAGGTGCCCGAGGTCGGCGCAGTCCAGACAGCGGGGCGCACCCTCCTCGATCACCAGTAGCGACAGCGGCCCCCGGCGGCAGTCGGCGCAGTGCTTGCGTCTGAGGGGCTGGACGACGAGGAGCCCGGAGCGGGCCAGGGGAGTCGGGGGAGCCGTCATGGCTCCTTCATTCCCGCCCACGGCCCCGGACCCACGCCGCTCCGCCCGGCCGCCCCCACGACCGGTGAGCGCGGCCGTCCCGGCAGCCGGGGTGCCGGTGGGCGCGCGGCATCATGGGCCGTGTGCGACTCGAAGCGATCACCTGGGAACGGCTCGGCGACCTCCTGGCCGAGCGTCTGCTCGACCTGAAGCCCGGCGACGGCAGCCCCTGGCCGCGTGTCGCCATCGACGGCGCGCCCGCCGCCCGCCCGGGCGACCTGGCCGAGCGCGTCCGCGAAGCCCTCCGCCTCCGGGGCCGCTCCTCGCTCGTGGTGGCCACCGAGGGTTTCCTGCGCCCCGCCTCCCTCCGTCTCGAATACGGTCACCACGACGCGGAGTCCTACTACAGCGGCTGGTTCGACACCGGCGCCCTGTGGCGCGAGGTCTTCGGCCCGCTCGACCCCGGGGGCGACGGCCGTGTGCTGCCCGACCTGTGGGACCCGGTCGCCGACCGCGCCACCCGCAGCTCCTACGTCCACCTTCCGCCCGGTGGTGTGCTGTTGCTGCACGGCCCCCTTCTCCTGAGCCACTGGTTCCCCTTCGACCTCACCGTCCATGTCTCCCTCTCCCCGGGCGCCCTGCGCCGCCGTACGCCGGAGCCGGAGCGGTGGACACTGCCCGCCTTCGAGCGCTACGAGGCCGAGACCGACCCCGCCGGCACGGCCGACGTGCTGGTGCGGGCCGACGACCCGCGCCATCCGGCCTGGAGCGGCTGAGCCTTCAGGAGGCGCAGGACCGTCAGAGCCAGCCGTTGCGCCGGAAGCCGCGGTACAGCACCAGGCAGGCGACCGATATGACGCCGATGACCAGCGGATAGCCGAACCGCCAGTGCAGCTCCGGCATGTGGTCGAAGTTCATGCCGTAGACCCCGCAGACCATCGTCGGCACGGCGATCACCGCCGCCCAGGCCGTGATCTTCCGCATGTCCTCGTTCTGCGCGACCGTGACCTGCGCGAGGTGCGCCTGCAGGATCGAGTTGAGCAACTCGTCGAAGGAGGCGATCTGCTCCTTCGCCCGCATCAGGTGGTCGAGGACGTCCCGGAAGTACGCCTGTATCTCCAGGTCGACCACGCGTATCGGCCGGGTGGCCAGGTCCTCCACGGGGCGGGTGAGCGGGACCACCGCCCGCTTCAGCTCCAGCAGTTCACGCTTGAGCTGGTAGATCCGCCCCGGATCGACCCGGGCGCCGTTCTCCGCGAAGACGTCGGTCTCGACCTGGTCGATGTCCGCCTGGACCGAGTCGGTGACGGAGAGGTAGTCGTCGACCACGTGGTCCGCGATCGCGTGCAGCACCGCCGCCGGTCCCTTGGCGAGCTGCTGCGGCTCGGACTCCAGCTCCTCGCGCAGGGGGCCGAGCGAGCCGTGCCGGCCGTGCCGCACGGTGATCACGAAGTCCCGGCCGACGAACAGCATGATCTCGCCGGTGTCCACCACCTCGCTGGTCGCCGTCAGCTCCTCGTGCTCGACGTAGCAGACCGTCTTGAACACCGCGAACAGCGTCTCGCCGTACCGCTCCAGCTTCGGGCGCTGATGCGCCTCGACCGCGTCCTCGACGGCCAGCGGGTGCAGGTCGAAGAGTTCGGCGATGCCCGCGAACTCCTGGTCCGTCGGCTCGTGGAGCCCGAGCCACACGAAACCGTCACCGGCCTTGCGGACCCGCGCCACGGCCTCCACCACGTCGCCGGCCTCCGGAACGCGGGAGCCGTCCCGGTACATCACGCAGTTCACCACCGAGGAACCCAGCGGTGACCGGGCGGGGTGGCTCAGGTCGACCCGGAGGCGTCGCCGGGCGAGCCGCGCCACTCCGCGGAGGCCACCGACCTTGCCGAGGCCTGTGACCTTCCGCAGATTCCCTGCCATGGACATCTGGATCTCCTTGCGTGGATCTCCTCGCGTCGCGCTGGTCGCGCCTTGGCCCGTCAGTCTGCCAGGCCGCCGGGAGCGGCGAACAAGCCTGTGGAAAGGGGCGATTCCACTTTGTTCCCGCCTGTGGACGGACAGGTTCGGAGCGGCGCCCTCCCCGCTTGCCCGCTGCCGGTGTCATCCCGCCGCCGGAGGCCTCCCTCCCACGCGTGCCACCGCCCGCGCACCCGCCCTGCACCCCTGCGCCGCCGCGGCCTCCGGCCCGGCGCCCGAGAGCAGCGTGGCGAGAAACGCTCCGGTGAAGGCGTCGCCGGCGCCCGTGGTGTCGTGCGGGACCGCTGGCACGGCGGGGACCCGGGCGCACACGGCCCCCGCGCGGGCCACCAGGGCTCCGTCGGCGCCCTGTTTGGCGACCACCAGCGGGACACGGCGGCTCAGTTCGGCCGCCGCATCCGCCGGATCCGGCACGCCCGTCAGCAGACACGCCTCGTCCCGGCTGGGCAGCAGCACGTCGACCTGTTCGGCCAGCGCCAGGAACCGCTCCACGCCCAGGCCGCCGAGGAAGCCGGCCGACGCGGGATCCAGGCTCACAGGCACCCCGCATGCCCGTGCCGACGCGACGAGCAGCGACACCAGCGCGCGGCCCGGCTCGGAGAACAGCAGGTAGCCCGACAGATGCAGCCGCGCGACTCCGTCCAGCCAGGTGTCCGACCAGTCCTCCGCCGCGAGCCGCAGGGACGCCCCGCTGTCGGTGAGGAACGTGCGCTCGGCCGCGGCCCTCGCGTCGACGAGGCAGATCACCGTGCCGGTCGGCGCCTCCGGATCGACCACGAGCCGCGGACGCACCCCCGAGGCCACCAGCTCGCGCTCGTGCCAGGCGGCCGCGTCCGTGCCCACCCGCCCGACCAGCCGGACGTCCCGGCACCCCCAGTGGGCCGCCCAGCAGGCCACGTTGGCGCCCGCGCCGCCCGGCACCATCCGGATCGCCGCGGCCGTGTCGGTACCGGAGGCCAGCGGCCCCCCGTAGCGCGCGACGACGTCGGTGACGACGTCCCCGACGACCAGCAGGGCCCCGCCGTCAGCGGGGGCCGTGCCCTTCGGCCCCGCCGTCACACCCTGGTCCAGGCCGCCGCGATCCGCCCGGCCAGCCGTACGTTGCCGCGCACGGCCGCCAGGTTGGCGCGCAGTGAGGCACCGTCCGTGTGCCGCACCAGGTAGTCGAGCAGGAACGGTGTGACCGCCTGCCCGGTGATGCCCTCCTCCCCGCACGTGCGCAGCGCGTCGGCGAGCACGCGCGCGTGCAGCCCCGGATCGAGCTGCTCGTCCTCCGGCACGGGATGGGCGACGATCAGCGCCGAGTCCGGCCCCCCGAGCGCGTCCTGCGCCCGCATGACCTCGGCCACATCCTCGGGCGTCCGCAGTGTCCAGTCCACGGGATGCCCCGAGTCGGAGAGGTAGAAGCCGGGGAAGCGTTCCGTGCCGTACCCGGCGACGGCGATCCCCAGCGTCTCCAGTCGCTGAAGCGTCGCCGGCACGTCCAGGATCGACTTCACCCCGGCGCACACGACGGCGATCCGGGTGCGGGCCAGCAGGCCCAGGTCCGCGGACTCGTCCTGCGTGACCGTCCACTCCCGGTGCACACCACCGAGCCCGCCCGTGGCGAACACGCGGACGCCCGCCAGGGCCGCGAGCATCGCGGTCGCCGACACCGTGGTCGCCCCGCTCGCCCGAGCCGCCACGGCGAGCGGCAGGTCCCGGTGGCCCAGCTTGCGGATCCCCTCCTCGTTCGCGACCCGCTCCAGCTGCTCCTTGTTCAGCCCGACGTGCGGCTGCCCGTCCAGCACCGCGATCGTCGCGGGGACGGCGCCCTCCAGCCGCACCACCTGCTCGAGTTCCCGCGCCACCTGGAGATTGCGGGGGCGCGGCAGCCCATGCGCGATGATCGTGGACTCCAGGGCCACCACCGGGCGGCGCGCGGCGAGCGCCTCCCGCACCTCTTCGGACACCACCAGCACGCGCCTGCCTCCCGTCTGTCGGTCTTCCCTCATCCCTGGCGGGCGCCGCGCCCGGTCAAACCTTGCGGCCGGTGGCACCCGACACCAGCCTGGGAGCATGACCGACAACACGACACGTCTCGACCACGTCGTCCTCTGGGTCCGCGACCCCACCGCCGCGGCCGGCTTCTACGAGAGAGCGGTCGGCCTGGAGCCCCTGAGGCTCGCCGAGTTCGCGGCGGGCACTGTCTCCTTCCCCTCGGTGCGCGTCAACGACGAGACGATCCTCGATCTCGCACCGCTCGGCCTGGCACCGCGGATGGACGTGCTGCCCGGCGCGGCCGGCAGCGCCGGTCATCCCGTCAACCACGTCTGCCTGTCCCTCCCGTCCGCCGGCTTCGACGCGCTGCGCGCCCGCCTCCAGGAGCACGCCGTCCCCGTGTCGAAGCTCTCCTACGACTCCTACGGCGCCCGGGGAGAGGCCCGGCGCAGCTTCTACTTCCGCGACCCCGACGGAAACATCGTCGAGGTCCGGCACTACGACTGAACGCGTGGGTCCCCCTGAGGGACGGGGGCCCGGCTCAGAACAGCGGCTCGGGGAGCACGCCCTCCAGCGCGAGCAGCCTGCGCTTGGTCTCCAGGCCGCCGCCGAATCCGCCGATGCCGCCGTCGCTCTCGACGACCCGGTGGCACGGCACCACGACCGGCAGCGGATTGGCCCCCATCGCCATGCCCACCGCCTGGGCGGCTCCGGGCTGTCCGACCCGGCCGGCCAGATCGCCGTACCCGACGACCGTGCCGTACGGGACGCCGGAGGCCAGGACGCGCAGCACCCGACGGTTGAAGCCCGTGACGAGGGACCAGTCCAGCGGCAGCTCGAAGTCGTGCCGCTCGCCCGCGAAGTACGCCTCCACCTGGCGTATCGCCTCCGCGAGCAGCGGGGAGCCGGGCGCTTCGACGGGCTCGGTGCCCAGCCGGGACGCCAGCCCGGCGAGCGCCTCGTCGCGCACCGCGTCGGTGGCGTGGAACACGACGGTGACCAGGCCGTCGCCGGTCGCCGCCAGCAGCAGGGGGCCGATGCCGGTGCCGACGACGGCCCACACGACCTGCTGCTCGTACTGCGCGTGGCTGTCCATGCGACCACCGTACGGCCCGCCACTGACAACGCCCGGGCCTGCGCCCGCCCCGGTCGGACGGAGGGGCGGGCGGGCGGGCCACGACGGTCCGGCTCAGGGCCGGTTCAGGGCGTCGCGCACCACGTCCGGCTTGTTGGTGATGATCCCGTCGGCCCCGTAACCGGCCACCGTCCGGGCCCGGGTCGCGTCGTCGACGGTCCAGGCGAAGACCCGCAGCCGCCTGCCGTGCGGTCCCGTGAACGCGTGGACGGCCGAGACGTAAGCGGCGGAGAGGGTGCCGTGGGAAGGGTTGATCAGGTCCGCGAAGCCCGCGTACCCGTGCAGGTCCCCCGGCTCCGGCCGGCCGAGGAAGCCGGTGGTGACGCCCGGCTTCAGGTCGTGCACGATCCGCAGGCTGCCGGCGCTGAAACTCTGCACGATGAGCCGCCCGTCCAGGTGCCGGCGGTCCAGCCAGCCCTCGTTGCCGAGGAGCTTGAGGGTCTGCCGCTCGATGCCCGGATACAGTTCCGGGTTCTTGATCTCCAGAAGCAGCTTCTGGTGGTTGCGCTCCACCCGGCGCATGTACTGCGCGAGGGTCGGCACGCGGGTGTGTACGTACGCGTGGCCGAACCAGCTCCCCGCGTCCAGGCGTGCGATCTCGGCGGCGGTGAAGTCCTTCACCTTCCACGGCGTACGGCTCGGGAAGACCTGCTCGACGTCGGTGGTCCGCCGCAGACTGTCGTCGTGGACGACGACGAGAACGCCGTCCTTGGTGCGCTGCACGTCGTTCTCGACCCACGGGATGCCCAGCGCGGCCGCCCTGTCGACGGCGGGCAGGGTGTTCTCGGGGGCGTAGGCGGAGGCGCCCCGGTGTGCGACGACCTCAGGTCGGGTGTGGGCCGCGGTGGCCCGGGCGGGAGTGGGGGACAGCAGCGTGGCCCCCAGAAGCACGGTGATGGTGGCGGCAACTGCACGCGCGTGCATGCGCTCTCCTCGCGTCGGCCGATTACTGACAGCACCAGACTGGCAGCAGAGCGTCAACATCGAGTGGGTGCAGGATGGCCACAGATTGAATGGAGTTGCCCAACTCCGCTCACCGGTGCCGCACAACTGCGGCAGGGGCGTGTTTCTTTGCCGGAAAATCGTTCGACCATTCCGGTGGGGGCCATACTCTCTGCGTCAACCCTGGCCGCCCCGGCGGCACTGGGACGAGGGAACGCATCAGGGCATTCCGGGACGCAAGAGGGTGAAGGGCAGCCGCGCATGCACGGCACGGTCGACGGATTCAGCTACGGGCTCGTCACCCCGCTGGTCGCCTTTCTCATGGCCTGCCTCGGCGGGGCGCTCGGGCTGCGCTGCACCACCCGTGCCCTGCTCGTCGCCCACTCCTGGCGCCCCGGCTGGCTCGCCCTCGCCTCGGCGGCGATCGGCTCCGGCATATGGACCTGCCACTTCGTCGCGATGATGGGGTTCACGGTCCGGGAGGCGCCGATCCACTACGACAAGCCGACGACGTACGCGAGCCTGGCCGTCGCCATCCTCATGGTGGGCGTCGGCGTGTTCATGGTGGGCTACCGGGGAGCGACCGGCTCCGCCCTGTTCACCGGCGGCACGATCACCGGGCTGGGCGTCGCCTCCATGCACTACATGGGCATGGCCGGGATGCGTCTGGACGGCAGGTTCGCGTACAACACGTTCACCGTCACCGCCTCCGTCGTCATAGCCGTCGTCGCCGCGACCGCCGCCCTCTGGGCGGCCGGACGGGTCCGAGGGGTCCTGTGGAGCGTGGGCGCGAGCCTCGTCATGGGGCTCGCCGTCTGTGGCATGCACTACATGGGCATGGCCGCCCTCACCGTGCACCTGCACACCATGGACGGCGCCCCCACCGCCGGGGACCCGCCGGCGGCGCTGCTCGCACCCATGCTGGTCGGCCCGCTCGCCTTCCTGCTGCTCGCCGGCGTCGTCGTCCTGTTCGACCCCCTCGTGGTCACGGGCTCGCCCGACTGGACCCCCGCCGAGCACAAGCCTGGCATCCCGGCCCGCGAACTCGTGCCGCAGCCGGCCCCGCACCCCGCGGCCCGCATCCGCCGGAGCCCGGTCCACCGAGGCTCCCGCACACCGCAGAACCGCTGATCCGAGCCCGTTGTCAGTGGCGGGTCGTACGGTTGATGGCATGCGGCCCGTTTCCCACATCGAACGCACGGTGGCGCCCTTCGAGGTCGTCAGCCCCTATCAGCCCAGCGGCGACCAGCCGCAGGCGATCGCCGAGCTCGCCCGGCGCATCGAGGCAGGAGAGAAGGACGTCGTCCTGCTCGGCGCCACCGGCACCGGCAAGTCCGCCACGACCGCGTGGATGATCGAGAAGCTCCAGCGCCCCACGCTCGTGATGGCACCGAACAAGACCCTGGCCGCCCAGCTGGCGAACGAGTTCCGCGAGCTGCTCCCCAACAACGCCGTCGAATACTTCGTCTCGTACTACGACTACTACCAGCCCGAGGCCTACGTCCCGCAGTCCGACACCTACATCGAGAAGGACTCCTCGATCAACGAGGAGGTCGAGCGCCTGCGGCACTCCGCGACCAACTCGCTGCTCACCCGGCGGGACGTCGTCGTGGTCGCCTCCGTCTCCTGCATCTACGGCCTGGGCACCCCGCAGGAGTACGTCGACCGCATGGTCCCCCTCAGGGTCGGCGACGAGATCGACCGGGACCAGCTGCTGCGCCGTTTCGTGGACATCCAGTACACGCGCAACGACATGGCCTTCACCCGCGGCACCTTCCGGGTGCGCGGCGACACCATCGAGATCTTCCCGGTCTACGAGGAGCTGGCCGTCCGCATCGAGATGTTCGGCGACGAGATCGAGGCGCTGTCCACCCTGCACCCGCTCACCGGCGAGATCATCAGCGACGACCAGCAGCTCTACGTCTTCCCGGCCTCGCACTACATCGCCGGACCCGAGCGCATGGAGCGGGCCGTCAACGGCATCGAGAAGGAGCTGGGGGAGCGCCTGACCGAGCTGGAGAAGCAGGGCAAGCTCCTGGAGGCCCAGCGCCTGCGGATGCGCACGACCTACGACATCGAGATGCTCCGCCAGATCGGCACCTGCTCCGGCGTGGAGAACTACTCGATGCACTTCGACGACCGCGGGCCCGGCACTCCGCCGAACACCCTGCTCGACTACTTCCCCGACGACTTCCTGCTGGTCATCGACGAGTCCCACGTCACCGTCCCCCAGATCGGCGCGATGTACGAGGGCGACGCCTCCCGCAAGCGCACCCTCGTCGAGCACGGCTTCAGGCTCCCCTCCGCCCTGGACAACCGGCCGCTGAAGTGGGAGGAGTTCCAGGAGCGCATCGGCCAGACGGTGTACCTCTCGGCGACCCCCGGGCAGTACGAGCTGTCGCGTTCGGACGGTCAGGTCGAGCAGATCATCCGCCCCACCGGCCTCGTCGACCCCGAGGTCGTGGTCAAGCCCACCGAGGGCCAGATCGACGACCTGGTGCACGAGATCCGCCTCCGCGTGGAGAAGGACGAGCGCGTCCTGGTCACCACGCTCACCAAGAAGATGGCCGAGGACCTGACGGACTACTTCCTGGAGCTCGGCATCCAGGTGCGCTACCTGCACAGCGACGTCGACACCCTGCGCCGTGTCGAGCTGCTGCGCGAGCTGCGCTCCGGCGAGTTCGACGTACTGGTCGGCATCAACCTGCTGCGCGAGGGCCTCGACCTGCCCGAGGTGTCCCTGGTGGCGATCCTCGACGCGGACAAGGAGGGCTTCCTGCGCTCCGGGACCTCGCTCATCCAGACCATCGGCCGCGCCGCGCGCAACGTCTCCGGCCAGGTCCACATGTACGCCGACAAGATCACCCCGGCGATGGAGAAGGCCATCGACGAGACCAATCGCCGCCGGGAGAAGCAGGTCGCCTACAACAAGGCGCGCGGCATCGACCCGCAGCCGCTGCGCAAGAAGATCAACGACATCGTCGCGCAGATCGCCCGCGAGGAGATCGACACCGAGCAGCTGCTCGGCTCCGGCTATCGCCAGACCAAGGACGGCAAGGGCGCCAAGACACCCGTGCCGGCCCTCGGCGACAAGACGGCCAAGGGCGCGAAGACGGCCAAGACCGCCAAGTCCGCAAAGGGCAAGGCCAAGGAGACGGTCCCGACCGACCGTCCCGCGGCCCAGCTCGCCGAGCAGATCGAGGAGATGACGGAGCGGATGCGGGCCGCGGCAGCGGACCTCCAGTTCGAGGTTGCGGCCCGGCTGCGCGACGAGGTCGCGGAGATGAAGAAGGAACTGCGCCAGATGCGGGAAGCGGGCCTGGCCTGACCTTCGTTCGCGGGGCCCGGTCCGGTGGAGCCGGGCCGTGCCCCGCCCGTACGCGCTGTGTTGCAAGACCGCCACAATCCGCGGACCGGTGTGCGGCGTCGTCAGCGCCTCTGCGTAGGGTTCGGATCAACCGCGGACACCGCGGCAACAGGGGAGCAGTCCGAGAGGGGAATCAGCCGTGACCGTGAACTTGACCAAGGGTCAGGCCATCAGTCTGCAGAAGAACGACGGGGGCAGCCTGGCCGCGGTCCGTATGGGTCTCGGCTGGCAGGCGGCACCGCGCCGCGGTCTGTTCGGTTCGCGTACGCGCGAGATCGACCTCGACGCCTCGGCCGTGCTGTTCGCCGACAAGCAGCCGGTCGACGTGGTGTTCTTCCGTCACCTGGTGAGCGACGACGGCTCGGTGCGCCACACCGGCGACAACCTCGTCGGCGGCGCGGGCCAGGGCGGCGACGACGAGGCCATCCTCGTCGACCTGCAGCGCGTCCCGGTCCACATCGACCGGATCGTCTTCACCGTCAACTCTTTCACCGGCCAGACCTTCCAGGAGGTGCAGAACGCCTTCTGCCGTCTGGTCGACGAGAGCAACGGCCAGGAGCTCGCCCGCTACACCCTCGCCGGCGGCGGCGACTACACCGCCCAGATCATGGCGATGGTGCACCGCTCGGGCGCGGGCTGGACGATGACGGCCCTCGGCGTCCCCGCCAACGGCCGCACCTTCCAGGACCTCATGCCGGCGATCCTGCCGCACCTGTAGGACGACGCTCCGGCGAGCGGCACACGACACGGCGACACAGGGGGACGAGGGCGATGACGGCCGAGCTGGTCCGGGGGCAGAACCACCCGCTCCTCGAGCTCCGCCTCGAGATCCGGATCTCGGCCGGCACGCCGATCGTGGCCGCGGCCACGATCGGCGACGACCGGGGCACCGTGCGGGGGGCCGAGTGGGTGGCCCACCCCGGCGCCCCCGTCCTGTCCGGAGTGGAGGTGCCCCGGCAGGCGGCCGCCGACCACCGGCTCGCCGTCGACCTGGGCGCCGTGCCGGAGGCCGCGCACCGCGTCAGCGTGCTGCTCGCGCTGCCCACCACGGGCGGGGGACCCGCCCGCTTCTCCGCCGTCGCCGCGCCCTTCGTCGCGGTGACCGGCCTCGACGGCACCGAGCTCGTCAGCTACACCATCACCGATCTGGACGCCGAGTCGGCCGTGGTCGCCCTGGAGCTCTACCGCCGACAGGGCGCCTGGAAGGTGCGCGCCATCGGCCAGGGATACGCCGGCGGCCTCACCGCACTCCTCACCGACCAGGGGCTGCCCGAGGCCGGCCGGCTGGCGGCCACCATCGACGAGGCGGTGGCCCAGGGCCTGGCCCGGTCGGTCGCGGCCCCGCCGCAGCGTACGGCGGAGGGCGACCGCTCGCGGCAGACGTCCGCCCCCGCCCTCGGCCCGGACCAGGGCGCCACCGCGGTGGCGCACGGCGCCACCGGCCACGTGCCCTCGCAGCCCACCTTCCCGCACGCCGGACAGACCTCCGGCGAGCCTGGGCAGCCGGCACCGCGGCCGCCCTACCCGGACCCCGCGGCCTCGGCGCCGTCTCCGGAAGGATCCGGCGCCTCGCCCTCCGCGGCCCCCCAGCCGCCGGCGTCCACAGGCGGCCCCATCGACTACAGCCACCCCCGCAGGCGCCCCGCCGCTGTTCCGCCGCCCCCGCCGAGCGCGCCCCCGGCCCAGCCCGGGCAGCCGGCGCAGCCGGTCGCGGGCGACGCGACCGGGTGGTCCATGGACGAGCGGCTGTACAACCAGGTCTGGGGCATGTTCGAGGACCTGGCCCGCACCACCGCCGCCTACCGCAGCGCCGTCGACTTCGCCGACTCGCGCCGGGAGAAGGAGCTGGACCAGGTCCTCTCCGATCCGCGCGGCCGCATCGGCGGACAGGGCGACGCCGCGCGCGAGGCGGCGCGCGCCAAGCACGCCGAGCTCGTCGACCGGGCCAGAGAGGCCCTCGACCGGGACCTCGCGCAACTGACCGCCGAGTCCGAGGTCGTCGAACCCGCGCTGCCGGCCGCGTACGCGCGCTGGGACAACCCCGTCTGGCACGGATACCGCGTGCCGATGGACAACCCGATGGCCGTGCGTCTGGGCGACCTCCACCTGCCGGAGAGCCCCTCCCTGCGCATCCCCATGCTGGTCCGCCTGCCACTGGAACGCGGCCTGTGGATCGACAGCGGCCGCTCCCCATCCTCCGACGACTCCGTCACCGACGAGGACGCGCTGCGCCGCCTCGCCATGGACACGGCGGTGGCCCATGCGGCCCGGCTGCTCGCCGTCCATCCGCCGGGGGAGTTCGGGGTGCACGTCGTCGACCCGGCCGGGGCGGGAGCGCAGTCGCTCCTCCCGCTGGTACGCGCGGGCGTCCTGGCGAGCCCGCCCGCGAACGGCGCCACCGGTGTCGCCGACGTCCTGAGCCGGCTGACCCAGCGTGTCGACCTGGTGCAGATGGCCGTGCGCGGCGGGATCCCCGACGCGCTGCCGCCCGGCTTCGACACGTCCGATCAGCTGCTGATCGTCCACGACTTCCCGCACGGGTTCGACGACCGCGCGGTGACCCAGCTGCGCTACCTGGCGGACGAGGGTCCGGCCGTGGGCGTGCATCTGATGATGGTCGCCGACCGTGAGGACGCGGCCGCCTACGGTCCGTTGCTCGATCCGCTGTGGCGTGCGCTGCTGCGGCTCACCCCCGTCCCCGACGACCACCTCGCCGACCCGTGGGTCGGGCACACCTGGACCTACGAGCCGCCGCTGGTGCCGCCGGGCAGCCAGGTGCTCCACCAGGTGCTCGCACAGGTCGCGGCGGCCCGGCGTGACTGGAACCGCTGACTGCGCCGACCACGCCGCCGACTGCGGATGATGGAAACATCAAGGAAAAGTAAAGACCCCTGACCAGTCGTTTTGATCTTTTCTTTGCCTTGCCCTTTACCTTTCCTTGGTGATTCGGGTACTGTTTTTCGTGCGGAGGGGAGTACTCCCTGTCGGTTGCGGCGTGCCCGTCAATACGGATCCAGGTGGATCCCGGGTCGCCGGCTCCCGGGTCCGGGCGCGTCGCGCGCGGGGCCCGGCGGGTGGAAGAGACCTCCGGCAGCGACGACGCTGACAGTTATGCCGTGACGCACCTGCCGGAGGCGCAGTGGAAATCTCCATGACCCTGTGGGTCCTGACCATTCTCGGACTGGCCGCTCTGATCGCGGTCGACTTCGTCATCGGGCGCAAGCCCCATGACGTGTCGATCAAGGAGGCCGGGATCTGGACCGCCGTCTGGATCGCCCTGGCCGGTCTCTTCGGGGTCGGCCTGCTCGTCTTCGGCGGAGGTCAGCCCTCCGGGGAGTTCTTCGCCGGCTTCATCACCGAGAAGTCGCTGAGCGTCGACAACCTGTTCGTCTTCGTCCTGATCATGGCGAAGTTCGCGGTGCCCTCGCAGTACCAGCAGCGGGTGCTGCTGGTCGGGGTGCTCATAGCCCTGGTGCTGCGGGCCGTCTTCATCGCTGCGGGCGCCGCGATCATCGCGAGCTTCTCGTGGGTGTTCTACCTCTTCGGCGCGTTCCTCATCTGGACCGCCTGGAAGCTCGTCCAGGAGGCGCGGGCCGAGGAGGCGGACGAGGAGTACGAGGAGAACAAGCTGCTCAAGGCCGCCGAGCACCGTTTCGGAGTGGCCGACCGCTACCACGGAACCAAGCTGTGGATCCGGCAGAACGGCAGGCGCGTCATGACGCCGATGCTGGTCGTGATGCTGGCGATCGGCACCACCGACGTCCTGTTCGCCCTCGACTCGATACCCGCGATCTTCGGCCTGACCCAGGACCCGTACATCGTCTTCACCGCCAACGCCTTCGCCCTGATGGGCCTGAGGCAGCTGTACTTCCTCATCGGCGGCCTCCTGAAGAAGCTGGTCCACCTGTCCTACGGCCTCTCGGTCATCCTCGGCTTCATCGGCGTGAAGCTGGTCCTGCACGCCCTGCACGAATCCGGGGTGCACGTTCCGGAGATCGGCATCCCGGTCTCACTCGGCGTGATCTGCGCGGTCCTGGCGATCACCACCATCACCAGCCTGATGGCCTCGAGGAAGGCCGAGCGCGAGGAGGTGCAGGAAGGAAGCGACCGCTCCCCGAAGGACAGCGTCGATGCCTGACCACCGGGCGCTCGCCCCGCCCCGCGCACCGCGCGGGCAGGGTTCCCCGCGCGCGAGCTCCGCGGGGACCCGGGAGCAGGACACGGACGGGCGGGGTGCACGGGCGGTGGCCCTCTGCGACGATCGCAGCATGATCACGCGGCTCAGGGCGCTCACGGCGGCGTGGACGACCGCCGTACCCGTGCTCGCGGTCGTCCTGCTGATCTTCACCTGGGGGCGCGACCTGCCCGTCGCGGTCGTGGTGCTGGTGACCCTGGTCCTCGCCGGATCCGTCCTGGCGGCCGTGCACCACGCCGAGGTGGTGGCCCACCGGGTCGGCGAACCCTTCGGGTCGCTGGTCCTCGCCATCGCCGTCACCGTCATCGAGGTCGCCCTGATCGTGACGTTGATGGCGGACGGCGGCGACAAGAGCGCGACGCTGGCCCGGGACACGGTCTTCGCAGCCGTGATGATCACCTGCAACGGCGTGGTCGGGCTGTCCCTCCTCGTCGGCTCCCTGCGGCACGGCACGGCGGTCTTCAACGCCGAGGGGACGGGCGCCGCCCTGGCCACCGTGGCGACGCTGGCCACGCTCAGCCTGGTGCTGCCGACGTTCACCACCAGCAAGCCGGGCCCGGAGTTCTCCGGCGTCCAGCTCACCTTCGCGGCCGTCTCCTCGCTGATCCTTTACGGCCTGTTCGTCGCCACGCAGACCGTGCGGCACCGCGACCACTTCCTGCCGATCACCCGGCAGGGAGAGGTGATCACCTCCGACGGCCACGCGCAGGCGCCGTCAGCCCGTACCGCCCGGACCAGCCTGGGACTGCTCGCTCTCGCGCTCGTCGGCGTGGTCGGCCTGGCCAAGGGGGTGGCACCCACCATCGAGTCCGGAGTGGAAGCCGCCGGACTGCACCACGCCGTCGTCGGCGTGATCATCGCGCTGCTGGTGCTGCTGCCGGAGACCATCGCCGCGCTGCGGTCCGCCCGGCGCGACCGGGTGCAGACCAGCCTCAACCTCGCGCTCGGCTCCGCGATGGCCAGCATCGGCCTGACCATCCCGGCCGTCGCCCTGGCCTCCGTGTGGTTCTCCGGCCCGCTCGTCCTCGGCCTCGGCGCCACCCACATGGTCCTGCTCGCCCTCACCGTGGTGGTCGCCTCCCTGACCGTGGTGCCGGGGCGCGCCACACCACTCCAAGGGGGCGTGCACCTGGTGGTCTTCGCCGCCTATCTGGAACTGGCGGTCAGTCCTTAGCCCCGGGACGGGCCGGGACCCTCAGGTGGCCGGCTCCGCAGCCGCGACCCCGACCGGGCGGGTCTCCGGCAGCAGGGCGAAGCAGCCCAGGCTGAGCAGCGCGATCCCGGTCAGGTAGGCGCCGACGCCCCAGGGGACGCGCCCGCCCCCCTCCGCGAGTGCCGTCGCCACGATCGGCGTGAGGGCGCCGCCGAGGACCCCGCCGAGGTTGTAGCCCACCGCGGCGCCCGTGCAGCGCACCCGCGGCTCGTACAACTCGGGCAGATACGCGGAGATCACGGCGAACATGGTGATGAATGCCAGCAGCGCCCCCAGGAAGCCCAGGAACATCAGCGACGGCGACCCCGTCGCCAGCAGCGCGACCATCGGGAACATCCACAGAGCGGCCGCCGCGCATCCCACCAGGCACAGGGGCCTGCGCCCGAAGCGGTCGCCGAGCAGCGCCACCAGCGGGGTGCACGAGCCCTTCACCACCACGGCGGCCATGACGCACCCCAGCACGACCGTGCGACTCACCCCCAGCCGCTCCGTCGCGTACGCCAGGGACCAGGTCGTCACGGCGTAGAAGACCGCGTACCCGACCGCGAGGGCGCCGCCGGTCAGCAGCACCAGGCGCCAGTGATGGCGTACGAGGTCGGCGAACGGCACGCGCGCGTGGACGTCGATCTCCAGGAAGCGGGGACTCTCGGGCAGCGACGAACGCAGCCACAGTCCGGCCACGGCGAGGATCCCTGCCGCCCAGAACGGCACCCGCCACCCCCACCGGGCGAACTGCGCCTCGGAGAGCGTCACCGACAGCACCAGCACCGACCCGTTGGCGAGGACGAAGCCGAGCGGCGGACCCATCTGCGGAAAGCTCGACCACAGCCCGCGCCGCCGCGCGGGCGCGTGCTCGGCGGTCAGCAGCACCGCCCCGCCCCACTCGCCGCCCAGCCCGAGGCCCTGCAGGAAACGCAGCAGGAGCAGCAGCGCCGGAGCGGCCACCCCGATCGTCCCGTACGCCGGCACGCACCCGACCGCGACCGTCGACGCCCCGGTCAGCAGCAGCGAGCCCACCAGCACCGGCCTCCTGCCGTGCCGGTCCCCGATGTGCCCGAACAGGACGGAGCCGAGCGGCCGGGCCACGAACCCCACGCCGAAGGTGCCGAAGGCGGCCAGCGTCCCCGCCACCGGCGAGAAGGTGGGGAAGAACAGCGGCCCGAGGACCAGGGCCGCCGCGGTGCCGTAGACGAAGAAGTCGTAGAACTCGATCGCGGTCCCGGCGAGCGAGGCGGCGGCCAGCCGCGGCATGGACGGCCGGTTCGCGCGGTCCCTCGTCGGCTTCGGCGCCGGGTTCCTCACGGAGCGTGCAACGTGCATGTCGCGTCAACTACCCACCGTCACCTGGGGTTACGGGGGCGCGTGGAGGCTCCGATCGTGCGGGGGACGTGCGGGCGTGCGCCCGGTCGCGGGACGGCACACGGGGCGCCGCTCGGTCGCGACCGCGTGATAGACCGGGGGCTGAGCAGCGGTCCTTCGTGGGCCGGCAGACCCGAACGGACCGGAGGAACCGTGCCCCGCACTCTCGCCAACGCCCCGATCATGATCCTCAACGGCCCCAACCTGAACCTGCTCGGGCAGCGACAGCCGGAGATCTACGGCTCCGACACGCTCGCGGACGTCGAGGCGCTGTGCGCGAAGGCGGCCGCGGCGCACGGCGGCACGGTGGACTTCCGGCAGTCCAACCACGAGGGCGAACTGGTGGACTGGATCCACGAGGCACGGCTGAACCATGCCGGGATCGTGATCAACCCGGCCGCCTACTCGCACACCTCCGTCGCGATCCTGGACGCGCTCAACACCTGCGACGGGCTGCCGGTGGTGGAGGTCCACATCTCCAACATCCACCGGCGCGAGGAGTTCCGGCACCACTCGTACGTCTCGCAGCGCGCCGACGGCGTCATCGCCGGGTGCGGGGTGCAGGGGTACGCCTTCGCGGTGGAGCGGGTCGCCGCGCTCGCGGGAGCGGGTGCCGCGGACGCCTGACCGCTCCGTGCGCGGAGCCGCGGACGCCGGGGCCTCGTCCTCGGGCGCCCGTCACCACCCGCGCGCGTGCCACTCCGGCAGGTGCGGGCGTTCCGCGCCGAGCGTGGTGTCGTTGCCGTGTCCCGGGTACACCCAGGTCTCGTCCGGGAGAACGTCGAAGATCTTCGTCTCCACGTCGTGGATCAGGCTGGCGAACGCCTTCGGGTCCTTGCGGGTGTTGCCCACGCCGCCCGGGAAGAGGCAGTCGCCCGTGAAGAGGTGCGGATGCCCGTGCGGGTCGTCGTAGACCAGCGCGATGGAGCCCGGCGTGTGCCCCACCAGTCGGCGCGCGATGAGTTCCACGTGGCCCACCCGGACGGTGTCGCCGTCGTCGACGAGGACGTCGGTGGGCACCGGGATGCCCTCGGCGTCGTCCCGGCCCGCGTACGTGCGCGCCCCGGTCGCCGCCGCGACCTCGGCGAGGGCCTGCCAGTGGTCGGCGTGGCGATGGGTGGTGACGACGGAGGCGATCCCGTCGTCACCGATCATGCCGAGCAGCGTCCGCGCGTCGTTGGCCGCGTCGATCAGCAGCTGCTCGTCCGTGGCCCTGCAGCGCAGCAGATAGGCGTTGTTGTCCATCGGGCCGACCGCGATCTTGGTGATCATCAGGTCCTTCAGCTCGTGCACGTCCGCCGGGCCGCCGACCGTCACCTCTCCGCTGTACGTCATGGTCGTCAGCCTATAGCGGGGGAGTGGCCGCCGGGCCGACCGCGGGCTACAGCGGCGGAAGCGCCGGGAGCGCGCCGCCCTCCGCCGCCAGGGCGGAGCCGTCGCGGCGCCCGGCGAGCCAGCCCAGCAGGTCCGCCCGGCCTCCCGTGACGGTGATCGCCGGCTCGGCCGCCGTCCCGCCCGTGCTCCACGCGCGCGTGCCGTCCGTCAGCCGGGTCGGCGGCACGTCGGGCCGGCCCGCGAAGCGCTGGGCGAGGAAGTCGATCTCCCGTTCCACGAACTCCTCCGGCAGGTCCTCCAGTTCGTACCCGATGCCGAGGTCCACGTGGTGCAGCTCGACCTCCACCCACCTCCGGAACGGCACCCGGGACGCCGAGTCGGTGACGCCGTTGCGCAGCTCCACCGTGCGCGACCAGTCCGCGGGCGCGGCTCCCGTGTCCTGGAACCGGGCCGCGCTCTCGCGCACGTCGGCGAGGTGCGCGTCGAGGCCGCGCGGGGCGTCGCGCTCGATGTCCGCGTCCCGGGCCCCGGCGGAGACGTACATGGGACGCCCCTCGAGGACGTTCACGAGCGCGTCCGCGTTGCGGGCGAGGTGGGCGAGGACATGGCCCCGGGTCCAGCCGGGCAGCCGTGACTGCTGCGTCACAGTCCCGCTGTCCAGTTTGCCGGCGGCGGTGAGCAGCCGGTCGGTCGCTTCGCGTACAGATACCAGGTCGCGGACATGATCGGTCATGAGGGCGACCCTAGCCCCGCCACACCTTCGGGTGAAGGTGGTGGACCCGGTCCGCAAATCGAATGCACGTGCTATATGGTCGGGTGTGGCGTCGGGCATGCTGGAAGGCCGGGGATTGTTGTCGCATCCGGGGCATCCGACCGGCGTTGTCAGTGGCTCCCCCTAGTCTGAAGAAGCACGGGGGCCTCGCCCCTGTCACTTCTCTCAAAGAAAGGTGCGGACCGGCGTGGCCGACCGTCTCATCGTCCGTGGCGCGCGCGAGCACAACCTGAAGAACGTCTCGCTCGACCTGCCCAGGGACTCGCTCATCGTCTTCACGGGTCTGTCCGGGTCGGGCAAGTCGTCCCTGGCCTTCGACACGATCTTCGCCGAGGGCCAGCGGCGCTACGTGGAGTCGCTGTCCTCCTACGCCCGGCAGTTCCTCGGGCAGATGGACAAGCCGGACGTCGACTTCATCGAAGGGCTGTCCCCGGCGGTCTCCATCGACCAGAAGTCGACCTCGCGCAACCCGCGCTCGACGGTCGGCACCATCACCGAGGTCTACGACTACCTGCGTCTCCTCTTCGCGCGCATCGGCAAGCCGCACTGCCCCCAGTGCGGCCGGCCCATTTCGCGCCAGTCGCCGCAGGCCGTCGTCGACAAGGTCCTGGAGCTGCCGGAGGGCAGCCGCTTCCAGGTGCTGGCCCCGCTGGTGCGCGAGCGCAAGGGCGAGTTCGTCGACCTCTTCGCCGACCTCCAGACCAAGGGGTACAGCCGCGCGCGGGTGGACGGCGAGACCGTCCAGCTGTCCAACCCGCCCACGTTGAAGAAGCAGGAGAAGCACACCATCGAGGTGGTCGTCGACCGCCTCACGGTGAAGGACTCCGCCAAGCGCCGCCTGACCGACTCCGTGGAGACCGCCCTCGGCCTGTCCGGCGGCATGGTCGTGCTCGACTTCGTCGATCTCCCCGAGGACGACCCGGGGCGCGAGCGCATGTACTCGGAGCACCTGTACTGCCCGTACGACGACCTCTCCTTCGAGGAGCTGGAGCCCCGCTCCTTCTCCTTCAACTCGCCCTTCGGCGCCTGCCCCGAGTGCACCGGCATCGGCACGCGCATGGAGGTCGACCCCGAACTGATCGTCCCGGACGAGGAGAAGAGCCTCGACGAGGGCGCCATCCACCCCTGGTCGCACGGGCACACCAAGGACTACTTCGGCCGGCTGATCGGCGCCCTCGCGGACGCGCTGGGCTTCCGCACCGACATCCCCTTCGCGGGGCTGCCGCAGCGCGCCAAGAAGGCCCTGCTCCACGGCCACAAGACGCAGATCGAGGTCCGCTACCGCAACCGGTACGGGCGCGAGCGCGTGTACACCACGCCCTTCGAGGGCGCGGTCCACTTCGTCAAGCGCCGGCACAGCGAGGCCGAGAGCGACGCGAGCCGTGAGCGCTTCGAGGGCTACATGCGCGAGGTGCCCTGCCCCACCTGCGAGGGCACCCGCCTGAAGCCGGTCGTCCTCGCGGTCACGATCATGGGGAAGTCGATCGCCGAGGTCTCCGCGATGTCCATCAGCGACTGCGCGGACTTCCTGGGCGAACTGAAGCTCACCGCCCGCGACAAGAAGATCGCCGAGCGGGTCCTCAAGGAGGTCAACGAGCGGCTGCGCTTCCTGGTCGACGTCGGCCTGGACTACCTCTCGCTGAACCGCGCGGCCGGCACGCTCTCCGGCGGCGAGGCCCAGCGCATCCGCCTGGCCACCCAGATCGGCTCCGGTCTCGTCGGCGTCCTGTACGTCCTCGACGAGCCGTCCATCGGTCTGCACCAGCGCGACAACCACCGGCTGATCGAGACGCTGGTCCGGCTGCGCGACATGGGCAACACCCTCATCGTCGTCGAGCACGACGAGGACACCATCAAGGTCGCCGACTGGGTCGTCGACATCGGCCCCGGCGCGGGCGAGCACGGCGGCAAGGTCGTGCACAGCGGCTCCCTGAAGGAGCTGCTCGCGAACGCAGAGTCGCAGACCGGCCAGTACCTGTCCGGCAAGAAGGCGATCCCGCTGCCCGACGTCCGGCGCCCGCGCGACCTCTCGCGGCACCTCACGGTGCACGGCGCCCGGGAGAACAACCTCCAGGACATCGACGTGTCGTTCCCGCTGGGCGTGTTCACGGCCGTCACGGGCGTGTCCGGTTCCGGCAAGTCGACGCTGGTCAACGACATCCTGTACACGCACCTGGCCCGCGAGCTGAACGGCGCGCGGAACGTGCCGGGGCGGCACACGCGCGTGGACGGCGACGACCTCGTCGACAAGGTCGTGCACGTCGACCAGTCGCCCATCGGCCGCACCCCCCGGTCGAACCCGGCCACCTACACCGGCGTCTTCGACCACATCCGCAAGCTGTTCGCCGAGACCACCGAGGCGAAGGTCCGCGGCTACCAGCCCGGCCGCTTCTCCTTCAACGTCAAGGGCGGCCGCTGCGAGAACTGCGCCGGTGACGGCACGATCAAGATCGAGATGAACTTCCTCCCGGACGTGTACGTCCCGTGCGAGGTCTGCCACGGTGCCCGGTACAACCGGGAGACCCTGGAGGTCCACTACAAGGGCAAGTCCATCGCCGACGTGCTGAACATGCCGATCGAGGAGGCCATGGACTTCTTCGAGGCCGTTCCCGCGATCTCCCGGCACCTGAGGACGCTGAACGACGTGGGCCTCGGCTACGTCCGGCTCGGCCAGTCCGCCACCACCCTCTCCGGTGGTGAGGCGCAGCGCGTGAAGCTCGCCAGCGAGCTCCAGCGCCGCTCCACCGGGCGCACGGTCTACGTCCTGGACGAGCCGACCACCGGTCTGCACTTCGAGGACATCAGCAAGCTGCTGACGGTCCTGTCCGGCCTGGTCGACAAGGGCAACACGGTCATCGTCATCGAGCACAACCTCGACGTGATCAAGACCGCCGACTGGATCGTGGACATGGGCCCCGAGGGCGGCGCGGGCGGCGGTCTCGTCGTCGCCGAGGGCACGCCCGAGGAGGTCGCCGGGGTCCCGGCCAGCCACACCGGCAAATTCCTGCGCGAGATCCTCGGCGCCGACCGGATCAGCGACGCGGAGCCGGTGAAGGCGCCGCGCCGGGCGGCCGCCCGGAAGGCGGTCCCGGCCGCGGCCACGGCGAAGAGGACGGCCACGGCCAGGACGGCCAAGGCGGCCGACGACACCGCGGCCAAGAAGGCCGGCGGAGCCACCAGGAAGACGGCGGCCACGAAGAAGACGGCCGCGAAGGCGGCGCCGGCGAAGAAGACGACGCGGGCCCGCAAGGCCTGACCCGCGGTACGGAACGCGCGGCGCCCCACGGGAACTCCCCGTGGGGCGCCGCGCGTTGTCATACCGTCACCGTCACCGTCACCGTCACCGTCACCGTCACCGTCACCGGTCACGAAGGCGGACGGCACGGCCCGCTAGAACGCGCCCACCTCGGACGCGTACGGCGGCTCCGCGCCCGCGCGCGAGCAGGTGATGGCCGCCGCGTGTGCCGCGAACCGCAGCAGCCGGGTCCAGCCGTCGGGCCCGAGCGCGGCGAGACCGTCCGGGGAGAGGGCGCCCTGGACGGACAGACCGTGGAGCAGGGCGGCGTTCACCGTGTCGCCCGCGCCGATCGTGTCCACCACGTCGACCTTCTCGCCGGGCACCGCGTGCACCGCGCCGTCCCGGGTGAAGGCGGTGAGTCCGTCCCCGCCGTGCGTGATCACGACGGCCGAGGGCCCGGCGGCCAGCCACTCGCGCGGGGTGCCACCCAGCCAGTGGGCGTCCTCCTCGGAGAGCTTCAGCAGCGACACCGACGGCAGCCAGCGCGCGAACCGTGCCCGGTAGGCGTCCGCGTCGGGGATGAGCCCGGCCCGGATGTTCGGGTCCAGCGCGGTGAACACGCCCTGCGCCGCGGCGGTGCGCATCAGGTCCTCGTAGGCGCTCGCACCCGGCTCCAGCACGAGTGAACAGGTGCCGAAGGACACCGCCCGGGTGCCGGCCGGAAGTCCGGCGGGCGCGGTGAACAGCCGGTCGGCGGTGCCGTCGACGTAGAAGGAGTACGCGGCGGATCCGTCGGCGCCGATGGTGGCGACCGCCAGCGTGGTCGGCTCGGCTCCGCGCTGTACGCCGGAGACGTCCACGCCGGCCCGCCGCAGCCCGTCGAGCAGAGCCTCGCCGAAGGCGTCGTGCGAGGTGCGGGAGCAGAAGGCCGTGGGGGAGCCGAGGCGGCCGAGGGCGACCGCCGTGTTGTAGGGGCCGCCGCCGAGCGCCGGCTTGAGGTCCGTGAGGGCGCCCGTGCCCTGCGGTACCAGGTCGATCAGGGCCTCACCGGCGACGACGATCACGAGTCGGTTCCTTTCTCGGGGCGGCGGCCAAGGGGTCCGGCGGGGGCCGCGGCCGGGTCCGGCCCTTCCGGCCGTTCCGGGCACCCGCAGGAGGTGCGGTGGACGAAGGAGCACGGGAGCCGAACCGTCCGTGCGGGCCGGTCCGGCGCGGCCAGGCGGTCCAGCAGCATCCGGACGGCCTGCGCGCCCAGTTCCCTGCTGGGCTGGGCGATCGCGGTGAGCCGGGGTGAGAACAGGTCGGCCCAGGCGAAGTCGTCGAAGCAGCACAGGGCGATGTCGCCGGGCACGGACAGACCCCGTTCGCGCAGCACGCGCAGGGCGCCGATGGTCATCGCGTTGTTGGCGGTCACCAGCGCCGTGGGCGGCACGGCTCCCGACAGCAGGGCGGCGGTCGCGCGCTCGGCGCCGTCGGAGGACGAGTCGCCGTGCACCACGAGCCCTTCGTCGTGGGCGAGCCCGGCGGCGGCCAGGCCGTGCCGGTAGCCGGTGATCCGCTCGCGGGTGGTGCTGAGCCCCGGCAGACCCGCGACCAGGCCGATCCGCCGGTGCCCGAGGGAGGCCAGGTGAGTGACGAGGAGGGCGGTCGGCTCGGCGCTGTCGGCGCAGACCTGGTCGAAGCTCGAGGTGCCGTGCGCCTCGGCGTCGATCAGCCGGTCGAGGAACACCGTCGGCACGGCATGGCGCGTGAGGTAGTCGACGAGTTCGCGAGGTGCCGCGGACGGAGCGACGATCATGCCGTCCACACGGCGCTCGTGCAGGAACTGGACGACCTTGCGTTCGTGCCCGGGGTCGTCGTGCGGGTCGGCGATGAGCAGGCTGTAGCCGTGCTCCAGGGCACCGGCCTCGACTCCCTGGAGGATCTCCGTGAAGTACGGGTTGCTGACGGCCGACACCGCCAGCCCGATGGACCGGGTGCGGGAGGTGACCAGGGAGCGGGCGAGGGTGTTCGGGGTGTAGCCGAGCTCCTCCACCGCGTCCAGCACGGCCTGACGGGTGTGCGGCAGCACCGGACGGGTGCCGTTGAGCACGTGCGAGACGGTCGCCACCGAGACGCCGGCGCTGCGCGCGACATCGGCCATGGTGGGCATCGGGTCTCCTTCCCGGACCGTCGTGAGGGCGGCCTCGCGGGGGTCGCGGGGATCATGGGGCCTCGCGGAGGCATGGCACGGGCCCGGTACGGGCACGTACCGGCCGCGCGAGCCTCCTGGCGGGAAGCTATCGCATCGCACCGCCCCGCGTAAACGCTTGCGCAAGCGTTTACGCGCCACCCCGACTCAACCCCGTCCCGCCCCCTCCCACCTCCGCTCATCCCCCGTCCCAGCCCCGCCCCGGGCGCGGCCGGAGCGATACGGGCGGATATCGTCGGCGTGCGCAACCGTGCCCGCACCACCTCCGTGCACGGCCCCACGCACCGCCCCGACCAGTGGAGACCTCATGCCCGGCCGACCCTCCGCGAGCCGCCGTACCGTCCTTCGAGGAGCGGCCCTGGCGCCCGCCGCCGGGCTCGGGCTCGCCGCCTGCTCGCCCGTCGGCGGAACCTCGGCCCCGGCCACCCCCACGGCGCCGGTGGACCTCGGCGCCGACAGCGACCTGCCCGAGGGAGGCGCCAGGCTCCACCGGGACCACAACGTGGTGGTCAGCCGGGACGCGAAGGGCACGCTCCGCGCGTTCAGCACCATCTGCACGCACGCCCAGTGCCCCATCAACAAGCTCCAGGGCACGACGCTCGTATGCCCCTGCCACGGCAGCGAGTTCGACGCCACGACCGGCCAGGTGGTGCGGGCCCCGGCCACCGAGCCGCTGAACGAGCTCCCGGTCCGCGCCAAGGGCGGCAGGATCGTCGCCGGGCCCGGGGCCTGACGGGCGCGGCCGTCGCTCAGCGGCGTCCGCTCACCCCCACTCCCAGCCGATCCCCACGAACCCCGGCCGCACGCGTGGCTCGACCAGGTTCACCGAGCGGTGCCGTTCGCTCACCCGCAGGTCGTGGCGGCCGGTGCGCGGGGCGGCCGCCGAGTGCTGGGTGAACCGGTGGCAGCGCACCGGCAGGGCATCGGCGTCGAACCGCACCTGAAGGGCGTACTGCCCGCCCACGAAGCCGAAACCCCGGACGAACTCGCGTGACACGCCGGCCGTGCCGTCCTCGACGCCGTAGCGGAAGAGGAAGGTGTCGCCGGCCCGCAGCCGGGTGTCGAAGAGCAGCTCGGCCACGAGCACCCCGGTGTCGTGGTGCCACCGCACCCGCCCGGTCCGGCAGTTCTCCAGGGCCTGCACGGCCATCCGCTCCGGCACGCACCCCGGGTCGCCGTGATGGACGGCCACGAAACGGTCCGCGCCGTCCCGGTGGGCGCGCACGATGTGCTGGGACTCGCGCCCCGCGAGTTCGCGCCGGGCACCGATCCGGACGCGCTCGTGGTGCCCGAGGATGTGCAGGCCGCCGTCGGGCGGGCAGTCCAGCTCGGCCAGCAGCCGGTCCAGCACTCCCGACGCCTCGACCAGGGAGCGGTAGGAGCGGGCCGCGGGCTCCCGGACGAGGGGCCGCTCCTCACTCTCGGCGAGCAGGCGGATCAGGGACTCCTCCGGCAGCTGAAGGATCTCCTCCAGGGCCCTTACGGCGCGCAGGGACTCGGGGCGCTGCGGGCGCCGGGCGCCCTGCTGCCAGTAGCTGAGGCTGGTGACCCCGACCCGCACCCCGTAGCGCGAGAGGTGGTGCTGCACGCGCTGCAACGGCAGTCCCCGGGCCGCGATCGCGGCGCGCAGCGCGACGTGGAAGGGGCCGCCCCGCAGGGCCGTGTCCAGTTCCGCGGGGGCGGTGTCCGCGTGTTGTGGAGCGTGCGGCATGCAGGGGCCTTTCTGTGAAATGTTCACAACGGCTGGTCAGACCGTTCACGCCCTCGGGGCCGCCCGCCGGCGCGGCGAAACGCTTCTTCACATCCGTACGCCGTCGTTCGCGGCCCCGAGTTCCCCCGCATTGAAGCGTGTTGACCTAGTCCCGACAACACCTGAAGCCGACAGCGGCGCGCTCCTGGCCGAGTCCGCACCCCGCATCCCCCGGGGGGACGCCCGTCCTGGGAGGTGGGCCGCCGGAACGGAGACGACCGGTCACGGTGCGTGGCCGGCCCGGGGTGCGGACCAGGCGCGATGTCGTCCACAGGCCCGCCGCGGCGTTGTCCACAGGCCCGCCGCGCTGTCACCTCTCGCCAGTAGGGTGTGAGACATGGCCGACCCCTCCAGCTACCGCCCCAAGCCGGGAGACATCCCGGACACTCCCGGGGTGTACAGGTTCCGCGACGAGCACCGCCGGGTGATCTACGTCGGAAAGGCGAAGAGCCTGCGCCAGCGCCTGGCGAACTACTTCCAGGACCTGGCGAACCTGCACCCGCGCACCCGCAGCATGGTCACCACGGCCGCGTCCGTGGAGTGGACGGTGGTGTCCACGGAGGTCGAGGCGCTGCAGCTGGAGTACTCCTGGATCAAGGAGTTCGACCCCCGGTTCAACGTCAAGTACCGCGACGACAAGAGCTACCCGTACCTCGCGGTGACGATGAACGAGGAGTTCCCGCGCGTGCAGGTGATGCGCGGCCGCAAGAAGAAGGGCGTGCGCTACTTCGGGCCGTACGCGCACGCGTGGGCCATCCGGGACACCGTGGACCTGCTGCTGCGCGTCTTCCCCGTGCGCACCTGCTCGGCCGGTGTCTTCAAGAACGCCGCCCGCACCGGCCGCCCCTGCCTCCTCGGCTACATCGACAAGTGCTCGGCGCCCTGCGTCGGCCGTATCACCGCCGAGGAGCACCGCGAACTGGCCGAGGAGTTCTGCGACTTCATGGCCGGCCGCACGGGCACCTACCTGCGCCGCCTGGAGAAGCGGATGGTGGAGGCGGCCGGGGAGATGGAGTACGAGCGGGCGGCCCGCCTGCGTGACGACATCGAGGCCCTGAAGAAGGCCATGGAGAAGAACGCGGTCGTGCTCGCGGACGCGACCGACGCCGACCTCATCGCGGTCGCCGAGGACGAACTGGAGGCCGCCGTCCAGATCTTCCACGTGCGCGGCGGTCGTGTGCGCGGTCAGCGCGGTTGGGTGACGGACAAGGTGGAGGACGTCACCACGGGCGCGCTCGTGGAGCACGCGCTGCAGCAGCTGTACGGCGAGGAGAAGGGCGACGCGGTCCCCAAGGAGGTCCTCGTTCCGGCGCTGCCCGATCCGGTCGAGCCGGTCCAGCAGTGGCTCACCGACCGGCGCGGGTCCAACGTCTCGCTGCGCATCCCGCAGCGCGGCGACAAGAAGGCTCTCATGGAGACGGTCCAGCGCAACGCCCAGCAGTCGCTCGTCCTGCACAAGACCAGGCGCGCCTCCGACCTGACCACGCGCTCGCGCGCCCTGGAGGAGATCGCCGAGGCCCTCGACCTGGACAGCGCCCCCCTGCGGATCGAGTGCTACGACATCTCCCACCTCCAGGGCGACGATGTGGTCGCCTCCATGGTGGTCTTCGAGGACGGCCTGCAGCGCAAGAGCGAGTACCGGCGCTTCCAGATCAAGGGCTTCGAGGGCCAGGACGACGTCCGGTCCATGCACGAGGTGATCACCCGCCGCTTCCGGCGCTATCTGGCCGAGAAGGAGAGGACCGGCGAGTGGGCCGACGGTGAGGAAACCGCCACCGGCACCCCGGCCGCCACCGGCGCCCCGGTGTCCCCCGTCATCGGCACCCCGGCCGACGGCGGCCCCGCCCCCGCCGCCGCCCCCGACGGAGGTCCGGCCGCCCCGGGCGCCGACGGTTCGGGGAACGCCTCCCCGGGCGGCCTCATCGAGGACGACGGGCGGCCCAAGCGGTTCGCGTACCCGCCGCAGCTCGTCGTCGTCGACGGCGGGCAGCCGCAGGTGGCGGCCGCCCGGCGGGCCCTGGACGAGCTGGGCATCGACGACATCGCCGTGTGCGGCCTGGCCAAGCGCCTGGAGGAGGTCTGGGTGCCGGGCGACGACGACCCGGTGGTCCTGCCCCGCTCCAGCGAGGGCCTCTACCTGCTGCAGCGCGTCCGCGACGAGGCCCACCGCTTCGCGATCACCTACCAGCGCACCAAACGGGCCAAGCGGTTCCGGGCCGGACCGCTGGACGACGTGCCGGGCCTCGGCGAGACACGCAAGCAGGCGTTGATCAAGCATTTCGGCTCGGTGAAGAAGCTGCGATCCGCCACAATCGACCAGATCTGTGAGGTTCCCGGCATAGGCCGCAAAACGGCCGAGGCGATCGCCGTGGCCCTTGCCCAGGCGGCCCCGGCCGCCCCTGCCGTCAACATGGCGACGGGAGAGATCATGGAAGACGTGGAAGACGTGGTACCCGGGACGACGACGGGTTCCGCAGGGGAGCCCGTGCCCACGGGCAGCCCGGAAGAGCGACGGGGGCAGGAGACATGACAGAGCACGAGAAGCAGCCCACGGCTCAGCCGGATCAGGCGCACACGGAAGAGCGCGAGGACCACCCGCAGCAGACGGTCCAGAAAGACGGAGCACAGGTGAGTACGGGCATCGACACGGCCGGGGTCCCCGAGGCCGCCATCCCCGAGCTGGTGATCATCTCCGGCATGTCCGGGGCCGGCCGGTCCACGGCGGCCAAGTGTCTGGAGGACCTCGGCTGGTTCGTCGTCGACAACCTGCCGCCCGCGCTGATCCCCACCATGGTGGAGCTCGGCGCCCGCTCGCAGGGCAACGTGGCACGTATCGCGGTCGTCGTCGACGTCCGCGGCCGCCGCTTCTTCGACAACCTGCGGGAGTCCCTGGCGGACCTGGAGGCGAAGCACGTCACCCGGCGGATCGTCTTCCTGGAGTCCTCCGACGAGGCGCTGGTGCGCCGCTTCGAGTCGGTGCGCCGGCCCCACCCCCTCCAGGGCGACGGCCGGATCGTCGACGGCATCGCCGCCGAGCGGGAGCTGCTGCGCGAGCTCCGCGGCGACGCCGACCTGGTGATCGACACCTCCAGCCTCAACGTCCACGAGCTGCGCGCCAAGATGGACGCCCAGTTCGCCGGCGAGGAGGAGCCGGAGCTGCGGGCCACCGTCATGTCCTTCGGCTTCAAGTACGGCCTCCCGGTCGACGCCGACCTGGTCGCGGACATGCGGTTCCTGCCCAACCCGCACTGGGTCCCCGAGCTGCGCCCGTACACCGGCGTCAACGAGGAGGTCGCCGCGTACGTGTTCAACCAGCCCGGCGCCAAGGAGTTCCTCGACCGCTACGCCGAACTGCTGCGTCTGATCGCGGCCGGGTACCGCCGCGAGGGCAAGCGCTACGTCACCATCGCCATCGGCTGCACCGGCGGCAAGCACCGCTCGGTGGCCATGTCGGAGAAGCTCGCCGCGCGGCTCGCGGCCGAGGGCGTGGAGACCGTCGTCGTGCACCGGGACATGGGGCGCGAGTGACCGGACGTACTCCGCGGCTGGGCAGGCTGCGCCGGGTGGTGCCCGAGGCGCGTGCGGGCCGCCAGCCGGCCGAGTCGCGCGCCGGCCGCCCGGCCGAGGCCCGCGGGGCCCGGCCGCGCCGCCGCGGCGCCCAGCCCAAGGTGGTCGCCCTCGGCGGCGGCATGGGCCTGTCCGCCTCGCTCGCCGCGCTGCGCCGCATCACCGGCGATCTGACCGCCGTCGTCACCGTGGCCGACGACGGCGGCTCCAGCGGTCGCCTGCGCGACGAGCTGGGGGTGCTGCCGCCCGGCGACCTGCGCAAGGCGCTGGCCGCGCTGTGCGGGGACGACGACTGGGGCCAGACCTGGGCCCGTGTCATCCAGCACCGCTTCACCTCCCAGGGCGACCTCCACGACCACGCGGTCGGCAACCTGCTCATCGTGGCCCTGTGGGAGCAGCTCGGCGACCACGTCCAGGCCCTGGACCTGGTCGGCAAGCTGCTCGGCGCACACGGCCGGGTGCTGCCGATGTCCGCCGTGCCCCTGGAACTGCAGGCCCTGGTCAAGGGGCACGACCCGGAGCGGCCCGACGACGTCGACACCGTCCGCGGCCAGGCGACCGTCGCGCTCACCCCGGGCGAGGTGCAGTCCGTGCACCTGGTGCCGCACGACCCGCCCGCCGTCCCCGAGGCCGTCGCGGCGGTGCTGGACGCGGACTGGGTGGTGCTCGGCCCCGGCTCCTGGTTCTCCTCGGTCATCCCGCACCTGCTGGTGCCCGACCTCCTGGACGCGCTGACGCAGACCAAGGCGCGCCGGGTACTCTCACTGAACCTCGCTCCGCAGCCAGGAGAAACCGACGGCTTCTCCCCGCAGCGTCATTTGGAGGTTTTGGGACGACACGCCCCTAAACTCGCCCTGGACGTGGTGCTGGCCGACGAGGCCGCCGTACCCGACCGCGAGGTCCTCACCGAGGCCGCCAAGCGGTTCGGTGCCGCGGTCGAGCTGGCGCCGGTGGCCCGGAGAGACGGAACCCCTCGGCACGACCCGGAGCTGCTGGCCGCCGCGTACGACCGTATTTTTCGGATGCATGGAAGGATCGGCCCATGGCGATGACGGCAGCGGTGAAGGACGAGATCTCCCGGCTCCCCGTCACCCGGACCTGCTGCAGGAAGGCGGAGGTCTCCGCCATCCTGCGGTTCGCCGGCGGCCTCCATCTGGTCAGCGGGCGCATCGTGATCGAGGCGGAGCTGGACACCGCGATGGCGGCCCGGCGCCTCAAGCGGGACATCTTGGAGATCTTCGGCCACAGCTCCGAGCTGATCGTGATGGCACCCGGCGGGCTGCGCCGGGGATCGCGCTACGTCGTGCGCGTCGTCGCGGGCGGCGACCAGCTGGCCCGCCAGACCGGCCTCGTCGACGGCCGGGGACGCCCGATCCGGGGCCTGCCCCCGCAGGTGGTCTCGGGGGCCACCTGCGACGCCGAGGCGGCCTGGCGAGGTGCCTTCCTGGCCCACGGCTCGCTCACCGAGCCCGGTCGTTCCTCCTCGCTCGAGGTGACCTGCCCGGGCCCGGAGGCCGCGCTGGCGCTGGTCGGTGCCGCCCGCCGGCTGTCGATCGCGGCCAAGGCGCGCGAGGTGCGCGGAGTGGACCGGGTCGTCGTCCGCGACGGTGACGCCATCGGCGCCCTGCTGACCCGGCTCGGGGCGCACGAGTCCGTGCTGGCCTGGGAGGAGCGGCGGATGCGTCGCGAGGTCCGCGCCACGGCGAACCGGCTGGCCAACTTCGACGACGCCAACCTGCGCCGCTCCGCCCGCGCCGCGGTGGCGGCCGGAGCCCGGGTCCAGCGCGCCCTGGAGATCCTCGCCGACGACGTGCCCGAGCACCTCGCGGCGGCGGGCCGGCTGCGCATGGAGCACAAGCAGGCGTCCCTGGAGGAGCTGGGCGCGCTCGCCGACCCGCCGCTGACCAAGGACGCCGTCGCCGGCCGTATCCGCCGTCTGCTGGCGATGGCCGACAAGCGCGCCTCCGACCTCGGCATCCCGGGCACGGAGGCCAACCTCAGCGAGGAGCTGGCGGACAACCTCGCGGGCTGACACGGAGGACGGCGAAGGCTCCGCGCGCCACCGCGCGGCTCGCGCGAGCCCGCGTCGTCACCTGTGCCGGTAGCCGGTAGCCGGCCGCTCATGCCCGTCCCCTTCGGTTCCTCGCGGGCGAGTGCCCAGCCCCCCCGCCGACCGCCACCCGCCGCCCCCATCGACTCCCGTCCGTCCTTCGGTCGCCACTCCACACCCTTGCCCCCGTCCGTACCCGCCGTCGGCCCCAACACCCCGGGCCCGTCCGCCCCGCGGTCGGCCCTCACCCCCGGCCCCCGTCCGTCCCGCGGTCGGCCCCGTACCCCGCCCCCGCCCGTCCCGCGGTCGGCCCCAAAGCCCGGGCGCTCGTGCTCAATCGAGGCCCCGGTACCTGCATTGCCCTGTCTTTGAAGCACCCTTGACTCGATCTAGGAGTGACATGAGCCTGGCAACTGTCCGTCGCCGTGGCGGACCACCGCTAGGGGGGTTCATGAGACACAGAGCGAGATCGATCCTCGCTGTCGGCGCGCTCCTGCTCGGCGGAGCGATCCTCGCGCCCGTCGCCCAGGCGCAGAGCGGGAGTTCACCCCGGCCCGACCCGGACGAGGTGAAGGTCTTCCGCGCCGACGTCACCGCGCGGCAGTTACCCCTGCTGCTGAAGGCCGGTCAGGACGCCCAGGAACTGGGCGAGCGGATGAGCGGCAGGGACCGGGCCGCCGTCGAGCTCTACCTGACCGACCGACAGGCCGAGCGGCTCCGGACGCAGGGCGTCCGCCTCACCGAGCACACGCTCCCGGCCACCGCCGGCAGACGCGTCGCCGCCGCCGGCCAGGGCGTGTTCCGCCCGTACAGCGGCAAGGGGGGCCTGAAGGAGGAGATCGTCCGGACCGGCCAGGCCCATCCGGGCCTCACCAAGGTCGTCTCCATCGGCCGGACCGTGGGCGGCCAGGACATCCTGGCGGTCAAACTCACGAAGGACGCCAGGAAGACCAGGGACGGCTCCCGGCCGGCCGTGCTGTACATGTCCAACCAGCATGCGCGCGAGTGGATCACGCCGGAGATGACCCGCCGGCTGATGCACTACTACCTGGACCACTACCGGACCGACAGGCGCGTGAGGAAGCTCGTCGACACGACCGAGCTGTGGTTCGTCGTCTCCGCCAACCCCGACGGGTACGACTACACCTTCAAGGACGCCGGCGCCCGCCTGTGGCGCAAGAACCTGCGCGACGTCAACGGCGACGGCACCATCTCCACCGGTGACGGCGTGGACCTCAACCGCAACTTCCCCTACAAGTGGGGCTACGACGACGAGGGTTCCTCGCCCAATCCCACCAGCGAGACCTACCGGGGCGCGGCCCCCGCCTCCGAGCCCGAGACGCAGGCGCTGGACCGGTTCGAGAAGCGCGTCCACTTCGCGTTCGGCATCAACTACCACTCCGCCGCCCAGCTCCTGCTGTACGGCGTCGGCTGGCAGGTGGCCACCCCGACCCCGGACGACGTCCTCTACAAGGCGCTGGCCGGCACACCGGACAACCCGGCGATCCCGGGCTACCGTTCCCAGGTCTCCTCGGAGCTGTACACCACCAACGGCGAGGCGGACGGCCACGCGGCGAACGTCAACGGCATGGGGATGTTCACCCCCGAGATGTCGACCTGTCAGACCGCCTCGAACGTCGACCCGAACGACGCCTGGAACGCGGCCGACTGCCGGTCGATCTTCACCTTCCCCGACGACGAGAAGCTGATCGAGCAGGAATTCGAGAAGAACGTCCCGTTCGCGCTCTCCGTCGCCGAGACGGCCGGCCACCCCGACCGGCCGGCCTCCTCGGTCGGTCTGAGCGCCGCCGACTTCACCCCGGCCGCCTTCCCGACGTCGTACGCGCGCGGCGCCGACCAGGAGGTCTCCGCCGTCGTACGCAAGTCCGTGCGGGACAAGAGGCTCAGGTACCGCGTCAACGGCGGCCGCACCCAGGAGCGGGCACTGCGGCCCTGGAAGGGCGGCCGGACCTACGGCGGCGACGACAACCTCCACTTCGACGAGTACCGGGCCGCGGTCCGCGGAGCCCGGCCGGGCGACCGGGTCGAGGTGTGGTTCACGGGCCGCGGCGGCAGCGGCAAACGGGTCTCCGGCGGCCGCTTCACCTACACCGTGGCCGAGCGGCCCCGGGCCGACACGCTCGTGGTCGCCGAGGAGGGCGCGGCCGCGACGCAGGCGCGGACGTACGTGGACGCGCTGAAGGCGAACGGCCGCGCGGCGATCGTCTGGGACGTGGCGCGGCAGGGCGTGCCCGACGCTCTCGGCGTGCTGCGGCACTTCCGCACGGTCGTCCACTACTCGGGCGCCAAGGGCCCGGGCAACCCGACCCAGTTGCAGTTGCGCGCCTACCTCAACGAGGGCGGTCGGCTGATCGAGGCGGGGGAGCGGGCCGGCGGCAGCGTCGACCTCGGCGACGGCACGCCCTCGGACGACTTCAGCCAGTACTACCTGGGCGCCTACTCGCGCACGTCCACCTCGGGGGCCACCGGCTTCACCGGGTCCGGCCGGCTCGCCGGGTTCACCGGAGCGCTCGGCGACGCGCCCGGCAACCCGCTGGACCAGGCGGGCACCTACGGGGTGACCTCCGAGGAACTGCCGGCCGACAAGTACCCCCAGTTCACCAGTGCGGGTGCCGGGCGGTTCGCCGGGACCGTCAACCCGTACGGGCCGTACACGGGCGCGTACATGGCAGCCGCGGTGCACAGCGACGACGGTTACAAGCGCCTCACCCGCACCATCGACCTCACCCAGGTCGCCGCCACCGACCGGCCCGCGCTGCGCACCCGGCTGCTGTGGGACACCGAGCCGGGCTACGACCACGCGCTCCTGGAGATCCGCACCAGCGGGGCGGACGACTGGACGACCCTGCCCGAGGCGGGCGGGCGGACGAGCACCGCCGTGCCCGCGGAGTGCGAGGCCGGGTTCCTGATCAACGAGCACCCCTGGCTCAGGCACTACCTGACCCCGTCCGCCGGCGGCTGCGCTCCCACCGGCACCAGCGGCGCGTGGAACAGCCTCACCGGATCCTCCGGCGGCTGGCAGCAGGTGAGCTTCGACCTGAGCGCGTACGCCGGCAGGTCGGTCGAGGTCTCCCTCGCCTACGTCACCGACCCGGGCACCGGCGGCCACGGCATGCTCGCCGACGACGCCTCGCTCGTGGTCGGCGGCAGCGCCCGGGACACCGAGGGCTTCGAGACGTCGCTCGGGCCCTGGAGCGTGCCCGGACCGCCCGCGGGCAGCCCGGCCGCGCTGAAGGACTGGGCCCGCACCGGCACCCTTTTCCAGACGTACGGAGCGGTCACCGCGAACCGGACCGTGCTGCTCGGATTCGGGCTCGAACAGGTGCCCGCGGCGGCCGACCGGACGGCTCTGCTGAGGAGGGCGCTGGCGGCACTCGACAAGTGAGCCGGCCCCCTCTCGAAGGGGCACCCGACAACTGAGCCGACCCCCTCACGAACGAGTACCGATGGGGGTCGAAAGGCGCCGACTTTCCCGGATGAAGGGGCGTGATCCGGGCGCCTGCTCGGGGTGGTCCGTACCCCTACTGGCGGGTACGGACCACGGTGCCGTGTATGGGGCATGTGGATGCCACCAGACAGGCCGCAGAGAGGTAGGGTCGGGGGTGGTCGGGGACATCCCATACAGCTCGCCGGCGTCGAGCCGGCGTACCAACGAGGAGATCGGTTCGTGACGATCCGCGTAGGCATCAACGGCTTTGGCCGCATCGGTCGTAACTACTTCCGCGCGCTGCTGGAGCAGGGTGCGGACATCGAGATCGTGGCTGTCAACGACCTGGGTGACACCGCGACCACCGCCCACCTGCTCAAGTACGACACGATCCTCGGTCGTCTGACCGAGGAGGTGTCCCACACTGCGGACACCATCACCGTCGGCGGCAGGACGATCAAGGTCCTCTCCGAGCGCAACCCCGCCGACATCCCGTGGGGCGAGCTGGGCGTGGACATCGTCATCGAGTCCACCGGCATCTTCACCAAGAAGGAAGACGCCGAGAAGCACATCGCGGGCGGCGCCAAGAAGGTCATCATCTCGGCTCCGGCCAAGGACGAAGACGTCACCATCGTGATGGGCGTCAACCACGACCAGTACGACCCGGCGAACCACCACGTCATCTCCAACGCCTCCTGCACCACCAACTGCGTGGCGCCGATGGCGAAGGTCCTCGACGAGAACTTCGGCATCGTCAAGGGCCTGATGACCACGGTGCACGCGTACACGAACGACCAGCGCATCCTGGACTTCCCGCACAAGGACCTGCGCCGCGCCCGTGCCGCCGCCGAGAACATCATCCCGACCACCACCGGTGCCGCCAAGGCCACCGCCCTGGTGCTGCCGCAGCTCAAGGGCAAGCTGGACGGCATGGCCATGCGCGTCCCGGTCCCGACCGGCTCGGTCACCGACCTCGTCATCGAGCTCGGCCGCGAGGTCACCAAGGAAGAGGTCAACGCCGCCTTCCAGAAGGCCGCCGAGGGCGAGCTGAAGGGCATCCTCGAGTACACCGAGGACGCGATCGTCTCCTCCGACATCGTCAACGCCCCGGCGTCCTGCACCTTCGATTCCTCCCTGACCATGGTCCAGGAGGGCAAGAACGTGAAGGTCATCGGTTGGTACGACAACGAGTGGGGCTACTCCAACCGCCTCGTCGACCTGACGGTCTTCGTCGGCAACCAGCTCTGATCGCCGCACCAGGCACCGCGAGGTGAGAGCAGGGCTCGGGCAGCGCAGGTCGCGCCGTCCGAGCCCTGACTCACGTACGGCGGGCCGCTCCCCCGGACCGGCCCGCCGGCAGCTCGATCACCCCTCGTACGATCAAGAGCCCTTCCTCAGGAGTACCTATGAAGACGATCGACGAACTGCTCTCCGAAGACGTGTCCGGCAAGCGGGTCTTCGTCCGCGCCGACCTCAACGTCCCGCTCGCCGACGGAGTCATCACCGACGACGGCCGCATCCGCGCCGTACTGCCCACCGTAAAGGCCCTCGCCGAGGCGGGCGCCAAGGTGGTCGTCGCCTCCCACCTGGGCCGCCCCAAGGGCGCCCCGGACCCCGCCTTCTCGCTGCTGCCCGCGGCCGAGCGGCTCGGTGAACTCCTCGGCGCGCCCGTGGCGTTCGCCGAGGACACCGTCGGCCCGGCCGCGCACGACGCCGTGGACGGCCTCCAGCCCGGCCAGGTCGCGGTCATCGAGAACCTGCGCTTCAACCCCGGCGAGACCTCCAAGGACGACACCGAGCGCGGCGAGTTCGCCGACCGACTGGCCGCCCTCGCGGACGTCTACGTCGGCGACGGCTTCGGCGCCGTGCACCGCAAGCACGCCTCCGTCTACGACCTCCCGGCCCGGCTGCCGCACTACGCCGGCTTCCTCATCGCCACCGAGGTCGGCGTCCTGAGGAAGCTCACCCAGGACGTCAAGCGCCCCTACGTCGTCGCGCTCGGCGGCGCGAAGGTCTCCGACAAGCTCGCCGTCATCGACCAGCTCCTGGGCAAGGCGGACCGGCTGCTCATCGGCGGCGGCATGGCCTACACCTTCCTCAAGGCCAAGGGCTACGAGGTCGGCATCTCCCTCCTGCAGGAGGACCAGGTGCCCGCCGTCGCCGAGTACATGGAGCGCGCCGAGAAGAACGGCGTCGAGCTGGTGCTCCCGGTCGACGTGGTGGCCTCCACCGAGTTCCCCGACCTGAAGACCAAGGCGCCCACGCAGCACGTCGTCGTGGACGCGGACAAGATCCCCGCCGACCACGAGGGCCTGGACATCGGCCCGAAGACCCGCGAGCTGTACGCCACGAAGCTCGCCGACGCCGCCACCGTCTTCTGGAACGGCCCGATGGGCGTCTTCGAGCACCCCGACTACGCCGAGGGCACCAAGGCCGTCGCACAGGCCCTCGTCGACTCGAACGGCTTCACCGTAGTGGGTGGCGGCGACTCCGCCGCCGCGGTCCGTACGCTGGGCTTCGACGAGTCGGCATTCGGCCACATCTCGACCGGCGGCGGCGCCTCCCTCGAATACCTCGAGGGCAAGACGCTCCCCGGCCTCGCCGCACTGGAGGACTGACCAAGCATGAGTACGCGCACGCCGCTGATGGCGGGCAACTGGAAGATGAACCTCAACCACCTCGAGGCCATCGCCCACGTCCAGAAGCTCGCCTTCGCCCTGGCCGACAAGGACTACGAGGCCGTCGAGGTCGCCGTCCTGCCGCCCTTCACCGACCTGCGCTCCGTACAGACCCTGGTCGACGGCGACAAGCTGCAGATCAAGTACGGCGCCCAGGACGTCTCGCAGCACGACTCCGGGGCCTACACCGGCGAGATCTCGGGCTCGATGCTGGCCAAGCTCAAGTGCACCTACGTGGTGATCGGCCACTCCGAGCGACGCCAGTACCACGCCGAGACCGACGAGCTGGTCAACGCCAAGACGAAGGCCGCCTTCCGGCACGGCCTGACCCCGATCCTGTGCGTCGGCGAGGAACTGGCGGTCCGCGAGGCGGGCAACCAGGTCTCCCACACGCTCGCCCAGGTCGAGGGCGGTCTGAAGGACCTCCCGGCCGAGCAGGTCGAGTCCATCGTGATCGCCTACGAGCCGGTCTGGGCGATCGGCACCGGAAAGGTCTGCGGCGCCGAGGACGCCCAGGAGGTCTGCGCCGCCGTCCGCGGCAAGATCGCCGAGCTGTACTCGCAGGACGTGGCCGACAAGGTGCGCATCCAGTACGGCGGCTCGGTGAAGTCGGGCAATGTCGCCGAGATCATGGCGCAGGCCGACATCGACGGCGCCCTGGTCGGCGGTGCCTCGCTGGACGCGGACGAGTTCGTCAAGATCGTGCGCTTCCGCGAGCAGTGAGTATGCCGTAGGGACGATCCGTCGTACCCTTGCGGGGGTGTGGTGGGGCTACCACCGCACCCCCGTCGTCCATCCGAATCCGAGGAAGTTGGTCCAGCCGTGGTTCTGGGGTTCTCGATCGCCCTGATCGTCTTCAGCCTGTTGCTGATGCTGCTGGTGCTGATGCACAAGGGGAAGGGCGGCGGCCTCTCCGACATGTTCGGTGGCGGAATGCAGTCCTCCGTCGGCGGCTCCTCGGTCGCCGAGCGCAACCTCGACCGGATCACCGTGGTGATCGGTCTGTTGTGGTTTGCGTGCATCGTGGTGCTCGGCCTTCTCATGAAGACGAACAGCTGACGCGTTCCACCCGCACAATCCGTACGTATGGCCCCATGTACGGTACGCGCTCCTGAGCGCGGCCTATCATGGGGCTTGCGTCTTTGTAGGGGGCTGTAACTCCTATCACTGGACGCGCGTTGGGCCTTACGTAGACTGAGGCGCTCGCAGCGAAGCGAAACGCCGACTCGCTTGGCGGCACCATCACGCAGGGAGTTACGACCGTGGCAAGTGGCAACGCGATCCGAGGAAGCCGGGTCGGGGCTGGGCCGATGGGCGAGGCCGAGCGCGGCGAGTCCGCGCCGCGTCTGCGCATCTCCTTCTGGTGCTCCAACGGGCACGAGACGCAGCCCAGCTTCGCCAGCGACGCGCAGGTGCCCGAAACCTGGGACTGCCCGCGCTGCGGCTTCCCGGCCGGTCAGGACCGGGACAACCCGCCGGACCCACCGCGCACCGAGCCGTACAAGACGCACCTGGCGTACGTGCGGGAGCGGCGCAGCGACGCGGACGGCGAGGCGATCCTCGCCGAGGCGCTCGCCAAACTGCGGGGCGAGATCTAGACGTTCAGGTCCCGCCGGGCGCCCGAGGGCGCGGGCCGGACCTGTCGCATGGGCCGCAGGGGCCGCCCACTCACGGCCCGTTGTCAGTGCCTCCCCCTACGGTGTGTGCATCGGGACTTCGGTGCTTCGTGCGGGGGATGTCGTGACGGCGGTCGAGGCGGTGGACAGGTCCGCGCCCACGTGGCGCGGGGGATTCGGGCGGCTGTGGACGGCCGCCGTGACCTCACGGTTCGGGGACGCCCTGCGGACCGCCGCGCTCCCGCTGCTCGCCGTGCGCCTGACCGACGAGCCTCTCGTCATCGCCTCCGTGACCGCCTGCGGCTATGTGCCCTGGCTGCTGTTCGGGCTGCTCGGCGGCGCCCTGGCGGACCGCGTCGACCAGCGACGGGCGATGTGGGCGGTGGACACCGTACGCGGGCTGCTCGTCGCCGGTTTCGCCCTCGCCGTCGGCCTCGGGCACGCGTCGATCCCGCTGCTGCTCCTGCTCGCCTTCTCGCTGACCACCCTGCAGACCCTGTTCGACAACGCCTCCACGGCCCTGCTGCCGTCCCTGGTGGACCGCGGCGCCCTGAGCAGCGCGAACGCCCGGCTGATGACCGGCCAGCAGCTCGCCGGCGGGCTACTGGCCGGCCCGTTCGTGCCGCTGCTGCTGACGGCCGGGGTGTGCGTGCCCTTCGTGGCCGACGCGGGCACCTATCTGGTGGCCGCCGCCCTCGTGGCGTCCCTGCGCGTCCGGCTCCCGCAGCGGGATCGCCGCCCGGGCGGCAGCACCCTGCGCGGGGAGATCGGCGCGGGTCTGCGCGCGCTGTGGGGCGACCGGGCGCTGCGGGCCGTCTGCGTGTCCACGCTGCTGTGCAACATCGGCATGGGTGCCCTGATCGCCACGCTGGTCCTGCAGGTGACGCGCTGGCTGCACGCGGGCGACGCGGGGTACGCGGCCGCGATGACGGCGTACTCCGCCGGCAGCCTCGCCGGCGGGTTCGCCGCCCGGCGGATCGCGCGCCGCCTCGGGCGGGTGCGCGCCCTTCTGCTCGCCGGAACCGTCCAGACGTCGTCCCTCGTCCTCGTCGGGACCGTCCGCCACCTCGGCGCCCTGCTCGCCGGCATGGCGCTGCTGGGTGTGATGGGCATGGTGTGGAACGTCAACCAGGTCACGCTGATGCAGCAGCGCAGCCCCGCGTCGATGGTGGGGCGTGTCGCCTCGGCCTTCCGCACCGCCTCCACCTCCGGTGCCCCGCTGGGCGCCCTCCTCGGCGGGGCCGTGGCCCGGTGGTACGGACTGAACGGGCCCGCGCTGTTCGCGGCCGCCCTCTTCGCGCTCGCCGTCACCTCGTTGATACCCGCGCGCAAGCCGGACGTACCTGTTGTTGCGCCGGACGACGGCGTCAGGGCCGGTCGGCCCGGGCGCTGATCAATTAGGTTGGGACCGGCAGCGGGGCAAGGTACACAGCAGGACAGTTGCGAGAGAAGGCTGAAGTCCGAAATGAACGCAGACGGCCGTACCAGGCTCAACCACATGCCCGAGTGGACCGCCCTGGAGGACCACCGCGCGCGCACGCTCCGCGAGCCGGATCTGCGGGAGCTGTTCGCGGCCGACCCGGGGCGTGCCGAGCGGTACACGGTCCGGGTCGGGGACCTGCGCATCGACTACTCCAAGCATCTGGTCACCGACGAGACCCTCGCCCTGTTGCAGGAACTGGCGGTGGCCACGGATGTGTTCGGGTTGCGGGACGCGATGTTCCGTGGTGAGCGGATCAACGTCACGGAGGACCGGGCGGTGCTGCACACGGCGCTGCGCGCGCCGCGTGGGGCGGTGGTCGAGGCCGGTGGGGAGAACGTGGTGCCCGCCGTGCACGCGGTCCTGGACAAGATGGCCGATTTCGCGGACCGGGTTCGTTCGGGCGAGTGGACCGGGCACACCGGGCGGCGGATCAGGAACGTC
>NZ_JBIBWT010000013.1:0-246295 GCF_043081525.1 Streptomyces sp. NPDC014864
GACGGAGGAACTCCCACTCCTCATCGGACAGTTCATGGCGACGTATCACCCGACCATGATCCACCACTCAAGATCAATTGAAGACACGACCTAGGGCCGCCACCTCCCCCGCTTCGCGTCCATCGCCGCGCGGCCCTCGGCGCCCCGGCGCTTCCAGTCGCGCCGGATCTCGGCGCGCAGCCGGGCGTCGGTCTTGGCCACGATCCGCTGGTTCTCCCGCATGAGCTTGCGGTAGCTCGCCAGCCGCCGTTCCGGCAGGTCACCGGTGTCGATGGCGGCCAGCACGGCACAGCCGGGCTCCCCGGCGTGCGCGCAGTCGTGGAAGCGGCACCGCTCGGCCAGTTCCTCGATCTCGGAGAACACCTGGCCCACCCCGCTCCCGGCGTCCCACAGACCGACGCCCCGCAGTCCGGGGGTGTCGATCAGCACGCCGCCGCCCGGCAGGGCGAGCAGGTTGCGGGTGGTGGTCGTGTGCCGGCCCTTGCCGTCGACGTCCCGCGCGGCGTGGACGCGCATGACGTCCTCGCCGAGCAGCACGTTGGCGAGGGTCGACTTGCCCGTGCCGGACTGCCCGAGCAGCACCGACGTGCCGCCGGAGACGACGGCGGCCACGGCGTCGAGCCCGGTCCCGGTCGTGGCGCTGACCGGCAGCACCGGCACGCCGGGCGCCGCGGTCTCCACGTCCTGGACGAGATACGCCAGCCCCACCGGGTCCGGCACGAGGTCGGCCTTGGTCAGCACGACCAGCGGCTGTGCCCCGGACTCCCAGGCCAGGGCGAGGAAGCGCTCGACGCGGCCGAGGTCGAGGTCGACGGCCAGCGACAGGGCGACGAGCGCGTGGTCGACGTTGGCGGCGAGGATCTGCCCCTCGGACCGCTTGGAGGAGGTGGAGCGCACGAAGGCGGTACGGCGCGGCAGCACCGTCCGTACGTACCGCGGGTCGCCGCCTTCGGGGTCGAGGGCGACCCAGTCCCCCGTGCACACGACCTTCGTCGGGTCGCGGGGGACGACGAACTCGGTGTCGGCGCGGACGTCACCGGCCGGGGTGACGACGTCGCAGAGGCCACGGTCGACCCGTACGACACGGCCGGGCAGGAGGCCCTGCTCGGCATGGGCGGCGAACTCCGCTTCCCAGCCCGCGTCCCAGCCGTACACGGCGAGGGGGTGCGACGGAACCGAGGAAGCCGAAGGAGAGGAGAGATGCAACGGGAACCCTTCACAAGGGCGGCCCCGGCGCCGCGCGAGTCCGCGCGATGGGAAAGGTCAGCCGGAGGCCACGGAGGTGGAGTGAGTGAACTGCTGGTCGCGGGCAGGGCCCATCACAAAGACAGTCATCGGTCACACCTCCTCTTCCTCGTACGGCCGACAGCGGCAGCCGAAGGCCGCCGCGAGAAGCGGTCCTCACCCTAGAGGGGCCCTCCGCCCAGGTGCCACCGCTTTTTCGCGGGCTCAGGTTTTTCCGGGGCCCGGGCGGTGAGGAGCCCGCCCTGGGGGCGCCTCGCGGATCCGCCACGGGACGTCGAGCTGTGCTAGGATCTTCGAGTTGCAGTTGTGGTACCCATGAACCTATGTGCGCCTGACGGGAATGTTTCTCCTTCAGGCGCATTAGTTTTTTCCGGCATCTCCGGGTGGGGCCTCTGCCTACAGAACGGAGAAGGTCATGGCACAGGGAACCGTGAAGTGGTTCAACGCCGAAAAGGGTTTCGGCTTCATCCAGCAGGACGGCGGCGGCCCGGACGTGTTCGCCCACTACTCGAACATCGCCACCCAGGGCTTCCGTGAGCTCCAGGAGGGCCAGCGGGTCTCCTTCGACGTCACGCAGGGCCAGAAGGGCCCGCAGGCGGAGAACATCGTCCCCGCCTGATCGCCGGACGCGTATCCGCTCACCGGGGTCCGCACCGCCATGGTGCGGACCCCGGTTTGCGCTGTTTCCAGGAAGGCAGAGAAACCGCATGTCCCGCAGGCCGCAGAAGCCGAACCGGCGCGCCTCGTCACCCCCACCGTCCGTGTCGCCGTCCAGGGAATTCCGGCTGCCGGAAAGCACGACACCCGCGCTTCCCGCCGTCGAGGACTTCGCCGGCCTGGACATGCCCGCGGGGCTGCTGAAGACCCTCACCGCGCAGGGCGTCACCGCGCCCTTCCCCATCCAGGCCGCCACGCTCCCCAACTCGCTCGCCGGCCGTGACCTGCTGGGACGGGGACGCACCGGCTCCGGCAAGACGCTGGCGTTCGGGCTCGCGCTCCTGGCCCGTACGGCCGGACTGCGCGCGGAGCCCAAGGCGCCCCTCGCCCTCGTGCTGGTGCCCACCCGTGAACTCGCCCAGCAGGTGACGGACGCGCTGACCCCCTACGCGACGGCGGTGAACCTCCGGCTGGCCACCGTGGTCGGCGGACTGTCCATCACCAAGCAGGCCGGTGCGCTCCGGCGCGGCGCCGAGGTGCTCGTGGCGACTCCCGGCCGGCTCAACGACCTCGTGGAACGCGGGGACTGCGTGCTCGGCGGCGTACGCATCACGGTGCTGGACGAAGCCGACCAGATGACCGACATGGGCTTCCTGCCGCAGATCACCAAGCTGATCCAGCAAGTGCGTCCCGACGGACAGCGCATGCTCTTCTCGGCCACCCTGGACCGCAACATCGACCGCCTGGTGCAGCGGTTCCTGACCGACCCCGTGGTGCACTCCGTCGACCCGTCCGCGGGAGCGGTGACCACCATGGAGCACCACGTGCTCCACGTCCAGGACGAGACCGACAAGAAGGCGGTCACCACGCGCATCGCGGCCCGTGACGGCCGGGTCATCCTCTTCCTCGACACCAAGAGGTCGGCCGACCGGCTCACCAAGCGGCTCCTGGCCGTCGGTGTACGCGCGGCGGCACTGCACGGGGGCCGCTCCCAGCCGCAGCGCAACCGCACGCTGGACCAGTTCAAGAACGGACAGGTCACCGCGCTGGTGGCTACGAACGTCGCGGCCCGGGGCATACACATCGACGACCTCGACCTCGTCGTGAACGTCGATCCCCCCGCCGACCACAAGGACTACCTCCACCGGGGCGGACGCACGGCCCGCGCCGGCGGCTCCGGCAGCGTGGTCACACTGGTCCTGCCCGAGCAGAAGCGGGACGTCACCCGGCTCATGTCGGACGCGGGCATCCGCCCCCGGACGGCCCGTGTCAAGTCGAGCGACGCGGAACTGGCCACCATCACGGGCGCCCGTGAGCCCTCCGGCGTGCCCGTCGTCGTCGAGATCCCCCAGCCCGCGACACCGACCGCGTCCCGTCCGGACCGGAAGAGCGGCGCCGAGCGCGGCGGGCGGTCCGGCCGCCGGCCCCGCAGCGGTGGCGGGTCCGGAGCGGCGGCAGGCGCTGCCACCGCGACGGGTGGTGGCCGGGGTGCGGACCGCCGGGCCGCGGCCGGGACGGCGGCGGCAGGTGCCTCGTCCGCGACCGGCGGGCGCGGTTCCGTCCGGCGGACGGGATCCGCCGGAGCCACGGGTGCCACCGGCGCGGACGGCCGCGGCTCCGGCCGCCGGGCCGCGGCCGACGCGGCGAACGGCGCTGCCTCCGGCAAGAACCCCCGCGGATCCCGCCGAGGAGCAGCGGCCGGCGGAGCCGCGGGCGGCGCCGCCGGCGCCGGCGGCGGAGCCGACCGCCGGGGCGGCCGCCGCACCTCGGGCGATGGATCACCTCACGGCCGGACCCCGGGCGGCAAGAACGGCAAGCGGGGCGCGGCGTAGCGTCGGTGCCGGCGTTCTGCCCCGGCCGGGCGGTCCGGGGCGGGGCACGTGGTGGCGGCCGGGGCTCCCGGTGCTCAGGCGACCGCGCAGGCGTGCCCGTTGAGCGTGAAGTCGTCCGGTGGGGAGTTCTCGTCCTGCCAGGACGCGATGAAGCCGAAGGAGAGCCGGCCGTGCGCGGGGACGGACCGGTTGTAGTCGGCGGCGGTGGCGGTGACGCGGGAGCCGTCCTGGGCCACGGTCGCGTCCCACATCTGGCCGACCCGCTGGCCGTCGCGGTAGGTCCAGGCCACGCGCCAGGCGTCGAGGGCGCGGGCGGTGGTGACGGTGACGGCGGCCTCGAAGCCGTCGGGCCACTGGCTGACGACGTCGTAGTGGACGCGGCAGCCGGCCGGTTCGCCCGGCGCCGGGCCGGACGGGCCGCCGCTCGCGGTGGAGGCGGTCGTGCCCTGGGGCTCCGGGTCGGGGTTCCCCGGGCGGGACCTGGTCCCGGTGCGGCTCGCCGACGGACCGTGCGAGGGGGTGGCGGAGGCGGACCGCGTAGGGCTCGGGGACGGCAGTGAGAGACCGGGGGCGGCGACCGGCCGGCGGTCGTCGTCGCCGCGCGCGGTGTCGGGCGCGGAGCCGCCGAACGGCATCATCGACACGGCCAGCGCCAGCGCCGACAGCAGCACCGCCGCGGCGAGCAGCCCGCCCCGCACCACCTGGGCCCGGGCCGCGGCCTCGTGGGGCTCCCCGGTCCCGGCGTCCCGGGGCGTGGGGGTCGGGGCGCCGGGCCGCGTCGCCGCGGCCCGGCGGCGTTCGAGGTGGGCGAGGCCGCCCCAGCCGATCACCCCGCCGGCGAGGGCCGCGGGCAGCCCTCCGCCATGTATTCGGAGGCAGGCGGCGGCCTCGGCGCACTCGACACAGGTGGCGAGGTGCCGGGAGAGGTCGCCGGGCGCCTCGGCGGCGGGCGAACGCGTGACCGCGTCCAGCAGCCGGGCGTAGCTGCGGCACTGCGCGTCCATCGGGGTGTCGAGATGGGCGCGGTGGCAGCGGTCCCGGAACAGGGACCGGACCTGGTCGAGTTCGTCGGCCGCGGTCCGCGGGTCGAGGCCGAGCCGGCGGGCCACGACGGGCAGCGGCAGGGCCTCCACCTCGGCGAGCCACAGCAGCGCCGCGTCGGGCTCCTGCAGGTCGCGCAGGCCGCGCAGCGCGAGCGGGCGGTGCAGCGGCGGGCCGGTGTGGCGGGCGGCCTTGTCGGAGTTGAGCCACAGCCGCAGGTCGGGGTCGAGCTTGTGCCCGAGGCCGCCGGACTCCCAGGAGGCGGCGGTGGCGCGCACCGCGGTCAGCAGCAGCGGCATCGCCGGCAGCCGACGCCCCCGGGAGGGTCCGGAGTCGGCGGCGCGGACCTCGCGCATGCCCAGCGCGAAGGCCTCGGTGGCCAGTTGCCGCGCCGCGGAGGAGCCGGCCGTGCACAGATCCGCGTAGGAGAGCACCGCGTCCCAGCACTCGGCGAACAGCGCTGCCTCGGTGGCGTCCTTGGAGCTCGGCAGGTCGGGCATGGGTCTCCTGCATCCACGGTCGAGGCCAACTCGCACTGCTCATATAGGAGTTGGGAAGCCTTGCGGAAGGGCCCGAGCCTTTCACGTCGGCGGCGCGACTGACAAGCGGCGTATTCAGATGTGCGTGACGCGCCCGGCGCCCCTCAACTCCGCTCCGTAGTACGGACGAACGGAGCGCCCGACTCACGGTCGCGGGAAACCTACACCTTCGTCGGATCCTGCGCCTGGAGACTGTCCATGAAGGAACTGACGGAGAACACCGCGCGGCCGGGCCCGGGCGGGCCGTAGCCGGGGGGCGAGGACAGGCCGAAGTCGTCCATCGTGGCGCGGTAGGCCTCCAGCAGCCGGATGTGGTACTCCAGCGGTGCGCCCTGCGGATTCGCCTTGCCCAGCGGTGTCGTCGGCTCCGGGCACCAGGTCGTGAACCGGGGCGTGATGCCGTGCGACATGAAGAAGCGCAGGCCCTCGGTGGTGGAGGCGATGGCCTCGTCGACGCTCGTGAAGCCGAAGGGCTCGGCCATCTCCACGCCCGCGACGAAGTTGGGGATCACGTTGCGCGGGCCGAACACCTCGGCGGAGTCCAGGATGCGGCGGTGCCACTCGTCCCGGCCGACGTAGCGTTCCTTGCCGGGGCAGTACAGCTCGAACAGGCGGCGGTCCCACACCTCGTAGTTGGGGTGGTAGATCTGCACGCCGTAGTCCTTGAACCGCTGCACGTCGTCCTTCGGCAGCGCCTGGGCGACGACCTTGCCGATCCAGCGGCCGGGGAAGCGCTCCTCGATGGCCTTGGCGTACCGGCCGTAGAAGTCGGCCTCGTCGCGGCCGCCGACCGTCTTGGTGATCGCGCCGCCGGTCAGGGTGTAGGCGGTGGACGCCTTCTGGGTGTCGTACCGGTCGATGATCTCCAGCGCCTCCAGGACCTCGTCCACGTCCTTGACGCCGGTGTAGGGGCGTCCGGCGGCCTTGTGCTGGCGCCAGTTGTGGTTGATGTCGCAGTACTGGCACTCCTCCTTGGCGCCGAAGTACTGGCAGACCCGGAAGACGGTGAGGTAGATCAGGTAGCCCCACTGGATGGTCGGGGCGACCTCCATCACGGACTTCCCGTTGGACAGGGTGTGCCGGTAGTACTCGGGCATGGGCGGGACGCCGACGTCGGCGATCCGCTTGCCGTCGAGGTAGAGCCCGAGCAGACCCTCCCCGTCGGCGGCCACCCGGTACGGGGAGGCCGGATTCACCCGTACGGAGACGACGGTGCGCCGCAGGTCGTAGGGGCCGCCCGTGAGGATGATCTCCTCCGGCGGCCGGCGCAGCGCGGCCTCGCCCAGCTCGGGCAGGGTGCCGTGGTCGAAGGAGAAGATGAAGTACGACTTCGGCTTGACGTCCCCGTCGTCGTTGTCGCTGAGGGCGGACGGGTCGAAGGCCACACCGCCCCTGAGCAGGTCCTCCTTGAAGACGGCCTCCCGCGGCACGTGCGGGAAGCGCTCCATCAGATCCTCGACCAGCGCGGTGCGGCTGCCCATCCCGTCTCTCCTCCTGGCTCGGACGTACGACTCCTCACGGTATGCCCCCGCCCGAGCGCCCGGCCTGCCGGGTCCCCCCGCGGCCGCCCGACCGGCCCCGCACCGCCCGGCCCCGAGGGGACCGTGCGGGCGGGCCCCTGCGCCGGGAGAGCGGCGGTCAGTCGGCCGCGCGGGCGTGGTGGAGCTCGGACACCACCGCCGCCATCAGCTCCGCGTCCAGGGCGGAGACGTCGGCCATGCGGGTCGCCGCGGACAGCGAGTGGAACAGCGTCTTGGTGACGCGCAGGGCCGCGGCCGGGCGCCGGACGACGGGCCCGGCCCAGGCCGCGACCGCCGCGTCCAGCTCATGGGCCGGGACGGCCCTCTGCAGCACCGACAGGTGAACGGCCTCCTGAGCGGTGAACGAACGCCCGGTGAGGACCAGTTCACGGGCACGGGCGGCACCCGCCTCGCTGACCAGGCGCGGCAGCACACCGCCCCAAGCCGAGGGCAGCCCCAGGGCGAGCTCGGGCAGCCGGAACGTCGCGTCGTCGGCGGCGACCCGCAGGTCGCAGGCGAGCGCCAGGGCGAGCCCCGCTCCCACGACCTTGCCGTGCAGGCGGGCGATGGTGACGGCGGGGTTCCCGCCGAGCGCGTCGCACACGCGGCGCGCCTTGGCGCCGGACACCCGGACACCGCCGGCGCCGGGGTCGTGGGAGAGGTGCTGGGCGAACTCGGCGCGGTCCCCGCCGAGGCTGAAGTCGTCGCCGGCGCCGGCGAGGACGACCACCCGCACCGCCGGGTCCTGCTCGTGGAGGACCTCCAGGAGGTCGTCCAGCATGGCGTCGGTGACGACGTTGCCCTGCTCGGGGACGTGGAGTTCGACGGTGAGGACGGGACCCTGCCGGTGGGTGCGCAGGGTCTTGAATATGCGGTCTTCCGGGAGTGCCGGGAGCGTGCCGAGGGGCCGGGGGGTCATGTCGTCACTTTCAGGGAGGTGATCCGTCGGAAGACCATCCGGCCGGCCGCGTAGGTGGGCGGGGCGGTCGGCCGGAGCGTGGGGAAGCGTTCCAGCAGCAGGGTCAGCAGCACCTTGACCTCCAGGCGGGCGAGGGCCGCTCCGAGGCAGTAGTGGGCGCCGCCGCCGAAGGTCAGGTGGCTGCCGTTGCGGAGGACGTCGAAGACGTGCGGGTCCTCGTTGCGGCGCGGGTCGTGGTTCGCGGCGCCGTACAGGACGTGGACCATGGTGTCCCGAGCGATGGGGACCCCGGCGAGGACCGTGTCGTCGGCGGCTACACGGGTGTTGAGGTGCACGGGCGGGTCGTAGCGCATCACCTCCTCGACCGCGTCGTCGATGTGCTCGGGGTGGCGGCGCAGCCGGTCGAGCGTGGCCGGGCCCTGGGTGATGAGCCACACGGCGCTGGTCAGCAGGGTCGCGGTGGTCTCCAGGGAGGCCATGGCGACGAACATGGTGAGGGCGTACAGTTCCCGGTCCGCTGTGGCGCGGTCGTCGGGATACAGGGCGTCGAAGTAGTGGATCCAGCCGGTGAGTGCGTCCTCGCCGGGGTGCGCGCGACGCCGCCGGACGAGCGCGGTGAAGAAGGACCGCATCTCCAGGGTGGCCTCGGCCGAGATCGCCAGCTCGCTCCTGGTGGGCAGCAACTCCTGGGCGTACACCTGACGGTGGGTGAAGTCGAGCATGTACGCGTGGTGCTCGGCCGGGATGTCCAGCCACTGACCGGCGGTGCGCACCGGCAGCCACTCGCTGACCGTGCGGACGAAGTCGGCCTCGCCGTGGGTGCGCAGCCGGGCCTCCAGGTCGTCCAGGAGCGGCGAGGTCTGGGCGGCGATCAGGGGCCCGAGGGCTTCGAGGGTCCGGCGGTCGAAGGGGTTGCCCAGCGCCCGCCGTTGACACGTGTGAGCGGTCCCGTTGAGGCGGGGCAGCGTTCGTGTCATCTCGCGCGTGGCCACGGCCCGCCAGCGCTGGTTGTCGGGATGACGTTCCTGCCAGGCGAAGTCCGGCACCAGCCAGTTCCGGCCGCGCAGGACCTGGCTGCAGGCCTCGAATCCGGTCACCAGGTAACCGCCCCAGGGGGCGGGCACGACGTCACCCAGGGCACGCAATTTGGCCCAGAGCGGGAGGGGGTTGGCCTGCCCTTCGTCGGAACGCAGCCGACGGAGGAGGGAAATGACGGATCGGCGGTCGATGGTGGTACCGCGTATCTCGCCAACGGCGGTCACGCATGGCTCCTTCGGCTGGACGCTACCGTTACCGCCGGAATCTACCCTTCCCCTCTCCTCCGTCATGCGCCTCTGTGTGTTGCTCCCGTCACATGCCGTGCATCAAACCCGGAAAATATCCAGGAAGTTGCTCCAGAAGCCCTTGCGCCGCGCGGGCTGCCGGCTGGCCGTCGTGGCGGGGGCGGTGGGCAGCGGTTGCTCCGCCGCGGACGCCGTGGTGTTGCGCAGCGCGGACACCATCCGGGTGGCCGGCGCCGGGCTGAAGGCGACCGGCAGCGCGACCAGGGCCCGGTGGAACGGGCCCGGACGCCACTGGAGTTGCTCCTCGGGTACGGCCAGCATCATGTCGGGCAGGGCGTTGAGGAGCCTTTCGACCGCGGTGGTCGCGATGACCCGCGCGGGGTCCTTGGCCGGGCAGGCGTGCGGGCCGGCTCCCCAGGCCAGGTGGGCGCCCTTGCTGTGGGTGCGGCGGGCCTCGGCCAGCGCCGGGTCGCTGTTGGCGGCGGCGAAGCTGATGACGACCGGGGTGTTGGCCTCCGCGACGTGGCCGCCGAGGTCGACGTCCTGCACCGGGTAGTGGGTGGCGTAGTTGGCGATCGGCGTCTGGTTCCACAGGACGTGGTCGAGCGCCTCCTCGATCAGCATGCCGCTGTCGCGGCCCGCCGTGCCCGGCGCCAGGAGCAGGAGCAGGGCGTTGCCGATCAGGTTGCGCTCGGGTTCGACGCCGGCGCCCATCAGCATGACGAGCTGGTCCTTGAGCTCCTCGTCGGTGAGCCCGGCCGGGTGCTGGATGAGCCAGGAGGTGACGTCGTCGCCCGGCTGGCGGCGCTTGAGCGCGATCAGCTCCATGAGGCAGGCGGTGAGCTCCTCGTTGGCGCGCATGACGTCCTTGAGGTCGAACAGCGCCGATATGGAGCTGGTCAGGGTGTCACCGATGTCCGCCGGGCAGCCGAAGATCTTGTTGAAGAGCAGCAGCGGCAGAAGCTTGGCGTAGTCGTTGAGGAGGTCCGCGCGGCCCCGCTCGCTGAACTGGTCGATGAGGTAGTCGGCGATCGGCTCGACGTCCCGGCGGATGCGGGTGATGTTGAGCTTGGCGAGGCTGTCGGTGACGGCCTTGCGCAGCCTGAGGTGCACGGCCCCGTCCGTGAAAAGGCAGTTGGGCCGGTACGCCATCATCGGCAGCACCGGGCTCTCCAGGCTGACGCGTCCCTCGTTGAGGGCCTTCCAGCGGCGGGCGTCCCGGGCGAAGAGCGTGGAGTTCTGCAGGACGCGCAGCGCCGTCTCGTGGCCGACGACCAGGGTGGCGTCCACGCCGGGGGCGAGTTCGACCGGGCCGGCCGCGCCGTGGGCGCGCAGCCGGTCGTAGACCGCCTGCGGGTCGGCGGCGAACGCGGCGTCGTGCATGGGGCATCTGCCGCCTGCTGGGGCGGGGACTGTCTGAGGGTCCATGGGATTCCTTTGCTGGCACCGGGCCCCGAGGGACCGGGCGGGGAGTGAGCGTGTCAGGCTGCGCGAGCGAGCAGGTGGCGGACCAGCGCGATCAGCGCCCCTCCGGAGGACTTGCGGTCGCGGGCGTCGCAGTAGACGACGGGGGTGTCGGGGAGCAGGTCGAGAGCCTCGCGCACCTCCGCCTCCTCGTACACCTTGTCCGGGTCGAAGGTGTTGACGGCGATGGCGTACTCGAGCCCGTAGCCCTCGACGAGGTCGATGACGGGGAAGGTCTCCTCCAGCCGGGCGGGGTCCACCAGGAGCAGCGCTCCCAGCGCCCCGCGCGCCATGTCCTCCCACAGCTGCATGAAGCGCTGCTGTCCCGGCGTGCCGAACAGGTACAGGACCAGTTCGTCGCTGAGCGTCAGCCGGCCGAAGTCCAGGGCGACGGTGGTGGTCTTCTTGCCCGTGATGCCGCGCAGGTCGTCCACGTGGACGGACGCCTGCGTCATCTTCTCCTCGGTGCGCAGCGGGGTGATCTCCGACAGCGAGCCGATGAAGGTCGTCTTGCCCACGGCGAAGTGCCCTACGACCAGGATCTTGGCGGCGTTGGTCACCGCACTGGAGACGTAGATGGATCCAGCGGCCGTCTCAGCCGATGAAGGAGTGGAGTCCATGGAGAACCTTCTCGAGGATCGCTCTGTCAACGTTCTGGGCCCCGGGCGGCTCGGCTCGGCGCAGGAGGTGCCCCTGCTCGAATAAGTCGGTCAGCAGCAGTCTTGCCACCCCTACCGGCAGGCCCAGGTGGCCGGCCACTTCGGCGACCGACAGGTAGCCGCCCGCGCACAGGTCCCAGATCGCCCGCACCTCGGGGCCGGCTCCCAGCGGAAGGGTCCGCTCGGGGGCCAGGGTGACCAGGGTGTGCAGGGCGAGGTCATCGGAGGCCGGCAGGCTCCGGCCGCCGGTGATGACGTAGGAGCGAACGAAGTCGCTGGTGACGGACGCTTCCTCGCCGGGCGTCGTCATGCGCCGGCACCGTTGTCCGAGCGGGGCGCCACACTCATCGCCTTGCTCAGGGCAGCCACCGTCTTCTGCATCCGGAAGGACACCGCCTCCATGTCGACGTCAAGAGCGGTCGAGACGGCCAGGTAGGCGCCCTGGCCCGCGGCGATCAGGAAGATCCAGCCGCCGTCGTACTCCAGCAGCGTCTGCTTCCAGACGCCGTGCCCGGCACCCACGAACCCGGCGACGGCGCGGCTGAGCGACTGCATGGAGCTCATCGCCGCGGCGTTCGTCTCCGCGTCGTCGCGGGTGATGTCGTCCGAGCGCTGCAGCAGCAGGCCGTCGCCCGAGACGAGGACCGCGTGGCGGGCTCCACGTACCTCGAGCACGTCGTTCAGCACCCACGACAGGTCGGTGTTCACTGGTGGTCAGGTCCTTCCGTGGTGTTCGAGGTCCGCCCGAGCTGTGTTCCGCGCGCGAAGGCGCCGAGCCGCGAGGCCGTCACCTCGCTGTCCGGCTCGTCCGCCGGGTCGTCGGCGGAGGCCGCGGCGGCGGGCGCGGGCACCACCGAGATGGGACCCTGGCGGCGCCGGCGCTTGGGCAGACCACCGGAGGTGGTGCCCACCACGTGAGAGGGGCCCACCGGCACCGGCGCCAGTCGCTGCGGGGCGGGCTCCTGGCCGGCGGGTTCCTGGGCTTCGGCCACGGGCGCGGGACCTCCGGCGGCGAGGAGAGTTTCGGGCACGCGGATCACTGCACGCACGCCGCCGTACGGGGACACCGAGCCGACGGAGACGGCGAAGCCGTACCGGGCGGCGAGCATCCCGCACACGGCGAAGCCGAAGCGGGGCGGGTCGCCGAGACGGGTGATGTCGACCGGTCCGTCGGCGGACAGCAGGACCTGCGCCCGGTCCTTGGTCTCCTGGTCCATGCCGAGGCCGGCGTCGTCCACGATGAAGCACACGCCCGTGGGGACGGCCTGGATGTTGACCTCGACCGGGGTGCCGGGGGCGCTGTAGTTCGTCGCGTTGTCCAGCAGCTCGGCCAGGACGACCGCGATCGGTTCCACGGCCTTGCTGGTGATGGAGACGTTGACCTGCGAGTGGACGCCGACGCGGTCGAAGTCCTTGATCCTGCCCTGGGCGCTGCGGGCGACGTCGTAGACGGTGGCGGCGCCGTCGCGCCGGCCCAGCCAGCCGCCGCACAGCACCGAGATGCCCTTGGCCCGGCGGCCGAACTGGCTGCCGGTGTGGTCGACCGACATCAGGTCGGCCAGGACCTCGGTGTCGTCACCGTACTTCTTGAGCAGATTGTCCAGCAGGACCTGCTGTTCCTCGGCGAGGGACTGCAGGGTGCCCATGGCGGACTTCAGCACCGCCTTGGTCGACGACTCCGCGTCGGCCCGGACGTCCGCGAGGTCCAGCTCGTGCTGGGTGCCGAGCGCGGCCACGTGCGTCCGCGCCTGGCCGAGTTCGGCGTGGGCGCGGCCCAGTCCGGTCTCCAGGTCGTTCTTCGTTCTTCGGAGCGCCATGTTGGTTCTCCGGGCGCGCAGCACTGCGACGACCGCAGCGGCGAGCACCACAAGCAAGATCCACAGCAGTGGATCCTGGATCAATGACGTCATGAGACTCTCTTCAAGTCGCATCGCGCCGGGAGCGGGCAGCCCAACGGTGCGGACGGCGGAGCCAGGCCCCGAGCGGCCGCGGACCTACAGGCGGACCAGAAATCACTCCTTAGCGATGGGGCCTTCGACACTGTCCCCCGTAGGCGTTCATGACACGCCGTCAGCCTACCGAAAAGTGGAATGATCTTATCAGCCGCATATGCCCAACGGGCCTGCGGCGTACGGGAATTGTGGACCGTAACAAAAACCACACGCCGAGGCCCCCCGCGCGCCATGCGGACAGAACCGTACGGCCATACGGCGGTCACGGTCCCGCGGCCCCGCAACGCACGAGCCCCGGCCCGCACAACGCGGGCCGGGGCTCGGTGTCGAGCGCCGAGCAGGCCTTGCACCTGCATCTCCCCGCAGGAAGCGGGACGTCTTGCCTTGGACCACCAACGCACGGCCTGACACCGGGAGTTCCCGGCGATCGGCTCGGTGCCGAGTGTAACGCACGGAGGCGGAACGGCCGTTCACGGAAAAGATGAACGTTTTCCTCAACAACCTTTGAAACGTAGACCAGTTGGTGTGCGCAGGTTCACGGTCATCGACCGGGAAGAGGCAGCCGCGGTCCCGGGCCGAGGAGCTGTCCTCGCCGACGGCGGCCTTCCTGGCCCACGCGCTCGTCCCGTTCACGTCGTACGTTCCGTCCGGGCCGTACATTGCGAAGTCGTCGTCCGTGGCGGACGCGCCACCCGCTCCGGAGTCGTCAGACGTTCCGTCGGCGTCGCGCGCGCCGGGAGCGGACCCCGGGCTCCGGATTGCCCGGCTCCACGCGCCCGGCCCCGCGCCGGCCCGTCGGTTAGCGTCGTGACATGACCAGAGACACCTCCCCCGCTCTCGCCGAGGCGCTCGCCGCCGGGACCGTCGTACTCGACGGCGGGCTGTCGAACCAGTTGGAGGCGGCCGGGCACGATCTGGGCGACGAGCTGTGGTCGGCGCGGCTGCTCGACGAGCGGCCGGAGGCCGTCACCGAGGCGCACCTCGCGTACTTCGAGGCGGGCGCGGACGTGGCGATCACGGCCAGCTACCAGGCCACGTTCGAAGGGTTCGCCAGGCGCGGGATCGGCCGTCAGCGGGCCGCCGAACTCATGGCGCTGAGCGTGGAATCGGCACGGGAGGCGGCCCGACGGGCACGGGCGCGTGGCGTGCGCCGGCCGCTGTGGACGGCGGCGTCGGCCGGACCGTACGGGGCGATGCTCGCGGACGGCTCGGAGTACCGGGGCCGCTACGGGCTCACGGTCGCGGAGCTGGAGCGCTTCCACCGGCCCCGGCTGGAGGTGCTGGCCGCCGCCCGGCCCGACGTGCTCGCGCTGGAGACGGTCCCGGACACCGACGAGGCCGAGGCACTGCTGCGGGCGGTGCGCGGGCTGGGGGTGCCGGTCTGGCTGTCGTACACCGTCGCGGGCGACCGGACCCGGGCCGGGCAGCCGCTGCGCGAGGCGTTCGCCCTGGCCGCCGGGAGGGACGAGGTGATCGCGGTCGGCGTGAACTGCTGCGCCCCGCGCGACGCGGACGCCGCGGTGGCGACGGCCGCCCGGGTCACCGGCAAGCCGGTCGTCGTCTACCCCAACAGCGGCGAGACCTGGAACGCCGAGGCCCGAACCTGGCAGGGGCGCGCCACCTTCACCCCCGCACAGGTACGGGCCTGGCGCGCCTCCGGGGCCCGCCTGATCGGCGGCTGCTGCCGAGTGGGCCCCCACGCGATCAGCGAGGTGGCCCGGACTTTGGCGGAGGGGTGACCGCGGTCCTGCAGGGAGGGCCTCCGGACCCGGCGAAGGGCCACACTCCGGGGCCGGCGGAGGGGCTCGCGCCGGCCGGGGGCACGACCACGGCACCGGCCCGGCGGGGAGCCGGTCCGCGAGGCCAGCTCAGGGTCTGCCGACGCCGCCCGAGCGTCTGAGGCGTCGTACGACCGCGCGGAGTTCCGCCGTTCGGGCCGCGGTGGTGGCCGGCGGGGCGGGGGCGGGTGGGGTGTCACCGGCAGGGGCGCCCACCGTCCACAGGGCGAGGTCCGCGTCGCGGGGGCCCAGGGCCGTGTACGGCGGCCCGTCGCCGAAGATCCGTACCGGGTGGGCCGCGTCCCACGCCTCCCAGCCCGGGTCCCCCTCGGCGGCGAACCGCACCCAGGCGGCGTGCATCGCGTCGGCCAGTTCCTGCGGGGCGCCCTCGCCGGCGAGTCTGCGGGACTCCGGGACGTGGCCGGTGTCGAAGACGAAGCCGAGCTCCAGGGCGTGGCAGGCGCCGAGGTCGGGCCGCAGCGAGGGCCAGGCGAACTCGTACACGTGGCAGGAGCCGGGGCGGGCGTCGGCCAGGCGGTGCAGCGGGCGGCGCAGCAGGTGGTCGGTGACCATCTGGCCGACGATCTCGGCGGTGCCCGCTCCCGGATGCAGGGCGCGGTAGCCGCGGACCACCTCGTGCCCGCAGTGGCAGCGGGCCATGGCCCCGGCCAGGGCGACCGGGCCGAGCCGGTCGACGCGCTCCAGCAGGCCGCCCGGCACCAGCCACAGCCGGTACTCGTCCCGGGTCCACCCCAGGAGCAGCTCGACGCCGCTCGCCGCCCCGCCCTCCGTCAGCGCGGCCAAGGGGTCGCCGGGGACGAGGTCGCCGTCGGTGACCACGCCGAACGCGGGCCCGCCGAGCACGGGGCTGCTCAGCCGGCCGACCTCGGCCTGGGTGCGCAGCAGCAGGTCGCGGTCGACGGCGGCGAAGGCCTCGGCCGTGGCGGGGACCTTCAGCCGGGCCGCCATGCGGCGCACCATCCGCCGCACCTTGTCGCGGTCGGAGGCCTCCGGCGGGCCGCTCTGCAGGACGGCCCGCCGGACCAGCCCCTGCGTCTGCGGGGCGGCGATCAGCGCGCCGATGCTGATGGCCCCGGCGGACTGGCCGAAGAGGGTGACGCGGCCGGGGTCGCCGCCGAAGGCCTCGATCGACTCGTGCGCCCAGAGGAGCGCGGCGAGCTGGTCGCGCAGGCCCGGGTTGGCGGGCGCGTCCGGGAAGAGACCGAAACCCTCCACGCCCAGGCGGTAGTTGACCGAGACCAGGACGACGCCGTCCCGGGCGAAGGCGTGCCCGTCGTACACGGGCACGGCCGAGGAGCCGCGGGTCAGCGCCCCGCCGTGCAGCCACACCATGACGGGCAGCCGCGCGCCCGGATCCGGCCGCGGCGTCCAGACGTTGAGATTGAGGCAGTCGTCACCCGGGACCTCCGGGTCGGACAGGTACGGGGCGAAGGCGGCCGAGTACGGCGGTTTCGGCGCGGTCGGGCCGAAGGAGCCGGCGTCGCGCACGCCGTCCCAGGGCTCGGGCGGCACGGGTGGCCGGAACCGGCGGGGGCCGACCGGCGGCGCGGCGTACGGGATGCCCCGGAACACCGCCACGTCGCGCTCGTACCGGCCGCGCACCGCCCCGTACGGCGTCCTGACCACGGGATCCGTCCGGCCTGCCGTCATACGCCCCACCAGCCCTTCGCCGCGCCGCGCTCGCTGCGCCCCGTACCGTCAGAGCACTCCATCGTCCCCCGCTGTTCCCGTGCGCGGCGCCACGAGCACCGCCGATCGGAGTACGGGGACCACGTACCGGCCGCCGGGCCATTGCCCCTCCCCGGGGGTGCCCCCTACGGTCGACAGGCGCCGCCGGAGAGCGCTTCCCGACCGCTCCACCCCGCCGCGCGGCCTCAGGAGAGACATGCCCAGAGACCAGGCGCCCGGCAACCAGACAGCCGGCGACCGGGCGGCCGGCGACCGGGCGGCCGGCGACCGGGCGGCCGGCGGCCAGGTGGCCGGCGGCCGGCCGCCCAGGGATCGACCGCCGAAGGACCGTCTGCTCGAGGCCGTCCTCGCCATGGATCCGGTGCACCTCCCCCGGCTCTTCCCGCCCCCTCTCATGGCCCGGTTGCGGCGTTCGGCGCGGCTCGATCCCGCGCTCGTCGTGCGGGACTTCGCCGACCCCGCCGCCGCGTCGGCGCTCGCCGGCGCCGAGGTGCTGATCACCGGCTGGGGCTGTCCGCGTATCGGCGCGGACGCGCTGACCGCGGCGCCCCGGCTGCGGGCAGTCCTCCATGCCGCGGGCTCCGTCCGCCCGCTGATCAGCGAGGCCGTGTGGGAGCGCGGGGTCGCCGTCTCCAGTGCCGCGGCCGCCAACGCGGTGCCGGTCGCGGAGTACACGCTCGCGATGATCCTGCTCGCCGGGAAGGACGCCTTCGCCCTGCGCGACCGCTACCGCGCGACCCACGCCCACCCCTCGGCCGCCGAGACGGCCGGCCTCGGCAACGCCGGCCGCCGGATCGGGATCGTCGGAGCCTCGCGGGTGGGCCGCCGCCTGCTGGAGCTGCTGCGGCCGCACGACTTCGAGGTGCTGCTCCACGACCCCTGGGTGGACGCCCCCGAGGCCGCCGCGCTGGGCGCCGAGCCGCTTCCACTGGAGGACCTGCTGCGCCGCAGCGACATCGTCAGCCTGCACGCGCCCGACCTGCCCGAGACCCGCCGGATGCTCGACCGGGCACGGCTCGCGCTGATCCCGGACGGCGGCGTCCTGGTCAACACGGGCCGGGGCGCCCTCGTCGACCACGACGCCCTCACCGACGAGCTGGTCTCCGGCCGTCTGCGGGCGATCCTGGACGTCACCGAGCCCGAGCCGCTGCCCGCGGGCTCCCCGCTCCACACCCTGCCGAACGTCTTCCTCACCCCGCACATCGCCGGCTCGCTCGGCAACGAGCTGGAGCGTCTCGGGCGGGCCGTCGCCGAGGAGCTGGAACGCCTGGCCTCGGGCCTGCCGCCGGCCTGCGAGGTGCGCCGTGCCGATCTGGCCCGGCTCGCCTGACCCCGCCCCGGACGGAAGCGCAGAGCCGTACAACGGCCGCCCGGGGCCCGGCCGTTGCGGTCCCGGTCGTCCTCCGCCGGTCCGCCGTTCCCGGCGCCGGACGGGCCTGGGCCGCGTAGCCTGAGCCGGGATGAACGCCATTCCCGCGACGCTGGACCACCTGGTCCTCGCGACCCCCGATCTGGCGGCCACCGTCGCCGAGTTCACCCGGCTCACCGGTGTGACCCCGGCTGCCGGCGGTGTCCATGTCGGGCTCGGCACCCGCAACCACCTGGTCTGCCTGGGCGGTTCCCGCTATCTGGAGATCCTGGGCCCGGACCCCGAGCAGCCCGTGCCGCCCGGCCCGCCCCCCTTCGGGGTGGACGGGCTCGCCTCGGCGCGGACGATCACCTGGGCGATCAGCCCGCCCGACCTGGACGCCGCCGTCGCCCGCGCCCGGAGCCGGGGCTACGACCCGGGCGAGGTACGGGAGATGAGCCGACGCCGCCCCGACGGCGTCCTGCTGCGGTGGCGGCTGACCGACGGCGCCGGACATCCCTCCGGGCTGGTGCCCTTCCTCATCGACTGGGGTCCCTCCACCCATCCGACCGCCTCGGGACTGCCCGTCACTCCGCTGCTTGAGCTGTCCGCCACCGCCCCCGACCCGAAGGAGCTGCGCCCGCTGCTGTCCGCCGTGGACGCCGGGCTGCGGCTCACGGAGGGCCCGGCCGGGTTCTCCTTCACGGTGGACACGCCGCGGGGGGCGGTGACCTTCGGCTGAGCGGTCCGTGTCCGATTCCTTCAAGACCGGCGCCCACGGAGGTGCCTACGGTGGCGCCATGACTCCACGATTCGCCGTGATCGGCCTGGTCGCCACCGACCTGGCGGCCTCCCTCGCCTTCTACCGCAGGCTCGGACTCGTCTTCCCCGAGGGGGCCGAGGAAGAGCCGCACGTCGAGGCCGCGCTGCCCGGCGGCGCGACGCTCGCGCTGGACACCGAGGACACCGTCCGCTCCTTCCACCCCGCCTGGCGGCCGCCGGCCGGGGGCGGCCGGATCTCCCTGGCGTTCCGGTGCGACACGCCCGCCGACGTGGACGCCGTGTACGAGGACCTGGTCGGCGCCGGATACCACGGGGAGCTGAAGCCTTGGGACGCCTTCTGGGGGATGCGCTACGCGGTGGTGCACGACCCGGACGGCAACGGCGTCGACCTGTTCGCCGCGCTACCCCCGGCCGGCCAGTAGCCGCCCGAGCGGCATCCCCGCCAGCTCCCTGACGTCGCGGGCCAGATGGGCCTGGTCCGCGAACCCGGCCCGGAGCGCCGTCTCCGCGAGAGGTACTCCGGTGCGGGCCGAGGCCAGAACCCGTTGCAGGCGCAGCACGCGGGCCAGCGTCTTGGGGCCGTAGCCGAAGGCGTCGCGCGAGCGGCGGTGCAACTGGCGTACGCCGAGGCCGAGTTCGTCGGCGGTCGCGGCGACCGGACGGCCCGCGTCCAGGGCGGCGACGATCCGTGCCGTCAGCGGGTCGGGCGGGTCCGCCTCGGCGGCGCGCCACAGGGCCACCTCTTCGAGCGCGGCCGCCGGGTCGGGCGCCGCGTCGATCCGTCCGCCCAGCCGCCGTACGACCGCGGCGGGCCAGAGGTCGGCCAGCTCGACGCGCCGGTCGCGCAGCTCGTGGGCCGGCACGCCGAGGAGGGCGGGCGCGGTGCCGGGGAAGAACCGCACGCCGACCCAGCGCGCGGGGGTGTCCCCGGGGTCGTGGGCACGCGTGTCCGGCCCGGCGACGAGCAGCCGCCCCTCGCTCCACAGCAGGTCCATGCACCCGTCGGGGAGCACCGGCAGCGCCCCGGCGGCGGGGACGTTCGTCCACACCACCGCGCCGGCCAGCCGGGACGGCCGTTCCGCGTATCCGGACGCCTGCCCGAGTACCTCCCCTGCCACGCCCGCCAGGCTACGCCCGGGGTGCGGACGTCCGTCGGCGCCCGGGGCGCCGCGGTACGGCCGTGCGGCATCCGGCCACGGGCGCCGCACGCCGGCCGACCCCGCTCGTAGGCGAACCCCGCTCGTCGGCGAACCCCGGCCGTCGGGAGATCCGCGCCCGTCACTTCCCGTGGGCGGATCCGTCCGGGTCGTCCTTGTGCGGACTCTTCACATGGGTGCTCTTCACATGGGTGCGCAGCCGCGCCGACAGGTCCTCCGGCGGCAGGAAGCGGGACCAGCGCTCCGGGAACTCGGAGGGCATGTCGGGGTCGTCGGGGTCTGCCTCGCGGGCCGCGGCGGCGCGGGCCACGTACTCGGTGATCTGCGCCTCGCGGACCCGCTCGTTGGCCGCGCGGGCGGCGGCCGTGGCGGCGGCCGGCCAGACCCGGTCGATGGCCGCGTTCACCGCCGCCCCGACGAGCACGGCGAACGCGGACACCCCGATCCACAGCAGCACCGCGACGGGCGCGGCCAGCGAGCCGTAGATGGTGGGGCCCTCGACGGTGCTCGTGAGGTAGATGCGCAGCAGGAAGCTGCACACCACCCACATGGCCAGGGCGACCAGGGCGCCGGGCACGTCCTCGATCCACGGGGAGCGCACCGGCACGGAGACGTGGTAGAGCGTGGTCAGGAAGGCGATGGACAGGACGATCACGACGGGCCAGTACAGGATCTGCACGAGGGTCGTCGACCACGGCACGATCCGCACCACCGCGTCCGGGCCCGCCACCATCAGCGGCAGCGCGATCGAGCCGACCAGCAGGGCCACGACGAACAGCCCGAAGGACAGCATCCGGGTCTTCACGATGCCCCGGACGCCGTCGAGGCCGTACATCACGGTGATGGTGTCGATGAAGACGTTCACCGCGCGGGAGCCCGACCACAGGGCGAGCAGGAAGCCGATCGAGATCACGTCGGGCCGGCCGCCCTTCATGACGTCGCGCAGGATCGGCTGGGTGATCTCCTTGACGCCCTGGTCGGACAGGACCGTGCGGGAGGCGTCGAGGATGTTGCGCTCCAGGCTGCCGATGGTGTCGGCGCCGGTCCAGGCGTCGACGTAGAAGAGCAGGGCGATCAGGCTGAGCAGCAGCGGCGGCACGGAGAGCAGGGAGAAGAAGGCGGCCTCGGCGGCGAGGCCGAGGATCCGGTACTCCATGCACGAGTTGACGGTGTCCTTCAGCAGCAGCCAGGCGGTCCTGCGTTTGGACACGTTCCGGTAGAGGGCCCGTGCCCGGTGGAGTCGGCCGGAGGGACCGTCGGGGGTTTCGCTTGCTGGCTGCACGACCCAAAGGTATCTCCGTCCCGTCCGGCGGTACCCACCCCCCGGTGGCGTCGACCAGGCAGGACACCGGGCGCGGGCGGGGGCGGGCCGCCCGTGGCGCCCGTCTGGTGACCGGCGCCGTACCACGGGGTAGGTTCCGTTCCATGGCAGCCAGCACTCATACCGTGACCAACCAGGCGCCGCCCCTGTCCGGCCACGACGTCTTCACCACCGACCGCGCCCTCGCCGAGGCCGTCGGGCGGCATGTCGGGGCGGACCTGCTGGACGAGGTGCGCGGCGAGCTGTCGGCGCTCGGCCGGGCCGCGGGCTCGACGCAGCTGCAGGAGTGGGGGACGCAGGCCAACGAGAACCCGCCGCGCCTGCGCACCCACGACCGCTACGGGCGTCGCATCAACGAGGTCGAGTTCCACCCGGCCTGGCACCGGCTGCTCGGCAAGGGTGTCTCGGCGGGCCTCACGGCGGCGTGGGACCGGCCGGCCGGGCATGTGCGGCGGGCGGCCGCCTTCGTGGTCTGGACGCAGGTCGAGGCGGGCAACGGCTGTCCGCTGTCGATGACGCACGCGGCGGTGCCCGCGCTGCGCACCGACCCGGAGCTGGCCGCCGAGTGGGAGCCGCGGCTGACGTCGATGATCTACGACCGGGAGCTGCGGCCCGCCCGGCACAAGGCCGGGGTCCTCTTCGGGATGGGCATGACCGAGAAGCAGGGCGGCAGCGACGTACGGGCCAACGCCACCGCCGCGCGGCCGCTCGCCGAGGACGGCGCATACGAGCTGACCGGGCACAAGTGGTTCTGCTCGGCGCCGATGTCGGACGCCTTCCTGGTGCTGGCGCAGGCCCCGGGAGGGCTGACCTGCTTCCTGGTCCCGCGGGTGCTGGAGGACGGCACGCGGAACGTGTTCCTGATCCAGCGGCTCAAGGACAAGCTGGGCAACCGGTCCAACGCCTCCGCAGAGGTCGAGTTCGACGGCACCTGGGCGCGCCGGGTCGGCGAGGAGGGGCGCGGGGTGCGCACCATCATCGAGATGGTGGCGGCGACCCGCCTCGACTGCGCCCTCGGCTCGGCGGGGCTGATGCGGCAGGCCGTCGCACAGGCGGTCCACCACTGCACCCACCGCGCGGCCTTCGGCGGCCCGCTGGTGGACAAGCCGCTGATGCGCAACGTGCTGGCCGACCTGGCGCTGGAGTCGGAGGCCGCGACGACGCTGGCGCTGCGCCTCGCCGCCGCCTACGACGACGGCGGCGAGCAGGAGCGGGCCTTCCTGCGGCTGGCGGTCCCGGCGGCCAAGTACTGGGTGACCAAGCGGTGCGCGCCGGTCGCGGTGGAGGCCTCCGAGTGCCTGGGCGGCAACGGGTACGTCGAGGAATGGGGCATGGCCCGGCTGGTGCGGGAGTCGCCGCTCAACTCCGTCTGGGAGGGGGCCGGCAACATCCAGGCGCTGGACGTGCTGCGGGCGTTGCGGCGCGAGCCGGCGGCGCTCGACGCCTGTCTGCGGGAGGTCGGCCGGGCGCGCGGCGCCGACCACCGCCTGGACGGGGCGATCAAGAACCTGCTCACCGAACTGGCCGACCTGGACGGCGTCGAGGGGCGGGCCCGGCGCCTGGTGGAGCGGCTGGCGCTGGTGCTCCAGGGGGCCCTGCTCGTGCAGCACGCGCCGTCGGCGGTTGCGGACGCCTTCTGCGCCTCGCGTCTGGGCGGCGACTGGGGGTCGGCCTTCGGGACCCTGCCGCACACGCTGGACCTGGCCTCGGTGGTGGAACGGGCGCGGCCGGTGTCCTGAAGGAGACCGGCCACCCGGTCTTCTCACGGTGCCCCGGAGGGGACGCGGGGGTGGTGCTGCGCCGACACGGCACCACCCCCGCTGATCCGGCCCGTTCGAGGCCACGGACGCCGCACGGGGCGACGTCGCACAAGTTTCAAACAGCACGGGTCCGTCCACCAGGGTTGCAAGGGGTTGCAACTTCCTGGTGCCGTGACCGGACTGTGCCCTTCCGCCACCGGAGAGCGGCACTATGAACCGGACAGCCGGGAGGGCGCCGGTCCATGGCCGGAACGGACCGCCGGCACCGGCTGCCCGTGGCCCCGTCTCCGGGAGGACCCAGTGGCGAAAGCGCCGAGGGACGTGACGCAGCTCGCCGCCACCGATACGGCGCTGGCGGCACGGATGCTCAGCGAGGTGCGCTCCGCGGCGCTCGCCGGGCAGCGCACGCGGATGCCTCCGCGGCCGGTGATCGGGCAGTCCTGGGAGCGCATGCTGCGCGGCGGGGTCGATCCCGACCGCGACTTCCGCGCCGGGCTGCTCACCCGCGAGGAGGTGGAGCGGCGCCGGGAGACCTCGCCGCTCAGGCCGGTGCTGCCGGTGCTGCGCCAGGGTCTGCTGTCGGTGGCGGACGTCGCCCACCACATCATGGTGGTCGCGGACGCGGACGGCCGGGTGCTGTGGCGGGAGGGCAGCCCGTCGGTGCTGCGCCGGGCCGACGGGCTGGGTTTTGAACTGGGCGCGGACTGGGGGGAGGACGTCGTGGGCACCAACGGCGTGGGCACCCCGGCGGTGGTGCGCAGACCCGTGCAGGTCTTCGCCTCCGAGCACTTCGTCCGCTCGCACGCGGCCTGGACCTGCGCCGGCGCCCCGATCACGGACCCACGGGACGGCCGGCTGCTCGGTGTGGTGGACGTCAGCGGCCCGCTGGAGACCATGCACCCGGCGACGCTGGCCTGGGTCGACTCGGTGGCCAAGCTGGCCGAGGCGAGGCTGCGGGAGCGACATCTCGCCTCGCTGGAGCGGCTGCGCGCGGTGGCGGCGCCGGTGCTGGCCCGGCTGGGCGGCCGGGCGGCGGTGGTGGACCGGGACGGCTGGACGGCGGCGGTGGCGGGGATGCCGTACACCCCGCGGATCGTGCTGCCCAAGTCGCCGTCGGCGGGTCGCCGGTGGCTGCCCGCGGTCGGCCTGTGCCGCCTGGAGCCGCTGGCGGGCGGCTGGCTGGTGCGGACCGGCGAGGAGCCGGCCGGGCAGGGCGCGGCCCGGATCGCGCTGGATCTGGCGCGGCCGCGCCGCTGGTCGGTGGCGGTCTCCGGCGGTGCGGGCTCCTGGAACCACGAATTGAGTCCCCGGCACGCCGAGTTGTTGTATCTGCTCGCGGTGCACCGCGCCGGCCGCAGCGCGGCGGAGCTGGCCGAGGACGTCTTCGGTGATCCGGCCCGCAGGGTGACGGTGCGCGCCGAGATGTCCCGGGTACGACGCTATCTAGGGGCGTTCCTGGAGCACCGTCCGTACCGGTTCGGCCAGGACGCGGAGGTCGAGGTGGCGCTGCCGGAGGATCCGCGCGACCTGCTGCCGCACTCGACGGCACGGACGGTACGGAACGGGCGTGAGGGGGCCGGGTGCCGTGAGAGGTTCGCGTGAGGGAGTACGGATGGCCTTTAGGTGACATCTTCCGCATATTTGCAGGGTCTTAGGCCTGTGGCGCCCCGGACTGCCGTAGCATCGCCTCTGGGTCGCCCCACCTGCTCCTTGGTCAACGCACGGACCTTGCGGCGCAGTTGGCCCGCCTCGGGAGGTTGTCCATGAAACATCGCGGCCGACACCGCCGGCGCCGGCGGGGCAGGGCACTGCGCGCCGTCCTGTCCGGGACGGCCCTCGCCCTCACCGCCGCCGCCACGCTGATCAGCGCCTCGCAGGCCACGGTCGAGGACAACCCCGGGGCCCTGAGGGCGCTCACCTCCCCCGCCGACCTCGGCCGGCTGCGGCTGACCGAGCAGCGGGTGCCGCAGCGGTCCCTGGACCGGCTGGCCGCGGCGATGGGCCGGCCGGTCGGCGTCGGCGCGGTGCTGGGCGCCGCCGACCGCACGCTGCGTGACGCGGCCGACTGCACCCGCGAGGAGCGGAAGGCGCTGCCGGTCGTGCCCGAGCCCACCCGCACGTACTGCTGGGACCCCGCCGACGCGACCACGAGCCTGTGGCAGCCGGAGTCGCTGACCACCTCGGGCGACGCCGACGACGACGGCGCGTGGGGGACGAACCGGGTGATCCTCTCCGGCTGGACCCGCGGTGGCGGCCCGGACGCTGACCGCGGGCTGGCCCGGGTGGCCTTCGTCGACGCGAACGACCCGGCCCGCCTCAGCTACACCTGGGCCCTGCTCGCCGTCCCGGTCGACGGCGGGCGCGACTTCCGGGGGCTCGTCTCGCGGGTGTCCGGCATGGTCTGGTACCAGGACAAGCTCCTGGTCACCGCCTCGGGCGCCGAGCGGGACGCGCTCTACGTCTTCGACCTGCACCGCATCCAGCGCGCCACCGTCGCCGGGGACGCGGTCGGCAAGGTGCCCGGCGGATGGTCGGCGCACGGTTACCGCTGGGTGCTGCCCGCCGTCGCCTCGTACCGCCCGGTCGGCGCGGGATGCGACCGGGCGGTGCCGGGCGCCCCCTGTCCCGACAGCCTGTCCCTGGACCGCAGCTCCGCGCCGGACAGCCTGGTCGCGAGCGAGGCCGGGCCCCGGGGCAGCGAGCGGCCCACGCGTCTGTGGCGGTACCCCTTCAGCCGGGACCCGGCGCGCTCCGGCCTCCTGGCCGCGGACTCCGCCGGAACGGTGGCCGCGGACGAGGCGTACGAGTCGAAGGCGGACGGGGTGCGGGGCGTGCTGTCGTACCGGACCGGCCCGTCCGCGCGTCCCGGCTGGTACCTGAAGCGGGTCCCCGGCTCCCCGGGCGGGCACGGCACACTGTGGCGGCAGGACGTGCGGGGCGCGAAGGCGGCCACGTGCGGCTCCGAGGACACCCACCGCTGCTGGGGCGACGGCACCGGGTCCCTGTCCTACTGGCAGGGCACCGGTGAGGTCTGGTCGCTGTCGGGGCGGACGCTGTTCGCCGTGCCGCTGTCCTCCGTGGAGCGCGCGCTGCGATAGCCGTCCCCGTGGAGCGCGCTGCGACGGGGGTCACCTTCGATCGACAGCCGCCGGGGGCGGGTGATTCCCTGACCGGCATGACGAACATCGCCGTGACCACCTGGTCCCTGGAGCAGACCGCCCCGAGCGACCTCCTTCCCGCCGCCGCGCCCGAGGGAGACGTCCGGATCGTCCGCTCCGAGGTGCCCTCACCAGAGTTCAGCCGGTTCCTGTACGCGTCGGTGGGCGGCGACATCCGCTGGACGGACCGGCTCGGCTGGTCGTACGCGCGGTGGCGGGAGCATCTGGAGCGGCCGGGTGTCGAGACATGGGTGGCGTACGACCGGGGCACGCCGGCCGGGTACATCGAGCTGGAGGCGCAGGACGACGGGGTCGTCGAGATCGTCTACTTCGGGCTGATCCCCGCCTTCCGGGGCCGCCGGATCGGCGGGCACCTGCTGTCGTACGGCGCCGGCCGCGCCTGGGACCTCGCCGACCGGTGGCCGGGGCTCGCGCCGACCAAGCGCGTCTGGGTGCACACGTGCAGCAAGGACGGCGAGCACGCGATGGACAACTACGAGCGGCGCGGGTTCAAGCTGTTCGACACCCAGGTCGAGGAGGAAGCGGAGGCAGACACTCCGGGCCCCTGGCCCGGGGCGTACCCGGTCTGACCTGCGCGAACCGGGCCGCGACCGCGCCCTGTGACCGAGGACACCCTTGTCTCGCATTCCAGGACAAGGGTGTCCGCATGATGGATAAAGCTGGACTGAGTCCAGATCTCCGTGCCACGCTGCCGTCATGTCTGGAACTGGAATCGCCTTGGTGAGTCGACGGCACGTCGACCTCGGCCGCATGTCCAGCGCCATCTGTCCGGCGAGCTGATCCGACCCCGGAGGCCTTCCGCCCCGGGTCCAGCGACGCCGATCCCCTCACTTCCGCCGCCTGCCGCGCACTGACGCACGCGGGTACCCCCTGCGTACATCCGTGCAGGTCAGGGCCGTTTCCTGCCTGTTCCGAAGTCCCGAAGGACGTATCAGCCATGGCCGCCACTCCGCAGAAGCCCGCCGCCGCGACTCCGCGCCGCAAGGTGAGCCGTCACCGTGGCGAGGGTCAGTGGGCCGTGGGCCACTTCACCCCGCTCAACGGCAACGAGCAGGTCAAGAAGGACGACGACGGTCTCAATGTGCGGACACGTATTGAGACGATCTACTCCAAGCGCGGCTTCGACTCGATCGACCCCAGCGACCTGCGCGGCCGGATGCGCTGGTGGGGCCTCTACACCCAGCGCAAGCCCGGGATCGACGGCGGCAAGACCGCGGTCCTGGAGCCGGAGGAGCTGGACGACCGCTACTTCATGCTGCGGGTCCGCGTCGACGGCGGCGCGCTGACTACGCGCCAGCTGCGGGTGATCGGCGAGATCTCGCAGGAGTTCGCGCGTGGCACCGCCGACATCACCGACCGGCAGAACGTGCAGTACCACTGGATCCGTATCGAGGACGTGCCCGAGATCTGGAACCGGCTGGAGGCCGTGGGGCTGTCCACGGTCACGGCCTGCGGCGACACCCCCCGCGTGATGATCGCCTCCCCGGTCGCCGGCATCGCCGAGGACGAGATCATCGACGGCACCCCAGCGCTGGAGGAGATGAAGCGCCGGGTGCTCGGCAACCCGGCGTACTCGAACCTTCCGCGGAAGTTCAAGACGGCCATCTCGGGTTCGCCCGTGCTGGACGTGGTCCACGAGATCAACGACGTCGCGTTCGTCGGCGTCCGCCACCCCGAGCACGGGCCGGGCTTCGACCTGTGGGTCGGCGGCGGCCTGTCCACCAACCCCAAGCTGGGCGTGCGGCTGGGCGCCTGGGTACCGCTGGACGAGGTCCCGGACGTCTACGAGGGCGTGCTGTCGATCTTCCGCGACTACGGCTACCGCCGGCTGCGCAACCGGGCCCGGCTGAAGTTCCTCGTCGCCGACTGGGGTGCCGAGAAGTTCCGCCAGGTGCTGGAGGACGAGTACCTGCGGCGGAAGCTGACCGACGGTCCCGCCCCCGAGCAGCCCGTGCAGCGGTGGCGCGACCACATCGGCGTGCACCGTCAGCGCGACGGCCGGTTCTACGTCGGTTTCGCCCCGCGGGTCGGCCGTGTCGACGGCGCCACCCTGACGAAGATCGCCGACCTGGCCGAGTCGCACGGCTCCGGACGGATCCGCACCACCGTCGAGCAGAAGATGATCGTCCTCGACGTCGCGGAGGAGCAGGTCGACTCCCTGGTCGACGGCCTGGAGGCGCTGGACCTGACCGCCCGGCCGTCCTCGTTCCGGCGCGGCACCATGGCCTGCACCGGCATCGAGTTCTGCAAGCTCGCCATCGTCGAGACCAAGGCCCGCGGCTCCCACCTGATCGACGAACTGGAGCGCCGCCTGCCGGACTTCGACGAGCCGATCACCATCAACCTCAACGGCTGCCCGAACGCCTGCGCCCGTATCCAGGTCGCGGACATCGGTCTCAAGGGCCAGCTCGTCGTCGACGACAAGGGCGAGCAGGTCGAGGGCTTCCAGGTGCACCTGGGCGGCGCGCTGGGCCTGGAGGCCGGGTTCGGCCGCAAGGTCCGCGGTCTGAAGGTCACTTCGGAGGAGCTGCCCGACTACGTCGAGCGCGTCCTCAGGCGCTACCAGGCGGAGCGCGAGGACGGCGAGCGCTTCGCCGCCTGGGCCGCCCGCGCGTCCGAGGAGGCGCTGTCGTGAACGAGCGTGCGGTGCCCTTCCACTGCCCCTACTGCGGCGAGGAGGACCTGCGGCCGAGCGAGGAGGGCCACGGCGCGTGGGAATGCGCGGCGTGCAACCGGGCCTTCCGGCTGAAGTTCCTGGGGCTGCTGGCTCGGGGTCTGAAGCGGGCCGACGACCGAGGGGACGAGCGGATATGACGACCACTCAGGAAGAACCCACCGAACAGGACCTGAAGGCGCTGGCCGAGCAGGCCGGGCGGGAGCTGGAGGACGCTTCCGCGCTGGAGATCCTGCAGTGGGCGGCGCGGACCTTCGGCAGGCGGTTCTGTGTCACCTCGTCCATGGAGGACGCGGTGGTCGCCCATCTCGCCTCCCGTGCCCTGCCGGGCGTGGACGTGGTGTTCCTGGACACCGGCTACCACTTCCCGGAGACCATCGGCACCCGTGACGCGGTGGAGGCCGTGATGGACGTCAACGTCATCACGCTCACCCCGCGGCAGACGGTCGCCGAGCAGGACGCCGAGTTCGGCCCGGAGCTGCACGACCGCGACCCCGACCTGTGCTGCCGGCTGCGCAAGGTGCGGCCGCTGGAGGAGGGGCTCGCGGGCTACCGGGCCTGGGCGACCGGGCTGCGCCGCGACGAGTCCCCGACCCGGGCGGACACCCCGGTCGTCGGCTGGGACGACAGGCGGCGCAAGGTCAAGATCTCGCCCATCGCCCGCTGGAGCCAGGCCGACGTGGACGCCTACGTCGCCGAACACGGCGTGCTCACCAACCCGTTGCTGATGGACGGGTACGCCTCCGTCGGCTGCGCCCCCTGCACCCGGCGGGTGCTGGAGGGCGAGGACGCGCGCGCCGGCCGCTGGGCGGGACGCGCCAAGACCGAGTGCGGGCTGCACGGCTGACCATGACCGAGCTCTCTACGAATCAGGAGTCCCACGTGACCACCGGAGCCACCGTCTGGCTCACGGGTCTGCCGAGTGCCGGCAAGACCACCATCGCGCACGAGCTGGCCGGCCGGCTGCGCGCGGAGGGCCACCGCGTCGAGGTGCTCGACGGCGACGAGATCCGCGAGTTCATCTCCGCGGGCCTCGGCTTCAGCCGTGAGGACCGGCACACCAACGTCCAGCGCATCGGCTTCGTCGCCGAACTCCTCGCCCGCAACGGCGTGACCGCGCTGGTACCGGTGATCGCGCCGTACGCGGACAGCCGCGACGCGGTGCGCAAGCGGCACGAGACCAACGGGACGGCCTACCTGGAGGTGCACGTGGCGACCCCGGTGGAGGTGTGCTCCGTGCGCGATGTGAAGGGCCTGTACGCCCGGCAGGCCGCGGGCGAGCTGACCGGCCTGACCGGGGTCGACGACCCGTACGAGGAGCCCGAGTCGCCCGATCTGCGGATCGAGTCGCAGCACCAGAGCGTGCAGGAGTCCGCGGCGTCGGTGTACGCCCTTCTCAGCGAAAGGGGACTGGCATGACGACCGCCACCGAGCTCCAGGACGCCACCCGGAGCCCGTACGCACTCTCCCACCTCGACGCCCTGGAGTCCGAGGCGGTGCACATCTTCCGCGAGGTCGCGGGGGAGTTCGAGAACCCGGTGATCCTCTTCTCCGGCGGCAAGGACTCCATCCTCATGCTGCACCTGGCGCTGAAGGCGTTCACGCCCGCTCCGGTGCCGTTCGCGCTGCTGCACGTCGACACCGGGCACAACTTCCCCGAGGTCATCGACTACCGCGACCGCGCGGTGGCCCGGCACGGCCTGCGGCTGCACGTGGCCTCCGTGCAGGACTACATCGACCGCGGTGTGCTCAAGGAGCGCCCCGACGGCACCCGCAACCCGCTGCAGACGCTGCCGCTGACGGAGAGGATCCAGAGCGAGCGGTTCGACGCGGTCTTCGGCGGCGGCCGCCGCGACGAGGAGAAGGCGCGCGCCAAGGAGCGGGTGTTCTCGCTGCGCGACGAGTTCTCCCAGTGGGACCCCCGGCGCCAGCGTCCCGAGCTGTGGAACCTCTACAACGGGCGGCACGCGCCCGGAGAGCACGTGCGGGTCTTCCCGCTGTCCAACTGGACCGAGCTGGACGTCTGGCAGTACATCGCCCGGGAGGGCATCGAGCTGCCGGAGATCTACTTCGCGCACGAGCGGGAGGTGTTCCGGCGGTCGGGGATGTGGCTGACGGCGGGCGAGTGGGGCGGCCCGAAGGACGGCGAGACCGTGGAGAAGCGCCAGGTGCGCTACCGGACCGTCGGTGACATGTCGTGCACGGGCGCGGTCGACTCCGACGCGGTGACGCTGGAGGCGGTCATCGCCGAGATCGCCGCGTCCCGGCTGACCGAGCGCGGGGCGACCCGCGCCGACGACAAGCTCTCCGAGGCCGCGATGGAAGACCGCAAGCGCGAGGGGTACTTCTAGCCATGACCAGCACCACCGAACCCACCGAGCCGCTGTCGGTCGAGCAGCTGTCGGAGACCACCCTGCTGCGGTTCGCCACCGCGGGCTCCGTGGACGACGGCAAGTCGACCCTGGTCGGCCGTCTGCTGCACGACTCCAAGTCGGTCCTGACCGACCAGCTGGAGGCCGTGGAGCGCGCCTCGGCCGGCCGCGGGCAGCAGGGCCCGGACCTCGCGCTCCTCACGGACGGCCTGCGCGCCGAGCGGGAGCAGGGCATCACCATCGACGTGGCCTACCGCTACTTCGCCACCGCGCGGCGCCGGTTCATCCTCGCCGACACCCCGGGCCATGTGCAGTACACCCGGAACATGGTCACCGGCGCCTCGACGGCCGAGCTGACGGTGGTCCTGGTCGACGCCCGCAACGGCGTGGTCGAGCAGACCCGCCGGCACGCCGCGATCGCCGCCCTGCTGCGCGTCCCGCACGTCGTCCTCGCCGTGAACAAGATGGACCTGGTCGGCTACCAGGAGTCCGTGTTCGCCGAGATCGCCGAGGAGTTCACGGCGTACGCGACCGAACTGGGCGTCCCGGAGGTCACCGCGATCCCGATCTCCGCGCTCGCCGGGGACAACGTGGTGGAGGCGTCCGCGACCATGGACTGGTACGGCGGCCCCACCGTCCTCGAACACCTGGAGACCGTGCCGGTCAGCCACGACCTGGCGCACTGCCACGCGCGTCTGCCCGTGCAGTACGTGATCCGCCCGCAGACCGCCGAACTGCCGGACTACCGGGGCTACGCGGGCCAGATCGCCGCCGGCAGCTTCCGGGTCGGCGAGCGGGTCACGGTCCTGCCCTCGGGGCGCACCTCGCGGATCAGCGGCATCGACCTGCTCGGTGAGCCGGTCGACGTGGCCTGGACGACGCAGTCGGTGACCGTCCAGCTGGAGGACGACATCGACGTCTCGCGCGGCGACCTGATCGTGCCGAGCAAGGACGCGCCCGCGACCACGCAGGACGTGGAGGCGACCGTCTGCCACGTCGCCGACCAGCCGCTGACCGTCGGCCACCGGGTGCTGCTCAAGCACGGCACCCGCACGGTCAAGGCGATCGTCAAGGACATCCCCTCCCGCCTCACCCTCGACGACCTGTCCCTGCACCCGCACCCGGGACAGCTCGCGGCCAACGACATCGGCCGGGTGAAGATCCGCACCGCCGAGCCGCTGCCGGTCGACTCCTACGCCGACTCGCGCCGCACCGGCTCGTTCATCCTGATCGACCCGAGCGACGGCACCACGCTGACCGCGGGCATGGTCGGCGAGTCGTTCGCCGCGCCGGAGCCGGTCCGGGACGAGGCCGAGGACGACGGGTGGGACTTCTGAGATGAACTCCACCGATTTCTACACGACGTTCGCGAAGGAGGGCGGCCGGGTCGGTAGCGGCGCCCTCGGAAGCGGGCAGGGCGGAGTGGCGCGATGTGCGCGATGACGTACGCGCACCGCCTGCGCGCCCCGTCCCCCCACAGGAAGCGACGAAAACCCTGTGCCGACCTCCCGGCCACGACCTGAGAGACCGTGACCGCCGGGCCTCCGAGAGGACACCCTCCCGTGCCTGCCACACCCTCGCTCCGCCGTACCCTCGCGGTGATCGCCGCGCTGCCGCTGCTCACCCTGGCCGCCTGCGGCTACGGTTCCGAGGCCAAGGACGACTCCTCCCGCCAGCAGGTCGCCGCCGGGGCGAAGAAGGTCGACGGCCTCGACTCCGTGAAGATCGGCTACTTCGGCAACCTGACCCACGCGACCGCGCTCGTCGGACGTGAGCAGGGCATCTTCCAGAAGGAACTCGGCGCCACCAAGGCCCAGTACGCCACCTTCAACGCCGGCCCCTCCGAGATCGAGGCCCTCAACGCCGGCTCCATAGACATCGGCTGGATCGGCCCCTCCCCCGCGATCAACGGCTACGCCAAGTCGGGCGGCAAGAACCTGAAGATCATCGGGGGTTCGGCGTCCGGCGGTGTGAAGCTGGTCGTGAACCCGAAGAAGATCACATCCCTGAAGGACGTCGAGGGCAAGCGGATCGCCACGCCCCAGCTCGGCAACACGCAGGACGTCGCGTTCCTCGACTGGGCGTCCGGCCAGGGCTGGAAGGTGGACCCCCAGAGCGGCAAGGGCGAGGTCACCGTCGTCCGCAGCGACAACAAGGTGACCCCGGACGCCTTCAGGTCCGGCTCGATCGACGGCGCCTGGGTGCCCGAGCCCACCGCGTCCAAGCTGGTCGCCGAGGGCGGCAGGGTGCTGCTCGACGAGTCCTCGCTGTGGCCCGGCAGGAAGTTCGTGATCACGAACATCATCGTGTCGCAGAAGTTCCTCGCGCGGCATCCGAAGGCCGTCGAGGCCGTGCTGAGGGCCTCCGTCGCGACCAACAAGTGGATCGAGGCCAACCCCGACCGGGCGAAGGCCGCCGCGAACAGGCAGCTGGAGGCGGACTCCGGCAAGGCGCTGCCCGCGAACGTCCTGGACCCCGCGTGGAAGTCGATCCAGATCACCGACGACCCGCTGGCCTCGACCCTCGGCACCGAGGCGGAGCACGCGGCCAAGGCCGGTCTGCTGGCCGAGCCCGAGCTGAAGGGGATCTACGACCTCACGATCCTCAACAAGGTCCTCGAGGGCGCGGGCCGGAGCACCGTGTCCGACGCCGGTCTCGGCACGCGCTGACCCACGACCCCGACCCCTTACAGGAGGTGACGACCATGGCCACGATCCTCGCCAAGGCCGACGAGTCCGTCGCGCACGCGGCTCGCCTTGAGCATGTCTCGAAGTCCTTCGCGGGACCGGGTGGGCAGCAGCTCGTCCTGGACGACATCAGCCTCGATGTCGCGCCCGGCGAGTTCGTCACCCTCCTGGGGGCCTCGGGCTGCGGCAAGTCCACGCTGCTGAACCTGGTGGCGGGCCTGGACCGGCCCACCACCGGCTCCATCACGACGGACGGGCGTCCGGCGCTGATGTTCCAGGAGCACGCCCTGTTCCCGTGGCTGACCGCGGGCAAGAACATCGAGCTCGCCCTGAAACTCAGGGGGGTTCCCCGGTCCGACCGGCGCGGCAAGGCCGAGGAGCTGCTCGAACTCGTCCGGCTGAAGGGCGCGTACGGCAAGCGGGTGCACGAGCTGTCGGGCGGGATGCGCCAGCGTGTGGCGATGGCGCGCGCCCTCGCGCAGGAGAGCGGCCTGCTGCTGATGGACGAGCCCTTCGCCGCGCTGGACGCCATCACCCGGGACGTGCTGCACGACGAGCTGACCCGGATCTGGCAGGAGACGGGCCTGTCCGTCCTGTTCGTGACGCACAACGTACGCGAGGCGGTACGGCTCGCGCAGCGCGTCGTGCTGCTGTCCTCCCGGCCGGGCCGGGTGGCCCGCGAGTGGACGGTCGACATCCCGCAGCCGCGGCGCATCGAGGACGCGCCGGTGGCCGAACTGTCCATCGAGATCACCGAAGTACTGCGGGGGGAGATCCGGCGCCATGGCCAGCACTGAGACCAGGACGGCCCAGGACGCGGCGAGCGTCGAGGCGGGCCTCGACGCGCTGGAGACCAGCACGGCGGGCCGCCCGCCGTTCCGGCACACCTTCGTGCACAAGATCCTGCCGCCGGTGATCGCCGTCGTGGTGGTCCTCGCGGTGTGGCAGGGGCTGATCACCCTCAGGATCGTCGCGGACCCGACCAAGCTGCCCTCACCGGCCGCGGTGTGGCACACGGTCCGGGAGGCGTGGCTGCAGGGCACCCTGCTCGGCTTCATCTGGACCAGCGTCTCGCGCGGTCTGCTGGGCTTCTTCTTCGCCCTGCTCATCGGCACCCCCCTGGGCCTGCTGGTGGCCCGGGTGAGGTTCGTGCGCGCGGCCATCGGCCCGATCCTGTCCGGTCTGCAGTCGCTGCCGTCGGTGGCGTGGGTGCCCCCGGCCGTGATCTGGCTCGGCCTGGACAATTCGATGATGTACGCGGTGATCCTGCTCGGCGCGGTCCCCTCGATCGCCAACGGCCTGGTCTCCGGCGTCGACCAGGTGCCGCCGCTGTTCCTGCGGGCGGGCCGCACCATGGGGGCGTCCGGTCTGAAGGGCACCTGGCACATCACGCTGCCCGCCGCGCTGCCCGGCTATGTGGCCGGTCTGAAGCAGGGCTGGGCGTTCGCCTGGCGCTCGCTGATGGCGGCGGAGATCATCGCCTCCTTCCCGGACCTCGGCGTGGGCCTCGGCCAGTTGCTGGAGAACGGCCGCAACGCCAGCGACATGGCCATGGTCTTCGAGGCCATCCTGCTCATCCTGATCGTCGGCATCGCCATCGACCTGCTGATCTTCAGTCCGCTGGAGCGGTGGGTGCTGCGCAGCCGCGGACTCCTCGTCAAGGGCTGAACTCCCATGCGCCACCCGTCCCCCGTCCTCGTGGTCGTCGCCCACGGCAGCCGCGACGCGCGCCATGCCGCGACCGTGCACGCCCTCGTCGAGAGGGTGCGCCGGATACGGCCCGGCCTGCGCGTGGAGACCGGTTTCCTGGACTTCAACGTCCCGTCCGTGCCGGCGGTGCTGGGGTCGCTGGCGGCGGAAGGAGTGCGGGACGTCGTGGCCCTGCCGCTGCTGCTGACCCGCGCCTTCCACGCGAAGGCGGACATCCCGGCGGTGCTGCGGGAGGCGCCCTCGCGGCTGCGGATCCGGCAGGCGGAGGTCCTCGGCCCGTCGCCGCTGCTGATCGGGGCCCTGGAGCAGCGCCTGTACGAGGCGGGGCTGGACCCCGCCGAGAAGTCCTCGACCGGGGTCGTGCTGGCCTCGGCGGGGTCCACCGACCCGGAGGCGAGCGCGGTGATCGCAGACATCGCGCGGGAGTGGCGGCACACCGGTTGGTGCGCCGTGCGGCCCGCGTTCGCCTCCGCGTCCCTGCCCCGCACCGAGGACGCGGTGCGGGAACTGCGGGCGCTGGGCTGCGCGCGGGTCGCGGTCGCGCCGTACGTCCTCGCGCCGGGCTTTCTGCCGGACCGCATCGCGCGGGGCGCGGCCGAGGCGCGGGCGGACGTCCTGGCCGAGGTGCTGGGCCCGGCTCCGGAGGTGGCACGGGTGCTGCTGGAACGCTACGACGCGGCGCGCAGGCCGACCCTGACCGCCCTGGGCGCCTGAGGTCAGACCCGGCTCCTGGCTCCTGGCTCCTGACGGGCCATCCCGCAGGCACGGGAACCAGGCAGACCGCCCGCAGGCACGGGGGCCGGGCTGTTCCGGAGACCCGGGAGCCAGGCAGACCGCCCGCAGGCACGGGAGCCGGGCGGGCCATCCCGCAGGAACGGGAACCCGGCAGACCACCCCGGAGGGCCGGGGGCCGGGCTGTTCCGGAGGCCTGGGAGCCGGGCGGGTCGCCCCGCAGGCACGGGGGCCGGGCGGACCGCCCCGGCGGCGCGGGAGCCGGGCGGGTTGTCCCGCAGGCGCGGGAGCCAGGCGGCCCGCGCCGGAGGCGTACGGGCCGGGCGGGCTGTCCCGGGCCGGGAAGACGGGAGGTGTCCGCGGCCCGGCACTCCCCCGTGGTGCCGGTCCGCGGACGGCCGGCCACCGCCCGCCGAAGGCCGGCGTGCCGTGGTCGGCTTCTGCTTCAGCGTCACGACCGGCTCATGTGTCACCACAAAGCGTTCGCCAGGGTCGATTTTCGGCCGTCAGTCGAACCGCAGAGCGCCGGTGCGGGTGCGCTTGAGTTCGAAGAGGTCGGGGCAGCTCGCCAACACCCGAAAGCTGTCGAAGAGTTCGGCCGCGCGGGCACCCCGCGGGACGGCGCCCAGCACCGGGCCGAACCACACCGTCCCGTCGACATGGAGGGTGGGCGTGCCCACGTAGCCGCCCGAGTCGGGCTCGACACCGGCCTCGTGGCTGCGGCGCACGGCGTCGTCGTACGACGAGTCGTGGGCGGCGCGGGCGAGTTCGGCCGGGAGTCCGAGTTCGGCGAGGGACTCGGCGACCACCGCGTCGAAGTCCTCCCTCGCGCCCTCGTGGATGCGGGTGCCGAACGCCGTGTAGAGGTCGCGCAGCACCTTCTCGCCGTGCTGTGCCGCGGCGGCCACCGCGACCCGCACCGGGCCGAGGGACTTGTCGACCAATGTCCGGTACCAGTCGGGCAGTTCGTTGCCGATGTTGTGCAGGTAGAGACTCATCGCGTGGAACCGGAGGTCGAGCGGGCGCTCGCGCTCGACCTCCAGCAGCCAGCGGGAGGTGATCCAGGCGAAGGGGCAGGCGGGGTCGAAGTAGAAGTCGACACGGGTGGGCGAGGTGGTCGTCATGTCCGCGAGGCTAGCGGCGCACTGGCGCACCCTCCCGGCCCAATCCGCGGCCTTTTCCCTGGTCCACCCGGTCGCCCGCGCTGGGCGGGGCGACTCCTCGACCGGCGCCCCGCGGTCACTCCCCGGCGGTCAGCTCGATCAGCTTGAGCACGGTGTTCCAGTTCCGCGTGGTGGCGATCAGCCCCTTGGTGAGCCGGGGTCGCGACAGCTGCTCGGCGAGTTTGGAACGGCCGAGGCCGTCGGGGGCGTAGAGGTACAGGGCCCGGTCGCCGAGGCGGAACTCCTCGGGGAGATGGCTGCCGGGGTCGATCTCCGCGAAGCGGGCCGCCTCGACGGGCCGGGAGAAGTACGTGACGTGCAGCTGCCTCCCCTCCAGCCCGGCGGCCGGGAACGGGCAGGCCTCGGCGACGGCCCGCAGATAGGCGTGGTCGCGCACGATCACGTCCACCGTGAAACCGAACCGCTTCTCGACTGCCGACGCCAGCTCGGCGGCGAGCGACTCCTCGTCGCCGTGCCCGGTGGCGAAGACGGCCTGGCCGCTCTGGAGGTAGGTGCCGACCCCGGCGTAGCCGAGACCGTCCATGAGGGCGCGCAGCTCGGCCATCGGGAGCTTCCTGCTGCCGCCGACGTTGATCCCGCGCAGCAGCGCCGCATACCTCGTCATGCCCCCACCATAGAGCGGCCGTCGTGCCCCGTGGGGGCGGGCACGACGGCCACCGGCCGTGGCCGGACGAAAGAAACCCTTGCGGATCCCGGCGTGTGGATCAACTCCTACACGCGGCTGTGACGTGTTCAACAAGGTTTCCGCTTCCGAAAGCCGAGCCCTCCCGGCGGAACGGACACCCTGAGCATCACCCCCTAGAACCCACGGTAGTTGTAAGGGGCCGCCGTCCTCCCCGGTGCGGAGGAGCCGGGGTCCGGGAGGAGTAGCCGCGGTCGCGGCACTTCACCGGGCAGCACGACGAGACGTGCGCCTGCCGCCCCTACCGTCGAAGCGGAAGGTGGCGGCAGGGGGCCGTCACCGCGCACGAGGGGGCAGGCCGTCATGGGGAACCAGGAAGCGCGGGTGCGTGGCCTCGCCGCGCGGGCCGGCGGCTGGAGCGCACGCCACCGATGGGCGGCCGTCGGCATCTGGGTGGTGTTCGTCGTCCTGGCGATGGGACTCGGTTCGGCGGCGGGCCGGGTGGACGTCAAGGACAGCGACCAGCTCAAGGGCGAGACACACACCGCGGCGAAGATCATCGAGGACGCGGGGATCGAGCAGCCGGCGAGCGAGAGCGTCCTGGTCCAGGCCCGGAACGGCACGACGAAGGCCACCGACCCGGAGTTCCGGGCCGCCGTCACCGACATCGTCGCGGCGGTCGGCGCCACCGGGCGGGTCACGGACGTGACGTCGCCGTACGACACCAGGACGATCTCGAAGGACGGCCGCAGCGCGCTGGTGCAGTTCGACATGCGGGGCGCGGCGGACACCGCCGGAGAGCGTGTCGAGCCGGTGCTGAAGGCCGTCGAGCGTGTCCAGAAGGACCACGGCTCGCTGCGGATCGAGGAGATCGGCGGCGCCAGCATGAGGAAGCAGTACTCCGACGCGTTCGGGGACGACTTCCAGCAGGCCGAGTACTCCGCGGTGCCGGTCGCCCTCGGCATTCTGCTGATCGCCTTCGGCGCGCTGGTGGCCGCGCTGCTGCCGGTGGCCCTCGCCGTCACGGCGATCATGGCGACGATGGGCCTGATGGGCATCGTGAGCCATCTGCAGCCGATGAGCGACACCGCGAACTCCGTGATGCTGCTGGTCGGCATGGCGGTCGGCGTCGACTACTGCCTGTTCTACCTGCGCCGGGAGCGGGAGGAGCGGGACGCCGGACGGGACGCGGGGACGGCGCTGCGGATCGCCGCCGCGACCAGCGGCCGGGCGATCGTCGTCTCCGGTGTCACGGTGTGCGTGGCGATGGCGGGGATGCTGTTCACCGGGCTCGCCGAGTTCGAGGCCATGGGTCTGGCCTCGCTGATGGTGGTGGCGGTCGCGATGGTCGGCTCGGTCACCGTGCTGCCCGCGCTGCTGTCGCTGCTGGGCGAGCGGGTCGAGAAGGGCCGTATCCCGTTCCTGCGACGGCGGCGCCGGGGCGGCAGCGGCGAGAGCCGGTTCTGGACCACCGTGCTGCGGGGTGTGCTGGCCCGGCCCGTGGTCTCGGTCGTCGTGGCCGTCGGTGCGCTGCTCGCCGTCGCGGCGCCGGCGCTGGGCATGAAGACCTCGCAGCTCACGCTGGACCAGGAGTTCGGCGACTCGCTCCCCATCGTGCAGACGTACAACCGGGTCAACGACGCCTTCCCCGGCGGCTCCGAGCCGGCCCAGGTGGTCGTCGAGGCGAGGGACATCAAGGCGCCGGAGGTCCAGCAGGCGCTGGCGCGGTTCAAGGAGCGGGCGGTCTCCTCGGGTGCCTCGCGCGGCCCGGTGGAGATCAGGACGTACGCGGCGCGGAACGTCGCCTTCGTCTACGTCCCGCTGGTCGGCGGCTCCGACTTCGACAAGGCCGGCGCGAGCCTGGAGAAGCTGCGCGACGAGGTGCGGCCCGCGACGCTCGGCGCGGTCGACGGGGTGCGGGCGCCGATCACCGGGCAGGTCGCCGGTTCGCACGACTTCAACGAGCAGCTCGTCGGCTCGGTCGTCCCGGTCTTCGCCTTCGTCGTGGTCTTCGCCTTCCTTCTGATGCTGGTGTCGTTCCGCTCGCTGACCGTGGCGATCACGTCGATCGTGCTGAACCTGCTGTCGGTGGGCGCGGCGTACGGCATCCTCGTCGCCGTCTTCCAGCACGGCTGGGGCGCGTCCCTGGTGGGCGCGGAGGGCGTCGGCGCCATCGTCACCTGGCTGCCGCTGTTCCTCTTCGTGATCCTGTTCGGCCTGTCGATGGACTACCACGTGTTCGTGGTCTCCCGGATCCGCGAGGCGCGGCTGCGCGGCCGGACGACGAAGGACGCCATCCAGCACGGCGTGGTCACCACGGCGGGGGTCGTCACCAGCGCCGCGGTCATCATGGTCGCCGTGTTCGCGATCTTCGGGACACTGTCCATGCAGTCCATGAAGCAGATGGGCGTGGGCCTGGCGGCCGCGGTGCTCATCGACGCGACGGTCATCCGGGGCGTGCTGCTGCCCGCCGTGATGGCCCTGCTCGGGGAGCGCAACTGGTACCTGCCGAAGTGGCTGCACCGGCTGCCGGACCTCACGCACGACGAGGCGCCGGAGGCGGTCGCCGCCGCCTCCCCCGCACGCACCGAGGGCGAGCGGCTGGGGGTCTGATCCCCGGCCTCCCGACCGGGACGTCGACCGGCCCCGCGACAGGGGGCAGGCTCCGCGAACACACGGCCCGTCGGCTTCGGGAAGCCGGCGGGCCCTCGCCCGCACGCCCCGCGGGCGGCGCGGCGCCACGACCGCGCGACGGACCCGTCTTCGCCCGGCCGGGGAGGCGTCCCCGCCCTGGGGGCACCGCGCGCGGGCCGCGACCGCGCCGGATGGGACACTGGCCGTTCGAACGAACGGAGCCCGGCGACCCGCGCACCGTGCACCGCGAAGCGCACAGGGCGGCGCACGCGACAGCGGACGGCCGCCGGCCGGCGCGGACACGGAGGCGGACGATGGACGAGGCACGGGCGCGGGACGTACTGGCCGCGGCGGGGGTGCTGCCCGGCCCGGTGCGGGACGCGCGCCTCCTCGCGCTCGGCGAGAACGCGGTGTTCGCCGCCGGTGACCTGGTGGTCAAGGTGGGCCGCGACGCCGAACTGCTGGACCGGGCCCGGCGCGAGCTGAGGACCGCCGTGTGGCTGGTCGGTGCGGGCGTCCCGGCGGTGCGGGCGGCCGTCGACGAGGCACTGCTCGTCGACGGGCACCCGGTGACCGTCTGGCACCGGCTGGCCGATCCGGTGCGTCCCGCCGAACCCGGCGACCTGGCCCATCTGTTGCGCGTCGTCCACGCGCTCCCCCTGCCTCCCTTCGACCTGCCGCCCCGGGACCTGCTGGGCGGCGTGGAACGCTGGCTTCGGCTCGCGGGCGACGCGATCGACCCGGCGGACGCGGCGTACCTGCGCGAGCGCCGTGACGGCTTCGCGGCCGCCGCGGCCGCGCTCACCCCGCACCTGCCGCCGGGCCCGATCCACGGCGACGCGCTGCCCCGCAATGTGCACGTCGGGCCGGGCGGCCCGGTCCTGGTCGACCTGGAGACCTTCTCCGCCGACCTGCGCGAGCACGACCTGGTGGTCATGGCCCTCTCCCGCGACCGCTACGGACTGCCCGCCGAGGCGTACGACGCCTTCACCACGGCCTACGGCTGGGACGTGCGCGCCTGGGAGGGCTGCTCGGTGCTGCGTGGTGCCCGCGAGACGGCGAGCTGCGCCTGGGTCGCCCAGCACGCCCCGGCCAACCCCGGGGCACTGGCCGAGTTCGAACGCCGGGTGGCCTCCCTGCGGGACGGGGACGAGACGGTGCGCTGGTACCCGTTCTGAGCGACCGTCGGCGGCGCGCGGCCCACCGGCGGTCCGCCCTCGGCGGTCGGTCGCGGAGGCCGGAGGCGGTCAGACCGTCTCGCCCGCCGACTCCCGCAGCGGCCAGGTGCCGTCGACCACCGCGTCCGGGTCGCCCTTGCGGCGGAGGAAGTCCTGGAAGTCGGCCGCCCACCGCGCGTACCACTCGATCTGGCCGCGGTGCAGCTCCGCCGGGCCGAGGGCGGCGACCTTGGGGTGGCGGGCGGCTATCGCGCAGGCCAGGCGGGCCGCGGCGAGGGCGTCGGCCGAGGCGTCGTGGGCGGTGTCGAGGACGACGCCGTACTCCGTGCAGACCGCTTCGAGGGTGCGCTTGCCGCGGCGGTAGCGGTCGGCCCAGCGGTCTATGGTGTACGGGTCGACGACGGGGCTCGGCTCGGCGCCGCCCAGCCGGTCGCGCAGCGACGGCAGCCCGTGGCGCCGCAGTTCGGCGCAGAGCAGGGTCAGGTCGAAGGCCGCGTTGTACGCCACGACCGGCACGCCCGTCTTCCAGTACCCCACCAGGACGTCCGCGATGGCGTCCGCCACCTGGTCGGCCGGGCGGCCCTCGGCGGCCGCCCGCTCGTTGCTGATGCCGTGCACCGCGACCGCGTCGGCCGGGATGTCGACCCCCGGATCCGCGAGCCACTCGCGGTGCCCGAGCGGCTCCCCTCCCCTGACCTCGATCACGGCGCCCGTGACGATGCGCGCCTCGCGCGGATCCGTCCCGGTGGTCTCCAGGTCGAAGCCGATCAGCAGCTCCCGGTGCCAGCCCATGGCGGCCCCCCTCCTCGGTGGTGCTCTCCCCCAGTGATCTCCACCCTCGCACGCGCCACTGACAATCCGGGGAGCGCGTTCCGCTCACCGCGGCCGGGGCGGCGTCAGGACACCGGGCGCGAATCCGCCCACATCAGCTCGAACTCCTCGCGATAGGTGGAGAAAAGACCGCCTTCGTCCACCTGGTCCGACTTGACCACCCGGTTGCCGTTGCGCAGCACGAGCACCGGCGCCTCCATGCCCCGGCTGTGCCGCAGATAGGACTGGACGACCGCGATGCCGTCGGAGCCGTCGCCGTCGACCAGATAGGCCGTGGCGCGCGGGGTCTCGTCGTAGACCTGGATCTCGAAGGCGCCCGGGTCGCGCAGCCGTGAGCGCACCCGGCGCATGTGCAGGATGTTCATCTCCACGGACCGGCTCAGCTCGCCGCGCTTGAGGCCGAGTTCGCGCTCGCGCCGCTTGACGGCGCTGGAGGCCGGGTTGAGGAACAGCAGCCGCACCCGGCCGCCGGCCTCGGCAAGGCGCACCAGGCGGCGGCCGGAGAAGTTCTGCACCAGCAGGTTCAGGCCGATGCCGATGGCGTCCAGGCGGCGCGCCCCGCCGAAGATGTCCTCGGCGGGGAACTGGCGCAGCAGCCGCACCCGGTCCGGGTGCACGGCGACCACGTCCGCGTACCGGTCGCCGACCAGGTCCTCCACCGCGTCGACCGGCAGCCGCCGCGCGGAGGGCACGTCGCCGCCCGTCCCGAGGATCTCCAGGAGCCGCGCCGAGGCCCGCTCGGCCTGGTTCAGCACCGCCTCCGACAGGGCCCGGTTGCGTGAGACGACGTTGCGGGTGACCTCCAGCTCGTCCAGGGCGAGTTCGACGTCCCGGCGCTCGTCGATGTACGGCTCGAAGCAGGGCCAGTGCTGCACCATCAGCTCGCGCAGCTGCGGCAGCGTGAGGAAGCTGATCACGTTGTCGTCGGCCGGGTCGAGCAAGTAGCCCTTGCGGCGGCTGACTTCGCGGACCGCGACGGCGCGTTGCACCCACTCCTGGCCGGCCGGTCCGGCGGCGGCGACCACCCACTCGTCGCCGTGGACGGGTTCGTAGACGGGCCGCAGCACGGCGGAGACGACGGCGCGCAGCCGCTGTTCGACGAGGTTCAGCCAGATGTAGGCCCGGCCGGCCCGCTGGGCGCGCGTGCGCACCTCGCGCCAGGCGCCGGCGTCCCAGTCCAGCTCCGGCCCGATGGCACCCGCGTCCATCGGCCGGGCCAGGGACACCGCGCCGGGCGGGACGTCTGCGGAGTTCCCCTCGTGACCTTCGTCACCAGGGGGCAGCTCCAGGCCTCCCGAGCCCACCCGTGCACCGCCTTCCGCTCCCCCGAGCTCTCCCCGTCCCAACGATCAAGGAAGGGTACTCCGGGAGCGGTCCGCGGTGCAGCCGGATGGACAGCTCGTTTCTCAACTGCCTTTTCCCGCATGTCCGTTCTGATCGGCCGGCTGGTGCGGCGTGAGCGGATTCATGGCGGTGACGTCGCGCGGACGAGGGCGAAGCCCTGCCGGTGGACCGGCGTCGGCTGCTGGTCCTCGTCCCAGCTCGTCCGTCTCGGGTGCGGCGAGCCCGGCGCCGAGGCGCTGCGGGCCGCGGTGCCCCTCGACGTCCACACCCTCGGCCACCTGCTGCCCGCCGTTTGCCGCCGCCTCGGCCCGCCGGGTCTCGTCGCCGGTGAGCGGATCGGTGCCCGTGCCCTTCGCGCCCTCGGCCGGGGGTCGCCTCGACCACGCCGGGCGCGGCCGCGTCCTGCCCCCGGGACCCCCGCCCCGGCGGCCCGCGTCCTCCGGGTGCCGGCCGACTCGTCGGCGCCGGCCGTGCCCGGCGGACCGACAGCCACCGCCGCGGCGGCCCCCACCACCGCGACGGCCGTCCCGGACACCACCTCGCCCAGATGTCGGTGCACTGCTCCGCGCACCCTTCCCCCTGCTCCCCTTCGGTCACGGGAGTACTCGATTGCCCCACTGGTTCGGCATACGGGTGTATGCGCCGGTCGGTCGACAAGAGCGCGCCATACCGCGTATGCACTGGTCGACGGGTAAGAGGGACATAAGTCATGGGTGGTTCCCTCGCTTTCGGGGAGACTCGGAGGCAGGGCGCCACCGGCGGTGCCGCACACCTGAGAGAGTCGTGATCCATGCAGGTCTGGCCTGGAGAGGCGTATCCGCTCGGCGCCACGTACGACGGCGCCGGTACCAACTTCGCGGTCTTCACCGAAGCCGCGGACCGAGTAGAGCTGTGTCTGCTGCACGACGACGGCTCGGAAACGGCGGTGGAACTGCGCGAGAGCGACGCGTTCGTCCGGCACGCGTACGTGCCCGGCATCATGCCGGGGCAGCGGTACGGGTTCCGGGTGCACGGGCCGTACGCTCCCGAGCGCGGTCTGCGCTGCAACTCCTCGAAGCTGCTGCTCGACCCGTACGCGCGTGCGATCAGCGGCTCGGTCCACTGGGGCGAGGAGGTGTACGGCTACCACTTCGACGACCCCGACCGGCGCAACGACCTGGACTCGGCGCCGCACACGATGACGTCCGTCGTCGTCAACCCGTACTTCGACTGGGGCGACGACCGTCCACCGCGCCGCGGGTACCACGAGACGGTGATCTACGAGGCTCACGTCAAGGGCCTCACCATGCGGCACCCGGGGCTGCCCGAGGAGCTGCGCGGCACCTACGCGGCCCTGGCCCATCCGGCGATCATCGAGCATCTGACGGAGCTCGGGGTCACGGCGCTGGAGCTGATGCCGGTGCACCAGTTCGTCAACGACCACCGCCTGGTGGACATGGGCCTGAACAACTACTGGGGCTACAACACGATCGGCTTCTTCGCACCGCACAACGCGTACGCCTCCTGGGGCGACCGCGGTCAGCAGGTCCTGGAGTTCAAGTCGGCGGTCCGGGCGCTGCACGAGGCCGGGATCGAGGTCATCCTCGACGTGGTCTACAACCACACCGCCGAGGGCAACCACCTGGGACCGACGCTGTCCTTCAAGGGCCTCGACAACCCCCAGTACTACCGGCTCACGGACGACCCCCGGTACTACATGGACACCACCGGCACCGGGAACTCCCTGCTCATGCGGTCCCCGCACGTGCTGCAGCTGATCATGGACTCGCTGCGGTACTGGGTCACCGAGATGCACGTCGACGGCTTCCGCTTCGACCTGGCGGCGACCCTGGCCCGGCAGTTCCACGAGGTGGACCGGCTGTCGTCGTTCTTCGACCTGGTGCAGCAGGACCCGGTGGTCTCGCAGGTCAAGCTGATCGCCGAACCGTGGGACGTGGGCGAGGGCGGCTACCAGGTGGGGAACTTCCCGCCGCTGTGGACGGAGTGGAACGGCAAGTACCGCGACACCGTCCGGGACCTGTGGCGGGGCGAGCCGCGGGCGCTGGCGGAGTTCGCCTCCCGGCTCACCGGCTCCTCCGACCTCTACCAGGACGACGGCCGGCGCCCGCTGGCATCGATCAACTTCGTGACCTGCCACGACGGCTTCACCCTGCACGACCTGGTGGCCTACAACGACAAGCACAACGAGGCCAACGGCGAGGACAACCGGGACGGTGAGAGCCACAACCGGTCCTGGAACTGCGGAACCGAGGGCGAGACCGACGACGAGGACGTCCTGGAGCTGCGCGCCCGCCAGATGCGCAACTTCTTCGCCACGCTCATGCTCTCCCAGGGCGTGCCCATGATCAGCCACGGCGACGAGTTCGCCCGCACCCAGCGCGGCAACAACAACGCCTACTGCCAGGACAACGAGCTGTCCTGGGTGCGGTGGCCGGACCCCGACAAGAACGGCGTCGAGATGCTGGACTTCGTCCGGGCGATGGCCGAGCTGCGCAAGGAGCACCCGGTCTTCCGCCGGCGCCGGTTCTTCCACGGGCGGCCGGTGGAGGGCACCCACGACGACCTGTCCGACATCGCCTGGTTCACCCCCGAGGGGGCCGAGATGACCCAGCAGGACTGGGACTCGGCGCAGGCCTCCGCGCTGACGGTGTTCCTCAACGGCAACGCGATCTCGGAGCCGGGCCAGCGCGGGGAGCGCATCAGCGACGACTCCTTCCTGCTGATGTTCAACGCGGCGCCGGAGCCGCTGGAGTTCCTCGTGCCGATCGGTCACGGGCGCGAGTGGCAGGTGGTGGTCGACACCGCCCGCACGGACCCGGTCCCGCCGGGCACCGGGCCGAAGGTGCAGGCCGGGGAGCGGATCCCCCTGAGGGACCGCAGCCTGACCGTGCTCCAGCGGCCGAACTAGCGACACCCGGGACCCGCCCGGGCGGCCGAGAGGCCGGGCCCGGGCGGGTCCCCGCGTCCGCGTGCGGGTTCCCCGATCTGCGGGCGGCTCCCCGGGCCCGGGCGGGCTCGCGGGTGACAGGAAAGCCGGCGGGGCGGGTACGTAACCTTCCATGACACAGGAGCGCCCCGCCCCCCTCGTGCCCACCGCCACCTACCGGCTCCAGCTCCAGCCCGACTTCCCGTTCGCGGCCGCGGCCGCCGCCGTGCCGTACCTGGCCTCGCTCGGCGTCTCGCACCTGCACCTGTCCCCCGTCCTGGAGGCGGTCCCCGGCTCCCCGCACGGCTACGACGTGGTCGACCACGCCCGGGTGCGCGGCGAGCTCGGCGGCGAGGAGGGGCTGCGCGCGCTGGCACGCGCCGCGCGGGAGCACGGCCTCGGCCTGGTGGTGGACATCGTGCCGAACCACATGGCGGTGGCGCCGCGGCACAACCGGGCGCTGTGGGAGGTGCTGCGGGAGGGGCCCTCGTCGCCGTACGCCCGGTGGTTCGACATCGACTGGGAGGCCCAGGGCGGCCAGGTGCTGCTGCCGGTGCTCGGCGGCCCGGTCGGCGAGGAGATCGGCGAGCTGAAGGCCGACGGCGACGTCCTGCGCTACTACGACCATGTCTTCCCGCTGCGCGAGGGCACCGGCAAGCTGCCGCTGCCGCAGTTGCTCGACGCCCAGTGGTACCGCCCCGTGTGGTGGCGGCTGGCCCGCACCGAGCTGAACTACCGGAGGTTCTTCAGCATCTCCGACCTGATCGGGGTGCGGGTGGAGGATCCGGAGGTGTTCGAGGCCACCCACGCCAAGATCCTGGAGCTGCTGCACGAGGGCGTCGTCGACGGGCTGCGCGTCGATCACCCGGACGGCCTCGCCGACCCGGACACCTATCTCGCCCGGCTGCACGCGGCGAGCGGCGGCCGCTGGACGGTCGTGGAGAAGATCCTCGCGGACCACGAGCACCTGCCGGTGTCCTGGCCGGTCGCGGGCACCACCGGCTACGACGCCCTCCGGCACGTCGACGGCCTGTTCACCGACCCGGCGGGGGCGCGGGAACTGACGGGCGCGTACCGGAGGTTCGCGGCCCCGCAGACGGACCGGGGCGGCGACTGGGACGCGACGGCGCGGCGGGCGGCCTACCAGGTGATCACGCACGAGCTGGCCGCCGAGACGGAGCGGCTGACCCGGGTGGCGAGCCATCTGTGCGCCGGTTCGCCCGACCCGGCGCTGCGCGACCGTGCGCCCTGGGCGCTGCGCACCGCGCTGCGGGAGCTGCTCGTCCGGATGGAGGTGTACCGGCCCTACGACTCGGTCGACGCGGCCCGGGTGGTCACCTCGGACGCGGCGCGGGAGGCCCGGCTCGCGTTCACCGTGCCGGAGGAGGGCGGGGCGGTCGACGTGGTGCGCGCGGTCCTGCTCGGGCGGGCCGGTGCGGGGGCCGAGGCCGCGGAGCTGCGGACGCGGTTCGCGCAGGCCTCGTCCGCGCTGCGCGCGAAGGCCCTGGAGGACACGGCGTTCTACCGCTATGTGCCGCTGTTGGCCGCCAACGAGGTCGGCGGCGATCCCGGGCACCCCGGGGTGTCCGCGGAGGACTTCCACGCGTACTGCGCGCGGGTGCAGCGCGACTGGCCCGCCACCGGAACGGTGGTGACCACCCACGACACCAAGCGCAGCGCCGACGTCCGGGCGGCGCTGGCCGTGCTGACGGAGTGCCCCGGGCGCTGGGCGGAGCTGCTCGCCGAGGTGACGCGCGACGAGGAGGACGTGCCGGACGGGCAGCTCGCGTGGGCGGCCTGGCAGACGGTGTTCGGGCTCGGTCCGGCGGACGCGGAGCGGGTGGGGCCCGCCCTGCTGAAGCACGCGCGCGAGGCGGGGCTCTTCACCAGCTGGACGGAGCAGGAGCCGTCGTACGAGGAGGCGGTGGCGCGGTTCGTCGCGGAGGGGCCCTGCGGGGCGCCGGGCGAGCGGGTCGCGGACTTCCGGAACTCGCTGGAGCCGCACATCCGGGCGAACGTGCTGGGGACGGCGCTGGTGCATCTCACGATGCCGGGCGTGCCGGACCTCTACCAGGGCACGGAGGCGGAGTACCGGGCCCTGGTGGACCCGGACAACCGGCGTCCGGTGCGGTTCCCGCCGGTGGATCCCGGGGAGAAGGGGGCGGTGACCGCGGCGGCGCTGGGGCTGCGTGCCCGGCGGCCGGAGGTCTTCGGCGAGTCGGCGACGTACGCGCCGCTGCCCGCCGAGGGGCCGGCCGCGGACCACTGCCTGGCGTTCGTGCGGTCCGGCGCGGCGATCACGGCCGTGACCCGGCTGTCGCTCCGGCTGGCGGAGGCGGGCGGCTGGCGCGACACCCGGCTGGCTCTTCCCCCGGGCCGGTGGACCGACACCTCGGCACCGGAACGCCAGTTCGAGGGCCAGGTCGCTCTGGCGGACCTCTTCGCCCACCTGCCGGTGGCCCTGCTGGAGCGAGCCGAAGCGGGCGGGACCGCGGCCGCCGGGTCCTGAGGCCTGCCCGGAGGCCGTGGCCGGGGGCCGTGTCCGAGGGCTGAAGGTCGAGTTCCGGTGGGGGTGCCACCGGGCGCCCCCGGGCGGCTCCCCGGGGCGTGCTTGACAGTTCACCGAGTCCGTGGGGTACTGCGGATGCGAAGCCGGTCGGACACATCGGGGGTGAGTCTCCTGCCGGAGCTGCGCTACCCCACCGTTCCCGAACTGGTCTCCGCCGCACGCGCGTTGGCCGCACACCGGCCGGACCTGTGCTCCCTGGAGCAGGTGGGCCTCTCCCGCGCGGGCCGGCCGCTGCACCTGCTGTCCGTGGGCCACGCCCGGCGCTCCGTGCTGGTGGTCGCCGGGGCGCACGCAAACGAGCCCACCGGCGGCTCCACCCTGCTCGCGCTCGCCCACCGCGTCCTGGAGGACTGGGGGTTGCGGGCCGACACGTCCTGGCACTTCCTGCTGTGCGCGGACCCGGACGGGGCGAGCCTGCACGTGACGCCCGCCCCGCGCAGCCTGCTCGACTACCACCTCGGCTTCTTCCGGCCTGCCGGGGCCGAGCAGCCGGAGTGGTCGCCCGCCGTGCTTCCCCCCGACCGGCTGCCGCCCGAGACGCGCGCGCTGACCGGGGTCATCGACGCGCTGCGGCCCTACCTCCAGGTCACCCTGCACGGCACCGATCTGGGCGGCAGCTGGGTGCAGTTGACGAGGGACGTGCCCGGACTCGCGGAGCCGTTCGCCAAGTCGGCGGCCGAGCTGCGCATCCCGGTCGAGACGGGCGCCTCGGACGCCGCGGGCTGGCCCGCCTCCGGGCCCGGGGTGCGGGTGATGCCGGAGCCCGGCTCGGATCCGGCCTACCCGAGCCTGCCGGACGACGCGCGGCACAGCACCTGGTACCACGTGCACCGCTACGGCGGTCTGACCGCGGTGGTGGAGGTGCCGATGTGGGCGAGCGACCTGGTGGACGACCCCGCCCCGCATCCCGCTCCGGGGGTGGCGATCCGGCGGCTGGCGCACCGGCTGCTGCGGGACGCGCGGGAGGTGGGGCTGGTGCTCAACGACGCGCTGCCCCGGCTGGCGGGGGCCGACGGGCCGCTGCTCCGGGCCGCCATGTGGGTGCAGAGCCTGATGCCGGGCCTGGCCTCGGACTGGGTCCACATTCCGCCGGCCGACACGACGCGGGCGTACGTCGGCAGCGTGGACGCCTTCGGCCGCCGGCTGCCCCTGCGCACCGCGGCGATGCTGCGGCGCGTGCTCCGGGAGGCCGGCGACCCGGGCGCGCCGCGGCTGGAGCGGCTGGTGGCGTCCTGGAGCGAGGAGTTCGCGCAGCGCTTCCGGGCCCGATGGGTGCCGCTGGAGCACCAGGTAGAGCACCAGTGCCGTACGGTCCTCGCCACCGCACGGCACGCCCGCGACCGGGCGTCCTGACGGTGGCCGCCGGGCGCGGGCGCGCGATCGGGCGGCCCGGGGGCTGTCTTCGTGCGCGCCGGCCCGGCGGCGACCGCCGGGCGCGAGGGCCCGGGGGGACCGTCACGCGCGCGGGTGCGGCGGCCGCCCGTGGGTCCGCCGTCACCGCTCCAGCGCGAACACCTCGCCCGTACGCGCCTTCATCTCGCAGGTGTTGGCGAAGGTCTGCGTGTAGGTGACCGCCCGCCCCTGCCAGCGGCCCTGCGCGTGGACGGTCACGGGTGCGTAGACCATCGTGCAGAACACCGCCCGGCGCGGGATGCCACGGATGTCGCCCCGCGCCGAGCGGAGCTGCGAGCAGGCATCGGCCGCGTGGACGTGGCCCCGGGGCGGGTCGCACAGCAGCAGCGCGCGGCGCGTGTCGCCGGCCCGGACGTCACCGCGGGTGACCGTGACGTAGAGCCAGTCGCCCCGGCCGGAGTGCCGGTGCGCCGCCTGGGCCGGGGCCGGGCAGGCGAGGAGCAGGGCGGCCGCGGCCGGCAGGACGCGCCGCAGCCGCTTCGCGGTCGCCTTGGTGAAGGATGTCATTCCCGGTGTATCGGCACGGCGGCCTGCGGACCCCAGTCCGACTCACCCGAACGGGAGCAGGGGTGCGGGAACCGCCCGGCCAGCCGGGCGGCGGCGAGCACCACCCGGGTCTGGTACTCGGCCTGCCGGGCGACCGGTATCCAGCGTGCCCCGAAGCCGTCGCGGTAGTCGGCGCACCACTCCTCGATGAGCCGCTCCAGCTCCGGCAGGGCGCCGGCCGGATCGCGTCCGGCGCCGCGCACGAGCCGGTGCAGCAGCCCGGCGGTGCGCAGGGCCAGCCGCCGCCCGGCGATGCGCAGGGCGGCCAGGTGGGCGGTGGTCAGCGGCGGGAGCGGGCGCTCCCCGCCCAGGGTGCCGGGGTCCCAGGCGTCGGCGAGTCCGGGGCAGACCAGTAAATAGTCGTCCACGGGAGCGAGCAGCCGGGCCGCGTCCGGCGTGTCGGCCAGGTGCGGCCGGATGCGCGCCAGCAGCCGTTCCAGGAGCCGTGTGTCGTGGCGCAGGCCGCGGCTCACGGTGCGCAGCACCGCGTCCGGGTCCGGGTGCGGGGCGCCGTCCGCCACCGAGGCGACGCCCCACATGGGGGCCTCCACCACCGCGGTCACCGTGCCGTGCCGGACCGGGTGGAACCACGTCGACTCCACGGCGGCCTCCGTGATGGCGGCGGCCAGGTCGCCCCGGCGCGGCGGCGGGATCCGGTAGACGGCGGGCCCCAGACCGGGCCAGTACAGGGCGTCGTAGGCGCCGAGTTCGAGCGGGATGCCGAGGCGGGCCGCGGTGTGCGCGACGCGCTGCGGCAGGCCCGGCAGGTCGCGGGTCAGCTCGACGAAGCCGCCGCCGACGTCCACGCCGTGCAGCGAGCACTGCAGAAAGGGCCGCAGTTCGTCCTGGAGGTCGAGCAGGGTACGGGTCTCAGGCAGCGCGGCGGCACCGGCGCCGTCGGGCAGCCACTCGGGCTGCTCGAGGAAACCCGGGCGGAAGAAGTTTCGGAAGTACCGGCCGAGGCTGTACGGGCCGGTGAGCCAGCCCTCGTTGCGGCGGGAGCCGTCGGGGTCCAGGCAGAGCAGCAGGTTCCAGGTGACGTCGGAGTCCTCGCCGGTGCCGGGTTCGGCGAGGACCCGTTCGGCCAGCCGGAGGACGGTGGCCCCGCCCACGGGTTCGTTGGCGTGGGGCCCGGCGACGACGAGGGCCTGCCGGTCGCCGTGGCCGACGGAGAGCAGCCACATCGGCGTCCCCGCGCGGGAGGTGCCCACGCGGCGCAGCCGGGCCTTCTCGGGGCTGCGGGCGACGAGTGCGGCCGCGCGGGCGCCCAGCTCGTCGACGGACGGGTAGCGGAGGAGGGGCGGCAGGGCACACCTCCACAATGTGGTGCCGTCGGTTCACCTGGTGTGCAGGAGGTAAGCACAGTCAGTCACGACTTGTGGAGTACGTCAACAGTGCCGTCCGAAAAAGGACTTGACCAACCGCGCTGGGTGATGCACGGGCCAGAGGTGAGGAGCGGCGCGGTCGGCGGCGGGCACGGGAGCGGCGGGGCCGAGGGGGCGACCCGGCTCAGCGAGCGGCGGGATTCGGGTGGCGGCCTGGCTCAGGGCCCCCGGCATACGGGGGCCGGCCGCGCTCAGGGAGCGGCGTGGCTCACGGCGCCGCAGGCTCACGGGGCGGCTAGCCGGAAGGCGACCCGCCCGAAGCCGACCTGGTCGCCCGCGCGGACGACGGCCGCGCCGATCACGCGCCGCCCGTTGACGGTCGTGCCGTTGGTCGAGCCCAGGTCCCGCAGGACCCACATCCCGCCCTGATGACGCAGTTCGGCGTGCACGCGCGAGACCGTGTCGTGGTTCAGCCGCAGGCCGCTGGCGGGGTCGCGGCCTATGCGCAGCGGGTGGCCCGTCCCGGGGTGCGGCAGCAGCAGCTTGGGCAGCCGTTCGGCCTGCCAGGACCTGCGCAGCCGTACCGTGAAGCCGGAGACGGCCTCGACGGTGCCGAACACCAGACGGGAGACGCGGCCCTCGGCGCGCAGGTCCGAGGTGAGCGCGGCGAGTTCGTCCGAGCGGCGGGCGGCCAGGGCCAGCTCGAGGCGCCGGACGAACGTGTCGTGCGACAGCCTGCCCATGGCGACGCCGTCACGGAGCACCCGCAGCGCCTTGTCGCGCTCCGCGTCCGACAACCGCGCGGGGTAGGTGGAGAACTCGGAGGACGACGTCACGCTGGCGATTGTCCGCCAGCGCGTCCCGGGTGTCCAGCACACGCGGAAACCGCCCCGGGTGTGGGGTTTCGACGACACCCGCCGCAAAAGCGGGGATGCGCAGGCGGATTGATCTCGTTTCAAGCACCATGGACGGGCTACATCACGGTGAGCAGACGAAGGGGAACCGTCCGTGCAGTTCGAGGTGTGGGCACCGCAGGCCGGCCGAGTGACACTCCATTGCGACGACGTCACGCGCGCGTTGGAGCACGATCCGGAACGGCCGGGCTGGTGGATCGGGGAGGCCGACGCGCGCGACGGCTCGCGCTACGGGTTCGCGGTGGACGACGGTCCCGTGCTGCCCGATCCGCGCTCCCGGCGGCAGCCGGACGGCCCGGACGGGCTGAGCGCGGTCGTCGCCCACGAGCGCTACGCGTGGCGGGCCGCGGGCTGGTCCGGGCGCCCGCTGCCGGGTGCCGTGCTGTACGAGCTGCACGTCGGCACGTACACCCCCGAGGGCACCTTCGACGCGGCCGCCGCACGGCTGGAGCACCTGGCCGAACTGGGTGTCACGCACGTCGAGTTGATGCCCGTGTGCCCGTTCCCCGGCCGGCACGGCTGGGGATACGAGGGGGTGTCTCTGTGGGCGGTGCACGAGCCGTACGGCGGCCCCGAGGGGCTGAAGCGCTTCGTCGACCGGGCGCACGAGCTGGGTCTGGGCGTGGTCCTGGACGTGGTGCACAACCACCTGGGTCCGTCGGGCAACTACCTGCCCGAGTTCGGGCCGTACTTCACCGACACGCACCACACCCCCTGGGGCTCGGCGGTCAACCTGGACGCGCCCGGCTCGGACGAGGTGCGCGCGTTCCTCCTCGGCAGCGCGCTGGCCTGGCTGCGCGAGTACCGGATCGACGGGCTGCGGCTGGACGCGGTGCACGCGCTGGTGGACACGCGCGCGTGCCACTTCCTGGAGGAGCTGTCGACGGCGGTGGACGCGCTCTCCGCCGACCTCGGCCGCCCCCTCTTCCTGATCGCCGAGTCGGACCTCAACGATCCGCGGCTGGTCACCCCGCGCGCGGAGGGCGGCCTCGGCCTGCACGCCCAGTGGAACGACGACTTCCACCACGCCGCGCACACCGCCCTGACCGGCGAGAGACAGGGCTACTACGCCGACTTCGGGCGCGCCCCGTTCGCCGCGCTGGCCAAGACGCTCACCGGCGGCTACTTCCACGACGGGACGTACTCCAGTTTCCGGGGCCGCCACCACGGCCGCGCGCTGGACCGTACGCGGGTGGCGGCACACCGGCTGCTCGGCTACAGCCAGACCCACGACCAGGTCGGCAACCGCGCCCAGGGGGACCGCCTGTCCATGCTCCTGTCCGGCTCCCCCGGGCTGCTGGCCTGCGCGGCCGCGCTCACCCTGACGGCCCCCTTCACGCCGATGCTGTTCATGGGTGAGGAGTGGGCGGCGGGGACGCCGTGGCAGTTCTTCACGGACCACACCGACCCGGAGCTGGCGGAGGCGGTGCGCCGGGGCCGGCGACGGGAGTTCGCCGCGCACGGCTGGGCGGAGGAGGACGTGCCCGACCCCCAGGACCCGGCGACCCGGGACCGGTCCTGCCTGGACTGGTCCGAGCCGGACCGCGAGCCGCACGCGCGCGTGCTGGACTGGTACCGGCGGCTGATCGCCCTGCGGCACGAGCAGCCGGACCTGACCGATCCCGACCTCGCGGACACCAAGGTGGCCTACGACGAGGAGGCCCGCTGGCTCGCCTTCCGGCGGGGGGACGTGCGGGTGGCGGTCAACCTGGGCAAGGAGCCGGCGGCGATCCCGCTGGGCACCCACCCGGCCCGCGTGCTGGCGGCATGGGACCAGGTGGAGGCGCCGGACGCGGCCGGGATGCTGCACGTGCCCGGGGAGTCGTGCGTGGTGCTGCTGCAAAGCTGACCCGCGGGCCGGACGCGGCCCTCGCGCCGCCCACGGGGGTCGTGGGCCCTCCCACGGGTGTCGCGGGGCCCCCTCCCCCGGGGATCGCGGGGCCGACCGGGACGGAGGGCTTTCACGGGGCCGGAGGGGCACCGGACCGCAGGGGCTCCGCCCGACCCCAGGACCACCAGGCCGCAGGGGCTCCGCCCGACCCCAGGACCACCAGGCCGCAAGGACTCCGCCCGACCCGCAGGACCACCAGGCCCGCGACGGCGTCGCGGCACCCCAGGGCCTCCCGCGGCCCTTCGCCGCTTCGCCTGTCGCCCCGGGCGCCCGGGTCCCCGCCGTCACCCGCGCGGTCAGGAGTGCTCGCTTCCGCCGTCCTCCCGCAGTTCCGTCACCCGTTCGAGCAGGATCGCCTCCCAGGCGTGGCGGAGCTGGGACCTGAGCGGCGGCAGTGGGGTGTCGTCGCGGCCCTCCAGGCGGTCGGCGAGGCGGATCACGGTGTCGCAGCGGGCGAGCCACAGACCGCGCAGGCACGGCCGGGCGCCGTATCCCGCCAGGGTGGCGGCGCGTACCGCGGCGGGGGAACCGACGGCGCGGGCGAGGCCCGCGATGTCCTCGGCCGGGTCCCCGACGACCGCCGCCGTCCAGTCCAGGACGCCCCGCACCCGGCCGTCCGCGCTCACCACGAGGTGATCGCCGCCGAGGTCGTGGTGGATGAGCACCGCGGTGCCCGGCTGGGCGGCGAGCTGGGCCGCGGCGGTCCGGGGGAGCTGGGTCATCCGCGCCGGGTCGAACTCGTCGGCGGCGCCGAGGCGCTCGGCGGCGTGCACCGCCATCCGGCGCAGCGCCTCCAGGGAGCGCGGCGCCACACGCGGGACGCCGAGCGTCTCCGCCTGGCGCGCGGGAACCTCGCGCAGCCCCGTGAACAGCCCTGCCAGGTCGTCCTCGCCGACGGCGGAGACCTCGTGGTCCCCCGCCGTGCCGCCGGCGACCCTGGTGTCCAGCGTGTACGTCAGCCCCGGCGCCCACTCGCCGTGCGCGACGCTCGCCGGTACGGCGAAGGGCAGGTGCGGGCGGACCAGGTCGCGCAGGCGCAGTTCGCGGCGCTGGCGCGCGGCGGCCTCGCGATCGGGGGCGAGCCGCAGCACATGGCGGGCGCCGACCCACCACGTGGAGTGCCCGCCGCCCTCGGCGACGGGCCGGATCTCGGGTCCGGCGGTGGGGCCCGCGTCCTCCTTGAGCAGGGTGCGGACCAGCCGGCGGACGGTGTCCGCGGTGGGTGTCGGTGCCTGGGTCATGGTCGTGCCGTGTCATCCGGGTTGCGTGCAGGGGCCGCTGGTGTCCGGTCAGTCCACTATCACCATCTCGCGGGTCGTGTCATTCAGGCGGCGGCCGCCGTCCTCGGTCACCGTGACGATGTCCTCGATGCGTACCCCGAAGCGGCCGGGCAGGTACACCCCGGGCTCCACGGAGAAGCACATGCCGGGCACGAGGGGCTGCTCCTCCCCCTCGATCATGTACGGCGGCTCGTGCGTGGTGACGCCGATGCCGTGGCCGGTGCGGTGGATGAAGTACTCGCCGTACCCGGCGTCGGCGATGACCGCGCGCGCGGCCCGGTCGACCTCCTGGCAGGCGACTCCGGGGCGCACCGCCCGGAAGCCCGCCTCCTGGGCCTCGCGCACCAGGTCGTGCACCCGGCGCTCCTCCTCGGTGGGCTCGCCGACGTGGACGGTGCGGGAGGTGTCGGAGCCGTAGCCCTGCTTCAGCCCGCCGAAGTCGAGGACGACCATGTCGCCGCGCTCGATCACGCGGTCGCCGACCTCGTGGTGCGGATTGGCGCCGTTGGGGCCGGAGGCGACGATGGTGAAGTCGACCTGGGAGTGCCCGAACCGGCGCAGCAGAGCCGCGAGATCGGCGGCCACGTCGGTCTCGTGACGCCCGGCGAAGGGCACGTTCCGGATCTCCTCGAAAGCCTGGTCCGCGGCCGCGCCCGCGGCCGCCAGCAGCTCCAGTTCGGCCGCGTCCTTCACGGCGCGCAGCATGGGCAGGGCCTGGGTGAGCGAGGCGTAGGCGGTGCCGGGCAGGGCCCGCTGCAGTCCGAGCAGGTGCATGGCCCAGGCGTTGTCGCTGATGCCGTACCGGCCGCTGCCGTCGAGGAGGCCGGCGGTGAGGGCGTAGGGGTCCTTGCCGTCGGTCCAGTCGCGCAGGGTCAGGGCGGACGCGCCCGCCGCCTTCCAGGCGTCCGGGGCCTCCAGGGTGGGGACGACGAGGACGGGGTCGTGTCCGGCGGCGAGGACGAGCAGCGTGAGCCGCTCGGTGGCGGCGGGGGGCTCGTAGCCGGTGAGCCACACCAGGTCGGGACCGGGCGCGACCAGCAGCCCGGCGAGTCCGGCGTCGGCGGCGGCCCGCGCGGCGCGTTCCATCCGGGCCCGGTAGTCGTCGGCGGTGAAGGGCGCGGCAGCGCTGCCGGTCATCCGGTCCTCCGTGTGCGGCTCAAGGTCGATGAAAGCTACGGGCAGCATCCTGCCCGCCCGAACGGGGCCGCGCGAGCCGATCGCCGCTTGTTCCGCCCCGGCGACGAGGGCGGACCGGCCCCGGCGGCCTGAGAGCGGCCCGCCCCCCCTCGGCCGGCGGGCGGCCCGACCCCGGCGGCCGGGGCGCGGGCCGGGCGCATCCCCCCCGACGTGCGCCCGGCGCCGAGCCCGACGCGCGAGCGCGCCGGCCCGGTGGGACACGGGGTCAGGTGACGACCCCCAACGTCGCCGTGAGCTGCTGGTGGCCGCCGCTGCGGTGCCGGACCGTCAGGGTCACCGTGCGGCCCGGGCGGGCCCGGGCGACCGCGCGCGCGAGGTCCGCCGCCGAGTCGATCCGCGTTCTGCCGAACTCCAGGAGTACGTCACCGCGGACGAGGCCCGCCGAGTAGCCGGGCCCGGGGACGTGCACGCCGACGACTCGCGCGCCCGGCCGGTCGTCGTCCACCGCCTCCACTCCCAGGGTCATGCGCACCGGCGCCGGGCCGGGGCCGGGCGTGGACCGGGCCGAAGGGGCCGGGGCCGCCCCGGGCCCGGCCTCCTGCCGCGCCGGCGCGGACCTCTTGTTCATGCCGATCACCGCGGCGCCGACCGTGCCGATGCCGACCCCGGACAGCACCAGGAGCAGGCCGGCGCACAGGCCGAGCAGCAGGGTCGTGACCCGGCGGCCGCGCCGGCGCGCCGCGTGCGGGTGGCGGGCGGACCCGCGCGTGGTGCCGGCGGGCTCCCGGCCGGGCATCGGCTTGGGACGCAACGCAGTCTGTTCCATGGATCGCCTCCGGCTGGTGAGCTACCCGGGGCACCGGCGCACCACGAGCCACGAAAGAGTGAGACTGACCGGGAGGCCCGGCCCGGGAGACCCTCGTCCCGGCAACCCAGCCCACGGGAGCCGGTCCCCCCGGTTCAGGAGTCCCGGTCCAGGGGACCGGACCGACGGGCCCGGCCGGGAGTGCCTCGCGGGGTCAGCCGACCGGCAGGACGGGAGCACGGTCCGGCAGGAAGCGGTGGGTACGCCGGGACAGCCATGCCTCCTTGTAGCGGTCCACGCTCCGGTGCCAGTTGAGGATGCCGGCCATCCAGTTCTGCAGATCGGTCACATAGCCCCGCATGACCTCGCGCGCCTCTTCCGACAGCTCGAAGTCGTCGTAGACGACCGGCAGTTCATGGGCGACGACATGCTCGAACTGCCGCATCCGCTGGGTCATCAGGTCGTGGACCACGGCGAGCCCGGCCGGGTAGTCGACGCCGAAGAAGTTCTGCACCACGAGCACGGCGTTGTGGATCTCGCCCTCGAACTCGACCTCCTTCTGGTAGGAGAACACGTCGTTGAGGAGGCAGGCGTAGTCGACGGCCGCGTTCTCCAGCGAGCGGACCGGGCCGCTGCGGTAGAGCTCGGGCGGGATCGCCGGGCCGTGGCCCATCCGGCACAGGCTCAGCGTGAGGTCGGCGCCGAAGGTGGCGCGCCGCATCTCCAGGTAGTCGACCGGGTCGGGGATGCGGTTCTGGAGCTGGTTGGACAGCTCCCACACCCAGCTCTCGGTCATCACGTCGATCGCGTGCCGGAAGGTGCGCCGCTGGGCCGGGGACATCTCCGCCGTCGTGCGCGCCCACAGGTCGCACAGGGCGCGCTCCATGGCGTTCACCGGGGCGAGCGCCGCCTCGCCCTCCACCGGCATGCACGCCGACAGCCGGGCCGTGGTCAGCCTGGCGGCGGCCAGGTCGCGCCGGTGCCCGAAGACCAGCGGGTAGTAGTCGTCGCCGTAGGTGCCGAAGGCGAGCCACTGCGCGCTCAGGTCGAGTGCCTCGGGCGTGGCGTCCGGGTCGAGGCCCGCCGAGCACAGCGCGAGGTCGTAGGCGGCGAGCTTGTCCTCGTCCCACACGCCCTCCCGGAGGATGCCCGTGCGGTGGCTCCACTCGACGAGCCGGCGCCTGGCGCCGTCCAGATGTCCGCTGAGCTCCACCGGGTAGGGCATGTACAGGTCGGGGATGCGGGCGGGTCCGACCCGCTGGTACGGGACGTGCGTGTAGGCGCGCAGCCTCCCCCACTGCCTGAACGGCGTGGGAGGTGCCCCCATGGCACCGGCCGCGGCGAGCAGTGCGCCGACGTCGGCGGCCGAGGTGCCGGGGCCCGTGGGGTGGTGCCAGGGGGTGGTCGGCCGCGCTCGCTCGTTCATGTAGCGGCTGGAGCGCATGTGCCATTCGTGGCCGCCGGCCTGCCAGTCCTGCAGGCCCTTGGCGTACGCCGCCACCGCCGCGACCTCGCCGGGGGTGAGACCCTGCTCGGCGGCCAGGGCGGGCACTTCGGTGAGCGCGGTGTGCTCGAACTGGTGCAGGCGCGAGGTGAGGACGTCGTTGACGGTGTCGGCGGCCTCCTGGGTGGTGCAGCCGAAGAAGGTCTCCAGGACGAGCACGCCGTTGCTCAACTCGCCCTCGTCCTCGACCTCACGCTGGTAGGAGAACAGGTCGTTGCGCAGGTGCACGGCGTCGGAGAAGGTCTCCATCAGCACCCTGAGCGGCCTCGACCCGGCGACGGACGCGGGCACTTCGGCGGTCGCGTACTCCACGAGCCCGGCCGACCAGGGGGCGCCGCCGACCTTGCGGCGCATCTCGATGTACTCGACCGGGTTGGCGATCCGGCCCTCGTTGATGTTGGACAGCTCCCACAGGGACTCGTTCAGCAGGTGCTCGGTGGCGACCGCGAACCGCCGCCGCCAGTCGGCCGACATGGCCGGCACCGTGCGCGCCCACAGGTCCGCGAGGCCCGCCTCGACCGGGTTGCGCGGCTCGGGGACGGCGGCCGACGGGTCGAGCGGCATGAACAGCGGCAGCCGGTCCAGGTACGCCTTGCCGCCGGCACGGTCCTGGCTGCGCTTGAAGGTCTCCAGGAAGTGGTCGTCGAAGAAGAAGACCCACACGTACCAGTCGGTGACGAGCGAGAGCGCGGGTCCGTCGCACTCGGGGTGGGTGTAGGCGCAGAGCAGTCCGTAGTCGTGCGCCTCGAGGTCGGCCTGCTCCCAGATCCCGGACCCCTCCAGCATGCCCATCTCGCGTGCCCATCGCGTCGAGTGGGCCCTGGCCTCGTCGACATGCGGGTTCAGGCGCGCGGGATACGGCAGGTAGAAGTGCGGGAGTTCGAAGGGCTGGTGCGTCATGGCCGGGCCCTACCCGTGGGGTTCCGGCGGCATCCGCCCACCCGGACGTGATCACACCATCGCGTGAACCGGCCGGTGAACAGGGGACATTCGCCCCCGCGTCCACCGTCCGGGCTCTTGCCGCCCCCTGCTTCCCGGTCCACGGTGGTCCTATGACGACCTTCGTACTCCCTCATGAAGTGCACGGCGACGGCGCCCACAAGGTGTTCGCCGTGCACGGCTGGTTCGCCGACCGGTCCGCGTACGCGGCCGTGCTGCCCGATCTGGACCGCGAGCACCTCACCTACGCGCTGGTGGATCTGCGCGGCTACGGCGAGGCCAGGGACGCCGCCGGGGCGTACACGACCGCCGAGGCGGCCCGGGACCTGGTGGACCTGGCCGACCGGCTCGGCTGGGACCGGTTCTCGGTGGTGGGGCACTCGATGGGCGGCGCGGTCGCGCAGCGGCTGCTCTCGGCGGCTCCGGACCGGCTGCGGCGGATCGCCGGGGTCTCCCCCGTGCCCGCCTGCGGCCTCGACCTGCCGCCCGGCCAGTGGGAGCTGTTCGCGGACGCGGCGGACCGGCCGGAGAACCGGCGCGCCATCATCGACTTCACCACCGGCGGCCGCCGGCCCGCCGCCTGGCTCGACCGCATGGTCGCCCGGTCGCTGGAGCGCAGCGACTCCAAGGCGTTCCGCGCCTGGCTGGACTCCTGGGCCGGGGAGGACTTCCACGACGGGGTGCGCGGGGCCGGCGTACCGGCGCTCGCCGTGGCCGGGGCCCTCGACCCCGCGCTGTCCGCCCCGCTGCTCCGGCGGACCTGGATGAGCTGGTACCCGCGGGCCGAACTCCACGAGATGGCCTCGGCCGGGCACTACGCCATGGACGAGACCCCGCTGGAACTGGTCCGTGTGGTGGAGGACTTCCTGCGCGCCGACGACGGCGAGGGGGCGTGACGACGCGCGCGGCCCCACCGGTTCCGGACGTGTTCGACCCGCGCCGGTACGGCGCCGGGGTGCCGTACGCCGCCTACCGGATCCTGCGCGACCACCATCCGGTGGCCTGGCAGGAGGAGCCGGAGGTGCTGGGCTGGCCGGCCGGGCCCGGGTTCTGGGCGGTGACCCGGCACGCGGACGTGGTGCGGGTGCTGAAGGACGCGGCGACGTACTCGTCGTGTCTGGGCGCCACGCAGATCCGCGATCCGGACGCCGGCGACCTGCCGTTCATCCGGCGCATGATGCTCAATCAGGACCCGCCCGGGCACGGACGGCTCAGGCGCCTGGTCAGCCGGGCGTTCACCCCCGGCCGCATCGAGCGGTTCGCGGCGGTCGTGGAGGAACGGGCGCGCGCCCTGTTCGCGCGGGCCCTGGACACGGCCCGAGCGGCGGACGGCACCGTCGACCTGGTCACCGCCGTCACGGACGACTACGCCCTGCTCAACCTCGCGGACCTGCTCGGCGTGCCGGAGCGGGACCGGAAGCTGCTGCTGCACTGGACCCAGCGGGTCATCGGCTACCAGGACCCGGACGAAGCCGGCGCCCCGGTGCGGGACGCGGCGGGCAGGCCGGTCAATCCGCGTTCACCGGCGATGCTGGGCGACATGTTCGCCTACGCCCGGGAACTGGCCGCGTTCAAACGGCGGCACCCGGCGGACGACGTCCTCACCACGCTCGCCCACGACAGCGAACTGGCGGGCGCCGAGCTGGAGATGTTCTTCTTCCTGCTCACGGTGGCGGGCAACGACACCGTGCGCAGCGCCGCCCCCGGCGGGCTGCTGGCACTGACCGAACACCCGGAGGCGTACCGGCGGCTCCGTGCGGGCGAGGTGGAACTCGGCTCGGCGGTCGAGGAGTTGCTGCGCTGGCATCCGCCCGTGCTCACCTTCCGCCGCACCGCCGCACGCGACACCGAGCTGGTCGGCCGCCGGATCCGCGCCGGTGACAAGGTGGTCGTCTTCCACGGCTCGGCCAACAGGGACGAGCGGGTCTTCTCCGCACCGGACCGGCTCGACCTCGCTCGTGGGCGCAATCCGCACGTCTCCTTCGGGGACGGCCCGCACGTCTGCCTGGGCGCGCACTTCGCCCGGCTGCAACTGCGGCTGCTCCACGCCGAGGCGCTGCGGGTGCTGCCCGCGCCGCCGGAACTCGCCGGACCGCCCCGGCGGCTGGTGTCGAACTTCATCAACGGGCTGAAGTCCCTGCCGATGCGGGTTGCCTGAGAGCGGCGTACGCGCGGACCGCGGTCGCCCGTCGCGGTCCACCGAGCCCCGTCACGTCCTGACCTGGATCAGCGCATGGGTGCCGCCGACGCGCCAGCGCCCGCCCTCGGCGGCGTTCAGCGCGGCCTCGGTGTCCGCGTCGAGACCGCAGATCACGTCGGACTTCAGGGTGCGCAGGGCGGCCACCGGGCCGGGGAAGGACGTCGTGAGGCCGGCGAAGGGGGTGGTCGGGGGCCAGAGCCGGTCCCCCACCAGGCGCCGGTAGTTCAGGTCGCCCTTCAGGACGGTCAGTGCGGCCGCGGCGAACTCCCCCCGCAGGTCGCCCGGCATGTCCGCATACGGCAGCGGAGCGCAGGAGAAGGGGTGGGCCCGCACCGTCAGGCGGCCGTCGGCCATCGCCGACCACAGGCACCGGCCGTAGCCGGCGGCCGCGCCCGGCGCCGCCAGCAGCCGGCGCACCGCGTCGACGACATCGGCGGTGGTGGCGTCGGAGACGTAGTACGGGTACGGCTTGACGTGCACAACCGCCCGCCCGACCCGGCCGTGGTCCAGGAGGTGGGCGACGAGGAGGAGGTCGGGGACGAGTTCCCGGCCGGCGTTGTCGGCGATGAGGCAGAGTGTGCCCGTGCCGGAGGGCGGCAGCAGCTGCCAGAGGGCGTCGCTGTCGTCGGCGACCAGTCCGGGGGCGGGCCGGTCCGCCTCGGCCCCGGCCGCCGACAGCCGGAAGCCGAGGTCGGCGCGATTGCCCCAGAGGGACCCGTGCAGCAGCGCCCGCGCCCGCTCCTGGGCCGGTTCGCCCTCCAGCCCGTCGAGCGCGGCGAGTTCCTCGTCCGTCTCCCCGGCGTCGAGTTCGGCGAGCTTGGAGGGCCGGAAGGGGTCGATGCCCTGCCACGGGCCGGGGCCGAAGTAGCCGACGGCGTCGAGGAGCCGGCGGTAGAAGTAGCTCTCGGACCACAGCCAGGGCACGTCGAACCAGGACCGGCCCGCGTACGAGTCGAGTCCCCAGTCCCGCCAGCGGTCGCGGTCGTGCGCGTCGGCGGGGAGCGGTTCGACGACGCCTTCCGTGCAGCTCTCCAGCAGGGCGTCGAGGGCGCGGTGCTGCTCGGGGCCGTAGGGGAAGGCGTCCCGCACCTGCCGGATGATGGCGGGGTGCCGCTCGGCCAGCACGCTGTGCGGGAACGAACCGGGCTCGTTGCCGAGCAGCACGGGCGCGGACGGGATGTCGGGCATACGCCTCACCGTACCCCGCCGGTGCCCGCGTCCCGATCTTCCGCTCCCCAGGGCTCGCCGGAGTTGTCAGGGAGGCCCGGGGACGCCGCCGCCCTGAGTCGTTGCCGCCCGCCGGAGTCGTAGCCGCCCCCGAAGTCGTCGCCGCCCCGGGACCGTCGCCGCTCGTCGGCGCCTCATTGCTCGACGGCGTCGCCGCTCCGGCCGGGCGGTCAGACGGCGGTGATCTCCCGCTCCAGCTGGGTGGCGAGGGTGAGGTAGCGCGGGCGCCGGTGCACCGGGACCAGACCGCGGATCAGGACGTGCCACATCTCGGCGGTCCGGCGCGGCAGCCGCGCCACCGGCTCCAGCGGCCGGCCCGCGATCCGGGTGCCGACGAAGAAGCAGACGAGCGAGTGCGCGACGGCGTGCACGTCGACGTCCGCGTGGAGGTCGGACTCCCGGGCCGCGCCGCGGAGTTTGCGGGTGGCGATCTCCAGCCACTCGGTGAAGGGGTGCCGCAGCGGCGGCCGCACCTCGACCCCGCCGGTGGCCAGTCGCAGGCCGGCTCGGGTGACCGGGCCCTCGACGGTGAGCCGGGTCAGCGCGAAGGTGATGCGGATCAGCGCCTCCAGCGAGGAGCAGCCCCGCTCGTCCACCTCGTTCGTCACCCGGCGCGAGGCCCGGGACTGCAACTCCATGATGGCGTGGGCCAGATCCTCCTTGGCCGCGAAGTGGAAGTACAGCGCGCCCTTGGTGACCCGCGCGTGCACCACGATGTCGCTGAGGCTGGTCCGTTCGTAGCCGTGCAGGTCGAACAGGTCGGCGGCCGCCGTGATGATCGTCGCGCGGGTCTGCTCGGCGCGTAACTGCCTCGGCATCGACAGAACACTCCCGGGGCTTGCAAAGAACGGGACATGCCGTTTGTTTCTGACTCCCCGTACACGATAGCTCACCAGCCCGCGGCGTTCACCACGCAGGTGAAGACGGTCGACTCCTCCTGGATTCCGGCCACGCGTATCTCGCCGCCGCTCGTGGTCTCCGCCTCGATCCACGTGGGCAGGTCCAGTTCGGCGTACCGGTGGAAGGTGGCGTGGAAGCCGGCCGGCGGCCGGTCGGCGGCCATGCGCAGACAGGCGGCCTGGCGGGCGCCCTCCAACAGGAGCATGCCCGGAACGTGGTCGAGCGGATGGTCGAAGAAACCGGGATGCGCGGTATCCACACGCAGTTGCCAGCGGTCCTCGTCACGCGTCGGCGCCAGGACGACGTCGGCGGGCAGGGCGCGGTGCACGTCGGCGGCCGGGAGACCGGGAGGGACGGGCAGGGCGGTCACGCCGTCGGCGGTGCGCCCGCCGCGCAGCCGGTGGTAGGCGGAGTCGCCGACGCTGGTGAAGGCGACGTGCGCGGTCGCCACCCGCTCCCCGTCGCGGCGCACGTCCACCTCGTAGGTCAGGGAGGCGGAGCGCCGGCTGCCGGAGCGGGAGAAGCGGACGTCCAGGTCGGTTTCGGCGGGCAGGGGACCGACGACGAGCTGCGCCGGGTACGTGGTGACGCTCAGCTCCTGGAGCACGAACTGGTGGGTCAGCGGCACGTCGTACTCGGTGTGGGCGAGCAACGTCCCGCTCTGGCGGACGGTTTCGACCACGAGCAGCGGCTCGTACGCGGCCCGGTCCGGCGACACGTGTAACTGGTGGGCCCGTGGCCACTGCGCGGTGACGGTGAAATGGTCGTCGCCGTTCCTGGCCCATCCGGTGAGGAAGGTCTCGGCCACCGCCGCGCGGTGCACGAGCTGCCGGGGGACGGTCGCCGTCAGGACGGCCCCCGGATCGGTGGCCGCCGCCGGGAACTCGGCGAGCTGCCGCAGTTGAGGCATGTCCCCTCCTGGGTCCCCTGAAAGCCTTGGCGGACGGCGAGTTGCCAGCCCCGGTGAGCGCTAGAATACGAGCCGACCGGTTTGTTTTCAATGAGATCGGGTGGACCGGGCCTGTGCGCCACCGGTCCGGCGCACGGGCGGTGACCGGCCGACTCGGCGCAGTGGAGGGGTTCTTGTGGCGAAGCAGGAGCGCGCCATCAGGACGCGCAGGGCGATCCTGGAGGCGGCCGGCGCGGTCTTCGACGAGCACGGCTACACGTCCACCACCATCGCCATGGTGCTGGAGCGCGCCGATGTCACCAAGGGCGCCCTGTACTTCCACTTCCCGTCCAAGGAGTCCCTGGCCCAGGCGGTGCTGGACGAGCAGGTGGACTTCGGGGCGGTGCCGCCGCAGTCGAGCAAGCTGCAGGAGATCATCGACACCACGTTCGTGGTGGCCCGGCGCCTGCTCGGCGACGCCCTGCTGCGCGGCAGCGTCCGGCTGACCGTGGACCAGTGCGCACCGCCCGGCGTCGACCACACCGGGCCGTTCCTCCAGTGGGCCGATCACCTCATGGGGCTCATGGAACAGGCCCGCGAGCAGGGCGAGTTGCTGCCGGCCGTGGAACCGCGCGAGACCGTCGAGCTGCTGGTCGGCGGGTTCGCCGGCATCCAGTTGATGTCGCGGGCCCTGACCGGCCGGGAGGACCTGGGGCACCGCATCTCCGTGCTGTGGGGGCATATCCTGCCGAGCCTCGCGGTGCCGGGGCTGCTGCGCCGCCTGGACGCCGAACCCGACCGGGGCGCACGGGTGTTGGCCGCGCTCGAGAGCGCCGGGTCCTGAGCCGTGATCCTGCTGACCGGTGGAACCGGCACCGTCGGACGTCTGGTGGCGCGGCGGCTGTCCGGCGTGGTGCCCGTGCGGGTGCTGACCCGCGATCCGCGCCGGGTCGCTCCCGGCCCCGAAGTCGAGGCCGTAGCCGGGGATTTCGGCGATCCGCCGAGCCTGGAACGCGCCCTGGCCGGGGTGCGGTCGGCGCTGCTGGTCACCGCGGACCCGCTGACCCCCGCCCACGACGAGCACTTCGTGACGGCGGCGCTCCGCGCGGGAGTACGCCATGTGGTGAAGCTGTCGGCGCTGGCGGTGACCGACCCCGGGGCCACGGACCTGATCACCACCTGGCAGCGCGGAAACGAGCGGCTGCTGCGGGAGTCGGGGCTGTCGTGGACGATGCTGCGCCCGCGCGCCTTCATGTCCAACACCCTGAGCTGGGCCCGCTCCGTACGGGAGGAGGGCGTGGTGCGCGCGCCCGGCGGACACGCGTCCAACGCGACGGTCGACCCCCGGGACGTGGCCGAGGTCGCGGCGGCCGCACTGCTGGACCCCGACGGCCACGCGGGCCGCTCCCACGCCCTCACCGGCCCGGAGCCGGTGAGCGCCGCCGAGCAGACCCGGGTGCTCGCCGAGCTGCTGCGACGGCCCGTGCGCTTCGAGGAATTGGCACCGGACACGGCGCGCAGGCTGCTCCGCGACCGCTACCCGGCGCCCCTGGCCGACGCCCTGCTGGAAAGCGCCGCACGCGGACGGTCCGGCGCGAAGGCCCGGGTGCATCCGACGGTGGAGGCGCTGCTCGGCCGCCCGGCGCGCGGCTACCGGGACTGGGCGGCGGACCACCTGGAGGCGTTCGGGGGCTGAGTCCGGACGGGCGCCGGGAGCCCTCCGGGCTCCTCCGCACCGGATTTGAACGCGCGGGGCGTCTCTCCCGTACTGCACGGAACAGACCGTTCCCGCGCCGGCCGAGGAGACGTCCCCGTGACTCGGATGACCGCCCCCCTCAGGGTCACTGGAGCCGCCGCGGCGGCGTCCGCCCTGCTCACCGTATGGGCGGCGGTTCCCGCCCAGGCCCACGGCGCCCCGACGGACCCGGTCAGCCGGGTGTTCGCCTGTTCGCCGGACGGCGGCGACGCCGGTACGGCGGCCTGCCGGGCGGCGATCGCGGCGAACGGCGCCCCTTTCACGGCGTGGGACAACCTGCGGGTGGCGAACGTGAACGGCAGGGACCGCCAGACGATCCCGGACGGAAAGCTGTGCAGCGGCGGCCTGCCCGCCTACAAGGGGCTCGACCTCGCCCGCACCGACTGGCCCTCGACCCGTCTGACGCCGGGCGCGAAGCTCACCCTGAAGTACGCCTCCACTATCCCGCACGAGGGCACCTTCAAGCTGTACCTGACCACATCCGGTTACGACCCCACGAAGCCGCTGACCTGGTCCGACCTGCCCGCGCGGCCGTTCGCCGAGGTGAAGGACCCGGCGTTCGCGGGCGGCGCGTACCGTATCGGGGCCACCCTGCCCGCCGACCGGACGGGCCGTCATGTGCTGTTCACCGTCTGGCAGAACAGCAGCACGCCGGACACGTACTACTCGTGCTCCGACGTGGTGTTCGGCAAGGGCGGCACGAGCGGGACGGCCACCGGTGGGACGGGCACGAGCGGGACGGGCACGGACGGGCGCACGGCGTCGGGCGGCGCGCCGGCCGGGCGGGGCGGCACGACCGCGGCCCCGGGCACGTCCTCCCCGGCGGGCTCGTCCGCGGCCGCCCCTCGGTCGGGCGGCGGCGCGAACCCCGACACCGGCCCCGTGGCGGCCACGACCGGCACCGGTTCGGGTCCGTCCGCGCCGATGCTGGCGGGCGGCGCCGCCGTGGTATTGGTGCTCACCGGGGGCGCCGCCCTGGCACTGCGTCTGCGACGACGCTGAACCTCGTTATCGCACGGTTCAGTTGACGAAGACGGGTGCGCCCGCGTCGGTCACCGGGGCGTACTTGGCGGTGAAGAAGCCGCTGCTGAAGCACAGCGACGAGCCGGACACCTTGCTGAACTGCTGGTTGGTGAAGGTGATGCCGTTGTCGGCGTTGTCGGCCCCGCCGCTGAGGCCGGGGGCCTGATAGACGCAGGTGACGCTGCCCAGCAAGGTGCGCAGCTTCACCGTGGTCTGGACGGTCGAGCCGCTCGCCGGAGCGACGGTGAGGGTGCCGTCGGAGGACACGGTCGTGGTGTAGGGCAGGTTGTCGACGGTGATGCTGTTGACGCCGAGCACACCGGTGACGTTGCTGGTGCAGCTCGCGGGGTCGAAGGTCTGGGCGCTCACCGATTCGGTCGCCGTGCCCGGTGCGGTGGGGTTGTCCGTCACGGACGCGGTGAAGGTCGACGAGGTGCAGGAGACACCGCTGGTGCCGGTCGCGCTGGAGTAGAGCGTGGCGGTGGTGCCGCTCGCCAGCTGGGCGGTGAGGGTGTCGCCGACCGCGACGGCCGCCCCGCCGGCGCTGCCGGTGGTGAGCACCGGGGTGCCGGCGGCGGAGGCGGTGCCGAGGGCGGGGAGCGAGAGTGCGGCGACCGCGGCGGCGAGGGTGAGGAGGGGACGCGTACGCATGCGGGTACCTCGTTTCTGGAGTGGGGGGTGGTGCGAGTGCGGGACGCGTGAGGCGTCCACCGGCGCGGAGCGCCGAAGGGGAAGGCGTCCGCACCGGTGCCAGGGGGGACACGGGTGCCAGGGGGTGCGGGGTGCGTGCTGGGCGTCACGAGAGCGCACGTCGGCAGGTCGGAGTCCGGGAGGGCACGCGGTCGCGCCGCGCGGCGGATCCGGCGCCACGGATCCGGGGGAGCCAGGCAGAGTTGTAGACCTACTCGCCAGTCAACGTCAATACGCAGCAAGGGAGTTGACGTTTCCCAGGGGTCGGGACGCCCCACGGACCGGGCAGGCGGCACACAATCGCCACGCAACTCTTACAAGCACCTTGACCCGCAAATGTAACCACCGGTAACTTCCTCGACGACTACTGCCGCGTAATGAGAAAGCCCTTGCATCCACCGGGAGTCGCGAGGGCGCCGCGCCGCAGCCGCTGTCCGCGCCAGGGCAACGGGCCGCCGCACTCCGACCGCACTGACCATGCCCATGGGAGTAGAGAAATGGCCTCGTCCTCGGACCCCACGTCGTCCGCCGGCAACGCCCCCGAGCAGCCGGAAAGCGGTTCCGTCACCGAGACGCCCGAGGCGTCCGGGACGGCCGACGGCACGGAGAGAGGCGGCCGGGTCCGGCTGCGCCGTGCCGCGATCATGGCCGTCCCCGCGACGCTGGTCGCCGCGGCGCTGGCGGTGTTCACCGCCCAGGGAGCGCTGGGCGTGCAGTTCGCGATCTCCGGGATGCCGTTCACGGTCACCGCGACGGAGCTGAACGGCACGGGCTTCGAGCAGTTCGGCGCCCTGGACAACATGGCCGAGGACAGCCCCAACGCGGGCGACACCGGCGGTCAGGTCCTGGTGGTGACCTCGGCGATCAAGAAAGCGACGCTGACCAGGCTCTGCCAGAGCGTCGACCTCGGCGGCACGAACCTGCTCATCACCGCGGGCAGCGGGGTGGACAAGGTGACCGCCGCCGATCTGACCACCGACTCGACCGAGCTGTCGGGCGACGCCGCGTTCGACAACATCGAGATCGGCAACGACGCGAGCACGCTCACCAAGGCGGGGGTGCGGGGCCCGAAGGGCGTGTTCAGCCAGCAGGCGGACACCGTCCGGATCGCCGGCCTGCGGCAGACCAACTACGCCACCACGGCTGGCGTCTTCAAGCTGCCGGGCCTCAAGCTCCGCTTCAGCGGCTCGGGTTGCTGACCCGATGACGGACGACACGGGGCCGGGGACGCCGGCCCGGCCCCGCCCGGGCCCACGGGCGGCCTTCCGCCGGTGGCGGGCCCGCCGCCCCTTCTGGGGCGGGCTGCTGCTGACGCTGGGCGGGGCGGAGATCCTGCTCACCGAGAAGGCGTCCCTGAAGGTCGTCATGCACATCGGTATGCAGGGCCTGGCCGGGTACCTGCTGCCCGCCCTGATGCTGCTGTGCGGTCTGCTGACCCTGTTCAACCCGGCCCAGCGGCTGTTCTACTCCCTCGTAGGCACCCTGCTGTCCCTCGGCACCTGGCTCACCTCGAACCTGGGCGGCTTCTTCCTGGGCCTCCTCCTCGGGGTGACCGGCAGCTGCCTGGCCTTCGGCTGGCTCCCGGACCAGGAGCCGCGCCGCGGGCGCAGGCAGCGCCGCAGGGAGCGGAAGGCAGGGGGCGGGGTCCGGGGCCCGGTCCGCCCGCCTGCCGGTCCGGCTCAGGTGTAGGGCAGCCGCAGCACCGACAGACCGCCGGTGCCGAGGAGGTTGTCACTGTTGCCCAGCGCGCTCCAGACCTTGGCCTGTACGGTCCCGCCCTTCAGGTCGCACGCCGTTCCGCTCGCCGAGGCGAGTCCCGCCTTCTCGGTGTAGTGCTCCCAGCCGTTCAGCGGGTCGGTGGCGAAGTACCGGTAGGTCTCCACGCGTTCGAAGTCGCCGTCACCGGTGCAGTCGTACGACACCTGGAGCTGGACCGCGTTGCCCACGACCTGCTTGGCGTCGACGGCCAGGTCGAAGGTCAGAGCGCCGCCCTCGTACTTCAGGTTCAGCCCGTCGGCCTTCAGCGTGTACGGCTTGTACGGGGTGCCGTCGTGGTTGACTCCGTCGGCGGAGGCCACGGTGGCGCTGCCGTCGCTGCCGGAGGTGCCCGCCAGGGTTCCGTCGCTCTGCGGATACAGCGTCGGCGACGAGGCGGTGCCCGTCGGTGTCGGGGTCGGGGTGGGCGTGGGGCTCGAGGTCCCGGTCGGGGTCGGGGACGGGCTGTCCGTGGGGCTGGTGGTCGGCGTCGGGCTCGGCGGAGTGCCGCCCGTGGCGCTGCCGCCGCTCCAGTCGAGGGCCCCGGAGGCGACCGTCCTGCCCGCGGGCACCTGCACGGTGGTCCCGTCGGAGAAGTGCACCGTCGCGTCCTCGGACAATACGTTGGAGGCGACGTAGGTGCGCGCGCCGTCCTTCACGAAGACCGAGGCCAGGGGAGTGTCGGCCGTGACACGGGTGTCGACCGTGCCGAGTGCGGCCAGGTTGCGGATCCAGTGGAAGGTGTGGGCCTTGCTCTCGCCCTCCTCGGAGGTGAAGGAGTTGTTGCCGCGGAAGGCGGCCAGGGCCGCGTCGCCGTCGCCGAGGGCCAGGTACTCGTACCAGATGTCGGTCCAGATGGACGGTTGTGTCTTGCCGCTCTGGTCCAGCATCTCCTTGTAGTTGGCCTTGACGTAGGCCGGGTCGCCGCCCAGGTAGAGGTGCCCGCCGGTCACCGGCAGCAGGTTGATGCCCTGGATCTGCTCGGGAGCGCTGGAGAACCAGGTCGAGTAGGCGCCGCCGTTGCCCCAGACCATGCCGACCTCCTTGTGCGGGAAGTCGCTCGGGTAGATCTGGTCCCCGGTGTCGAACCAGTAGTCCTGAATGGCCGCGGCCTGCGTGGTGTACATGTAGATGCCTGCGTCCCGGACGGCCTTGTTGCCGGTCGCGATGCCCCACTGGATGAGCGCGTTGTCGAAGTTCATCCCCTCGGACGAGGACTCCTGGTTGTTGCCGGCGGCGAACGAGCCGTGGCCGGAGGCCCAGTCGTGGCCGCCGTAGATGTCGAAGTCGCGCAGGTAGGGGAAGCGCTTGTCGGTGCGGTCGTAGTTGTTGGCGTCGCGGATGAGCAGGTCGACCATGCCGCCGTAGTGGCTCGCATCGGCCCAGGTGGGGTCGAACTTGGCGAGGGTCGCGGCCGCGGCGACGAAGTAGCCGTAGTGGAAGTGGTGGTCGTTCAGCTCCTGGTCGGACCCGTAGGACGCCGGGTAGCCGATCAGGGTGCCCCACTTGTCGTCGTAGTAGAACAGGTGGCCCGTCTTGTCCTGGGAGGCGGTGAACCAGTCCGTCAGTTTGGATCTGATCGCGGTGAGGGCGGCGTCGCGCACCTCCTTGTTGCCGGTCTGGTCGGCGATCTCCGCCAGACGCGCGGCCCGGCCGAGGCCCTTGCCGGTCCAGTAGGTGTCGTCGCTCTGCTGGCGGGTGGGATCGGCCTTCTCCGCGTCGAGGTAGTTCTGCAGCGTGGTGGCGTCGGTCCCGGAGCTGTCGGCGACGGCCGGCACCTCGGGCAGCACGCCGTGGAAGACCGTCGAGGTGGTGAAGGACGTGATGCCGGTGAGCACCTTGAGCGGACCGCGCGAGGAGACGTACTTCTGCGGCAGCGGGCTGCCCCCGGCGAGGTGGCGCCACTGGTGCGGCAGCAGCGCCGCGACCGTGCCCGTCCCCGTGCCCTCCCGGGCGGTGGTGGTGAGGCGGTACGTCGTGGTGACGGTGCTGTCCGCCTCGTCGTACCGGTACGAGACCGCGGTCCCGGTGACGTGGTTGTGGGCGTACTTCGCGTACTCGTCGGCGAGGGCGGCCCGGTCGGTGGCCGGGGTGGACGGCGTGGTCGGCAGTACGGCGACCGAGAAGTAGTCCTTGCCCCCGAGCGAGGAGGTGAAGGTGGAGCCGTCGACCGTCCAGGTGGCGCCGGTCGGGGCGAAGGCGACGTAGTCGTGGCCGTTGATCGTGTAGCCGATCGTCGAGCCGGAGCGGGACCACACGTCGACGGTCGCGTCGGAGGCCGCCTTGATCCGTGCGTCACCGCCGGTCGCCCGGAAGTAGGCGAACGGCAGACCGGAACCGATGGTCGCCCGCAGGGTGTGCGCCCCGTCGCTCAGGTAGGGGCTGACGGTCCAGTCGCTCCAGCCGTCGACCTTCACCTCGGGGGCGGCCAGACCCGAGACACCGGCGACGAAGTCCTCCTGGTAGTTGAAGTGGTACTCGCCCACGCCCTTGGCGCCGCCGGATATCGCCGGCTTCGTGCTGTAGGAGAAGCCCAGTCCGCCCGACTGGGCCCGGAAGCCGAGGGGCTGGGCGAACAGGGGCTCTCCGTAGGCGCAGTTGGTGCGCTTCCAGAGGATCGACGACCACCAGTCGTTGGTGGGTACGGCACCTGACGGGGCGTTTGCCGTGACCCAGTGGCGTGGATTGGTGGACAGGTCCGCGCAGCCCGAGGGCAGCGGGCCGGGCGCCTTGGTGGTGTAACTGCCCTGGCCCACCGTGTCGGCGTCGGCGGTGCGGGGAGTGAGGACGGCCAGGGCCGCGCCGAGCAGGGCGGCGACGGCCAGGAACACCGCCGCGCGGCGCCGGTTCAGCGCCGTTCTGTGGGGCAGATCGCTGTCTCTTGACATGTGTGGGCATCTCCCGAACGTGGGGTCGCGCGTGCGCTCCGGCACGCGACGAGGTCGAGGACATGGAGACGTGCACCGCTCCCGGAGTGGGTTTGAGAGCGCTCTCAGAACGTTGAGGCTAGGCAGGGCCTGACAGCGCGTCAATACATCGCGCAATCACCGTTTACCGGACGGTCACCCCTTCGCAACAAGGGAACGGTAGGGCGGAGGGACACCTGCAGCGGGCAGGACGTCTGAGAGCGCTCTCAGAGCCCTTCCGGCCGCCGGGAGCGGCGCGGGCCCGGGCGAAGACGCCCGGGCCCGTGTGCTCCCTCCGGTCGGCTCGCCGACTCGTCAGCCGAGGCCGGCGGACTTCAGCCAGGCCTTGGCCGCGTCCATCGGGTCCTTGTTCTGCGACTGCACCTGGGTGTCGAGTTCCAGCAGGGTCGCCGTGTCCAGCTTGGCCGAGACGGCGTTGAGCGCGTCGACGCCCTTCTGGTTCAGGCCCGACTTGTAGACCAGCGGCTGCACGTTCTCGAATCCGAAGAGGTTCTTCGGGTCCTGCAGGACGACGAACTTCTCCTTGGAGATGGTCGGGTCCGTGGTGAAGACGTCCGCGGCCTGCACGGTGTTCTTCTTCAGCGCCGCCTGGGTGAGCGGGCCGCCCGCGTCGAGCGCCTTGAAGGACTTGAACTCCAGTCCGTAGACCGACTTCAGGCCGACCAGCCCCTGCTGCCGGGTCTGGAACTCCGGCGATCCGCCGATGACCATGTCCTTCGCGGCGTCCTTGAGGTCCGCGACGGAGGACTTCTCCGTGAGGCCGTACTTCTTGGCGGTCTGCGCGTTGACCGTGACGGAGTCCTTGTCCTGGGCGGGCGCCGGCTTCAGCAGGGTCAGCTTGGGGTCCAGCTTGGCGGTGATGGCGGCCGTCGTCTCCTCGACCGTCTTCGGCGCGGCCTTCTTGTCCAGGTAGGCCAGCAGCGCGCCGTTGTACTCGGGCAGGACGGTGACGGAGCCGTTCTTGAGCAGGCCGTAAGTGGTCTCGCGGCTGCCGATGTTGGGCCGGTAGCTGACCTTGAGGCCCTTGGCCTTCAGGGCCTCGCCGTAGATGTCGGCGATCAGGATGCTCTCGGCGAAGTTGTTGGAGCCGACGACGACGGTGTCGCCCGCGGCCTTCTTCTCCGCGAGGGGGTTGTCGCTCTTGCCGCCGGAGGACGAACACCCCGCGACGAGCGCCGCGGTGACGGCGAGGACGACGGCGGCGGCGCCGGAGCGCTTCGTGCTTGACCTGGTGCTCTTCGTGTGAGAAGTCACGGTTCCCGTTCCGGGCTGAGGAGTTGGCACGTCGTATTCCGATCCAATCCAGGGGGTTCTCGGTCAGTCAAGTGCGGCCAGGTCACCGATCGGCCTCGATGGACGGCCTCCACCGGGGGGAGGCCGGGTGCCGGCCCTCGGGTCAGCCGCTGCGGCGCACCCCGGGCGACACCGCCCAGCGCGCCACCGCCCAGAACAGCGCGAGCGTGGCCAGCGCCAGCACGGCGACCAGCGCGGCGCCGCCGACGACCTTCTCGTAGTCGCGCTGGTAGAGGCCGTCGACGATGTAGCGGCCGAGGCCGCCGAGGCTGACGTAGGCGGCGATGGTGGCCGTGGAGACGATCTGGATGGCCGCCGAGCACAGGCCGCTCAGGATCAGCGGGAGCGCGACGGGCAGTTCGACGTGGAGGAGGACGCGGGACTCCCCCATCCCCATGCCCCGCGCGGCGTCCACCGGCGAGGGGTCGACGGACCGCAGCGCCTCGTACGTGGTCACGAGGATCGGCGGTACGGCGAGCACGACCAGCGGGATCATCACCGGCACCAGACCCAGTCCGAGCACGATGAACATCAGCACCAGCAGGCCGAAGCTGGGCAGCGCCCGCCCGGCGGTGGCGATCAGGGCGAGGGCGTTGCCGCCGCGCCCGTAGTGGCCGGTGACCAGGCCGACCGGGAGTCCGATGAGGGCGGCGAGCGCGAGGGCGATGAGGGAGTACCGGATGTGCTCCCCGACGCGCGTGGGGATGCCGTCGTAGCCGTGCCAGTGGGCGCTGTCGCCGAAGAAGGCGTTGACGAAGTGCAGTACGTTCACCGGGCGGCGTCCTCCAGGGCGGGCGCGGCCGCTTCGGGCCGGGCCTGGGCGGTCCGCGGGGTGCGGCGGCCGGTGCCGCGCGGCATCCAGGGGGTCAGCGCGAGGCGCAGGAGGACCAGCGCGGCGTCGGCGAGGACGGCCAGGGCGGCGGTGGTGACCACGGAGTTCACCGCAAGCTCGGGCCGGTGGTAGATGTTGGCGTCGTGCAGCAGGTTGCCGAGCGCGCCCTGGTTGCCGATCAGCATCCCGACGCTGACGAGGCTGATGCTGGAGACGGTCGCCACGCGCAGCCCGGCGATGATCGCGGGTGCGGCGATCGGCAACTGCACCTGGACATAACGCCGTACGGGCCCGAGGCCCATGGCGGTGGCCGCGGCGAGCGTCTCCCGCGGCACCGAGCGGACCCCCTCGACGATCGCCGGGACGAGCACGACGAGGCTGTACACGGCGAGCGGGATCATCACGGTGACCTCGGTCTGGCCGGTGTAGTCGATGAGGACGACGAAGAAGGCCAGCGAGGGGATCGCGTACAGCACGGTCGTCACGCCCAGAACGGGCGGGTACAGCCAGCGGAACCGCACGCACAGCTGCGCGAGCGGCAGAGCGGCCAGCAGGCCCGCGAGCACCGGCAGCAGGGCCTCGCGCAGGTGCAGGCCGATCAGGCCGAGCCAGCTGTGCTGGAGGTCGCTCGGGATGTCGAAGAAGCGGTTCATCGGGCGGCCTCGGCGTCGGCACGGGTGTCGGCCTCGGCGTCGGCCCGGGCGCCGGCGCGGCCCTGGGCGTGGGCGCTGCGGATCGCCTCGCCGATGGCCGCCTGCGAGACGACGCCGGCCACCCGGCCGGTGCCGTCCACGGCGACCGCCCAGCCGGTCGGCGACAGCACGGCGCCGTCGAGCGCGGCACGCAGCGAGTCCCTGCCGTGCACGAAGGGCCGCCCGTACGGCAGGAGCCGGGCGGGATCCACGTCCCCGGCGGTCAGCGCGGCGGGCTCGCTCCAGCCGAGCGGCCTGCCCTCCGCGTCCGTGACGAGCAGGTAGGGCGCGTCCGTCGAGGCGCGGGCGGCGATCTGCTCCGCGGTGGAGTCCACCGCGACGACCGGGGCCGTCGTCAGCTCCAGTTCCGCGGAGGCGAAGAAGGACAGGCGGCGGATGCCGCGGTCGGTGCCGAGGAAGTCCTCGACGAAGGCGTCCGCGGGCGCGGACAGCAGTTCGGCGGGCGGCGCGAACTGGGCGAGCCTGCCGCCGGTGCGCAGCACCGCGACCATGGTGCCCAGCTTGATCGCCTCGTCGATGTCGTGGGTGACGAAGACGATCGTCTTGCCCAGCTCGGCCTGGATGCGGAGCAGCTCGTCCTGAAGTCCCTTGCGCACCACCGGGTCGACGGCGGAGAACGGCTCGTCCATCAGCAGGACCGGCGGGTCCGCGGCGAGCGCCCGCGCCACGCCGACGCGCTGCTGCTGGCCCCCAGAGAGCTGGTACGGATAGCGTTTGGCGAGCGCGGAGTCGAGCCCGACCCGCTCCATCAGCTCCGCCGCCCGGGCGCGGGCCCGCTGTCTGCCCCAGCCGAGCAGGCGGGGGACGGTCGCGATGTTGTCGACGATGGTGCGGTGCGGGAAGAGGCCCGCGTTCTGGATGACGTAGCCCATGGACCGGCGCAGGGTGTTGACGGGCTGCTTCCTGATGTCGGCGCCGTCGAGCAGGATGGCGCCCTCGGTGGGCTCCACCATCCGGTTGATCATGCGCAGGGTCGTGGTCTTGCCGCAGCCGGACGGGCCGACGAGGACGGTGATGGCGCGGTCCGGGATCTCCAGCGAGAGCCGGTCGACCGCCACCGTGCCGTCCGGATACCGCTTGGTGACTGAATCTATCCGTATCAAAACGCCGAGTGCCCTTCGGGTCTGGCGGGATTTCCCCGCTCTCGCCCACGGTCGCGCGGGCCGTGCCCGGAGAGTCTAGACGTCCGAGGTGGCGGGCCCTCGGCGACCCGCGGCCCGGCGTCGAACAGAACACCGGGCCGGGCGTACGGCCGTCAGTGGGCCCCGGGGCCTCCGCTGCCGAAGGACCCGCTGCCGCCCGGGCTCCAGCGGTGCCGGTGCTGGTCGTGGCTGCGCCGGGTGCCCGCGGCGTGGATCTCGTAGGGCATGAGCCGTTCCCCGTCGTCGCAGTGCACCTCGTCCGGCTCCCTCAGCTCCCGGATCTCGTGGACCGCCCCGGTGACCGGCAGATGCGGCTGTTGGGCCTCGCTGGGCCGGTCGGGCTCCCTGAGCATCACCCTGATGCCCAGCCAGACCGCCCACACCAGTCCCCCGACCACGACGAGCAGCCCGAGGACGAAGGCCGTGACCACCGCCCAGGAGTGCGGCGACGCGGCCAGTACGACGTAGGAAGCTGTGACCATGTTTTTCCCACCCGCCTCCGCCGAGGAAAGTGAAGAGTGCCGGTGACGCGCAGAACGTCACCTGTGTCACACAGTGTCCCACCGTCCCGGTCCGCCGCAAAGCGCGGAGCCGCCCGGGCCGGGCACCGGCCTACTCGCCGGCCGGCGCCAGCCGCAGCGCGATGCTGTTGATGCAGTACCGCTGGTCGGTCGGGGTGGGGTACCCCTCCCCCTCGAACACGTGCCCGAGATGCGATCCGCAGCGGGCGCACCTGACCTCGGTGCGCACCATTCCGTGCGAGTGGTCCGCCACCAGCTCCACGGCGTCGGTGTCCTTCGGGTCGTAGAAGGACGGCCAGCCGCAGTGGGACGCGAACTTGGTGGTGGAGGTGAACAGTTCGGCGCCGCAGGCCCTGCAGGAGTAGACGCCCTCGGTCTTGGTGTCGGTGTACTCACCCACGAAGGCGGGCTCCGTGCCGGCCTGGCGCAGCACGGCGTACTCGGCCGGGGTCAGCTCGGCCCGCCACTGCTCGTCCGGCTTCTCGACGTCGTACGGCATTCGCCCTCAGCCCCTCACTTCGACAGACGGTCAAGGATGCGCGGCCCGAGGTCGGTGACGTCGCCCGCCCCCATGGTGAGAACGAGATCGCCGGGCTTGGCCATTCCCGCGATCACGTCCGGCACCTCGGCCTTGTCGTGCACCGCCGTCACGTCGGCGTCCGCGGCCCGGGCGGCTGCGATGATCAGCTCACTGGTGACACCGGGGATCGGGTCCTCGCGGGCCGGGTAGATGTCGAGGACGACGGAGGCGTCCGCGAGGGCCAGTGCCTCGCCCATCTCCTTGCCGAGCTCCTGGGTGCGGGAGAACAGGTGCGGCTGGAAGACCACGTGGATGCGGGCGTCGCCGACCGCCGCCCGCATCGCCTCCAGGTCGGCCGTCATCTCGGTGGGGTGGTGGGCGTAGGAGTCGATCACCTGGACGCCGGCCGCCTCGCCCTTGAGCTGGAGGCGCCGCTTGACCCCGGTGTACGCGGCCAGCGCCGGAGCCAGATCCGCGGCAGGGACGCCGAGGGCGGCGCCCGCGGCGAGCGCGGCGACGGCGTTGTGCGCGTAGTGGCGGCCCGGGACGGAGACGGTGAACGTGAGCTCGGCGCCGTCCAGCAGGACGGTGACCTCGCTCTTCAGGCCCTGCGGCACGACGGACAGGATCCGCACGTCGGCGTCCGGCGCCTCGCCGTACGTCACCGTGCGCACCGCACCGGCCAGCCGCCGGGTGAGTTCGCGCGCGCCCTCGTGGTCGGAGGTGATCACCAGCGTGCCGCCGGGCACGATCCTTCCGGCGAAGGTCTCGAACGACTCGTAGATCTCGTCCATCGAGGCGTAGTTCGCGTGGTGGTCGAGCTCGACGTTGAGGACGATGGCGACCTCGGGGGCGTACTTGTGGAAGCTGCGGTCCGATTCGTCGGCCTCGGCGACGAAGATCTCGCCCTCGCCGTGCAGCGCGTTGGAACCGGGGGCGTCGAGGTCGCCGCCGATGGCGTACGACGGCCGCAGGCCCAGCTCGCTGAGCGAGACCGCCAGCATGGAGGTGGTGGTGGTCTTGCCGTGGGTGCCGGCCACCGCGATCGGGCGCAGGCCCGTCATCAGCGCGGCGAGCGCGTCGGACCGGTGGACCACCGGGATGCCCAGCTCGGCGGCGCGGGCCAGCTCCGGGTTGTCCTCGCGGATCGCCGAGGAGACGACCACGCAGCTGGCGTCGTCGGCGAGGTGCTCGCGGGCGTGCCCGATGTGCACTCGCGCCCCGAGCGCCCGCAGCGCCTCGGCCGTCGCCGACTCCTTGGCGTCGCTGCCCGTCACCTTCGCCCCGCGCTGGGCGAGGATCTTCGCGATGCCCGACATTCCGGCGCCGCCGATGCCGATGAAGTGCGGTCGGTCCATGGCGGTAGGAAGGCCGGGTGCCATGCGCGTTTCTCCCCAGGTGGTACGACGAGCGGTACGACGACGGTCGCGCCCTCCGGCGGAGGGCGCGACCAAGACTATGCCTTGCTGTGCGAGAACAGTTTCAGCACCGGCACTCCCACCTTGTGGCGAGCCCGTGAGGCCCAGTCGCGGTGGAAGAACTCCTCCACGTAGTGCGGGTCGGTCAGGACGATCACCTCGTCGGCCCCGGTCTCGCCGACCAGGCCCTTCAGGGCGTCCAGGGGGTGGTCCTCGACCAGCCGGCCCTCGGCCTCGCTGCCGGCCGCGCGCAGGGCCTTCAGGGACACCTCCAGGGCCTGCTGACCGGCGCTCTTGGCCTCCTCGCCCTCCGGGACCTCACGCTCGCGCGCCGCCTCGTCGAGTTCGCCGAGCGCGATGTCGTCGATGGCCCGCAGCAGGCGGTCCGCCTGGTCGCCGCGCGGCTGGAGCAGCACGTGGAAGGCGACCGGCTCCTCCCCGTGAAGGGTGGTGACGAACTCCACGTCGGCGGACGTCAGGGCCTTCTCGATCATCAGTACGCTTGTGAACACCAGGCGCCTCTTCTCCTTCGAGGGCCCGCGGACCCTCTCTCCCCGTGGGCCGTCGCGGCCCCTGCGGAAACCATCCTGCCCCGTGATCGCACGGGTACTGCCGGATTTAGTGTGCCCAGCCGCAACAAAGCGGAACGATCCATTCCGCCAATCCCGGGACCAGCGGCGCCCGACTCCGGGACCACCGGCACCCGCGAAGGGGGCCCCACAGCCGCCCCACCGGGGCCCGCCGGCCACCGCGGACGCGCCGCCGGTTCCGTGGCAGTCCGCCGGGTCCGTCGCGGCCCGCCCCGAGCCCCGCCCCGAAGCCCCGCGCGCACGGTTCGCGCGCGCATCGGACGGGCCGCCGCCCGGCAGTGGCCGGACCGCGCGCCCGGGTCGCCGGCTCCGGACGGTGGTCAGGGGCGGAGGTAGCGGGTGAAGAGGAAGCCGTCCTGCTCCAGCAGGGAGGCCAGGGTGAAGCGGCGCGGGACCGGAACCGGGGGGCCGCCCGCGATCCGCTGGGCGTCGCCCGCGGTCAGCATCGGGGAGACGGTCAGGCACAGCTCGTCGAGGACCCCGGCCGCCACCATCTGGCCCAGCAGGCGCGGGCCGCCCTCGGTCAGCAGGCGGGTGTGGCCCAGTCCGGCCAGCTCGGCGACCGCCCGCGCCGGATCGACGCCCGTGCCCTCCCCGGCGGCCACCACCTTCGCGCCCGCCTTCTCGGCCGCCGCGACCCGGTCGGCGGGCGCCGCGGCCCCCGTCAGGACCAGCGTCGGCACCAGCGGCGAGGTGAACAGCGGCAGGGAGAAGTCCAGCTCCAGGCTCGCGGTGACGACCGCGATCGCCGGCGCCGGGCCCTGCCCGGCTGCCGCCCGCGTCGCCGCGAACTCCTCGCGCGCGCGGGCCGGGCGGTACCCCTCCTGGCGTACCGTCTCCGCGCCCACCACGACCACGTCCGCCAGCGCCCGCAGCGTGCCGAAGATCCGCATGTCGGCGGCGCTGGAGATGGGCTGCGAACGGCCCTCGTGCTGGGCGGCGCCGTCGAGCGTGGACACCATGTTGGCCCGCAGCCAGGGCCGCCGTCCCCCGGGGCCGGGCTCCGGGTAGGCGTAGGCGGCGGCCAGCTCGGCGAGGCTCCACTCCCGGTCCGCCGGGACGCCGGGCACGGGCGCACCACCGGCACCGCGGGCCTCTTCCGGGGCCTGGGCTGCTGTTTCGTCGGTCACAGGGAACAGGCGTCGCATGACGTGCAGTGTTCCACGCGGCTTAGCATGGGGAACCGTGTCCTCCTCCACCGCCGCCTCCGGCCGCCTCCGTCCGACAGCCGACGCGGCCCCGCAGTCCCTGTGCGCCCGCGAGCCCCACGTCCCGGCCGACCGCCTGGTCGCCGAGATGGTGCCGCCGCCGCGCTTCGACGCGGTGCGCTTCGCCACGTACATCCCGGACCCGAAGCAGCCGAGCCAGACCGAGGCCGTGGGCGTTCTGGAGGACTTCGCGGCCGGGCTCGGCGGAGCGCACGCCAGCGGCTCCGGCAAGCGCGGCCTCTTCGGTCTCGGCCGGGGCCGGGCCAAGACCGCGAAGGCCCCGGCCGGCCCCCGCGGGGTCTACCTGGACGGCGGCTACGGCGTCGGCAAGACCCACCTGCTGGCCTCCCTGTGGCACGCCGCCCGGGCCGAGCCCGAGCTCAAGGCCTTCGGCACCTTCGTGGAGCTGACCAACCTGGTCGGCGCCCTCGGTTTCCAGAAGACGGTCCAGACCCTCTCCGGCCACCGGCTGCTCTGCATCGACGAGTTCGAACTGGACGACCCGGGCGACACGGTGCTGGTGTCCACCCTGCTCGGCAAGCTCGTCGACGCGGGCGTCGCGCTCGCCGCCACCTCCAACACCCTGCCCGGCAAGCTCGGCGAGGGCCGGTTCGCGGCCGCCGACTTCCTGCGCGAGATCCAGGGCCTGTCCGCCCGCTTCCGCACGCTGCGCATCGACGGCGAGGACTACCGCCACCGCGGTCTGCCCGACGCACCGGCTCCCTACTCCGAGGAGCAGGTGACGAGGACGGCGTACGCCACCGAGGGGGCCTCGCTCGACGACTTCCCGCACCTGCTGGAGCACCTGGCCAAGGTCCACCCCAGCCGGTACGGCGCCCTGACCGACGGGTTGCGGGCCGTGTGCCTGACCGACGTGCGGCCGGTGCCGGACCAGTCGACGGCGCTGCGTCTCGTCGTGCTCGCCGACCGGCTCTACGACCGCGAGGTGCCCGTGCTGGCCTCCGGTCTGCCCTTCGACCGGCTGTTCAGCGAGGAGATGCTGAACGGCGGTTACCGCAAGAAGTACTTCCGCGCGATATCCCGGCTCACCGCGCTCGCCCGGGACGCCAAGGGGCTCGTCGACGGCGACTGACCGTCACCGACGGACCCAATACCCGAGCGGCTCGCACTGATCAAGAGCCGGTTCGCGCCAACACACCCTCACTTTTGAGGCTCTCTTTGCCGCGCCACGCGGAGTTGACCCTGCAAACAACTTTGCACGGCTACCGTGTCTCTTGACCAGTAGTTGACCAACCATTGGTCGGAACCAGAGATGGGAAACGAGCGGAGGGAGGCGCATGTTCCGAGGTAGAACAGCCCGGACCGCGTTCGCCCTCCTCACCGCCGCCCTGCTCGCCCTTCCCGTCTTCGCGGCGACCCCGTCCTTCGCATCCGCGCATACCATCCGTCATCCTGAGGCCAAGACTCCGACCGGAATCACACCCTCCGGCGCGGCGGCGCACCACGAGAGGGCGACGCCCCGTGACTGCGGCCCCGCCGGAAACCCGACCGGCCCCCTGCGCACCCGCGACCGCCAGCGCGTCGCCGACTCCGCTCCCGAGACGCCCGAGCGCCCCGCGCTGAGGGACGTCCCGGCGGCCGCCCACGAGGGGGCCGGACCCGGCGCCGCCCACTCCCGCAGGTCCAGACCCCCGGCCGACCGCACCCCGGCGGCACTCCAGGTCTTCCGCTGCTGACGAGCGCGGCCGATCCCGCCGGACAGCACCACACGCTGCCGGGCACCGCGCCCCGCCTCGCGGCCCGACCCGCGAAGCAGCGCACCGTGCCGAGCGGCACGCCTTGTTGAGCGACACCTCACCTCTCACCTCAGCCGAGCACCTCCGCTCCCACCTCCGCTCTCACCTCGGTCGAGCACCTCGGCCGAGAAGCACCGCCGAGCGGCTCCGCCGAGCACCTCTCACCCTGCCGAGCAGCGAGCAGTCCTGCCGCGCACCGGGCAGTCCTGCCGAGCAGCAGCGCAGTCTCCCCCCACCCGTCGTGCAGACCGGACGCGCCCCCACGGCGCGCCAGGAGGAGTCACCACACATGCAACCCCTCATCGACAACGCCCGTACGTTCGGACAGCGCCCTGAGGAGTTCGCCGGGCTCGCCGAAGGCCAGTCCCCGCAAGTCCTGTTCATCACCTGCTCCGACTCCCGGGTCGTCCCGGCCCTGATCACCGGGGCCCGCCCCGGCGAGCTCTTCGAGCTGCGCACCGCCGGCAACATCGTGCCGCCGCACACCTCAGGGCACCCCACCGGCGAGGCGGCGACCATCGAGTACGCCGTGGAAGTGCTGGGCGTGCGGGACGTCGTCGTCTGCGGCCACTCGCACTGCGGCGCCGTCGGCGCCCTCGTCCGCGGCGACGACCTGGACGCCGTACCCGCCGTACGGGACTGGCTGGCCAACGCCACACCCCGGCCGGAGGGCTCGGCCGAGGACCCGGCCGTCGCCGAGGGCGTGCAGAGCCACGTCCTGACCCAGCTGCTGCGGCTGCGCGCGTACCCCTGCGTCGCCGAGAAGCTGGACAGCGGCCGGCTGACCCTGCACGCCTGGTACTACGAGGTGCACACCGGCGCCGTACTGGCGCACCGCCCGCAGACCGACACCTTCACGGCCCTGTGAGCGGCGCCATGACCAACAGGTTCCCGCATCTGCGGCAGGACTTCGCCGCCTCGCTCGTCGTGTTCCTGGTCGCGCTGCCGCTGTGCGTCGGCGTGGCCGTCGCCTCCGGCGTCCCGGCCGAACTGGGCCTGGTCACCGGCATCGTGGGCGGCATCGTCACCGGACTGCTGCCCGGCAGCAGCCTGCAGGTGTCCGGGCCGGCCGCCGGTCTGACCGTGCTCGTCTTCGAGGCGGTCCGCCAGTTCGGGCTGCCCGCGCTCGGGGTCGTCGTACTGGCCGCCGGCGTGCTCCAGCTGGTCATGGGCGCGCTGAGGTGGGGGCGCTGGTTCCGGGCCATCTCGCTCTCGGTGGTCGAGGGGATGCTGGCCGGCATCGGACTGGTGATCATCGCGGGCCAGCTGTACGCGGCGGCAGGGCTGAAGGCCCCGGCGTCCGGACTCGCCAAGATCGCGGGGCTGCCGGGGGCCGCCGTCGACGCCCTGCGCAGCACCGAGGCGCTCGTCTCGCTCGCGGTCGGCGCCGGCACCGTCGCCGTGCTGGTGCTGTGGCGGCGGATGCCCCGGCGGGTCCGCGCGGTACCGGGCGCACTCACCGCCGTACTGCTGGCCACGGTCGTCTCCCTTGCCCTCGGGCTGCCGGTGGCCACGGTCGAGGTGCGGGGCCTGTTCGGCACGGTCCAGCCGCCCGGCGCCGAGGCCTTCGGCGAGCTGGCCCGTCCGGCGATCTTCGGCACGATCCTCGCCTTCGCGCTCATCGCCTCGGCGGAGAGCCTGTTCAGCGCGGCGGCCGTGGACCGGCTGCACAGCGGCCCGCGCACCCGGTACGACACGGAGCTGATGGCCCAGGGAGCGGGCAACGCGGTGTGCGGGCTGCTCGGCGCACTGCCGATGACCGCCGTGATCGTGCGCAGCTCCGCCAACGTCCAGGCCGGGGCCCGCACCAAGGCATCCCGGGTCCTGCACGGCGTCTGGCTGCTGCTGTTCGCGGCCCTGCTCCCCGCGGCCCTGGCGCTCATACCCCTGCCCGCCCTCGCCGCTGTCCTCGTGCACGCGGGCTGGAAGCTGATCCCGCTCCGCCAGCTGGTGTCGCTGTGGCGCGGGTACCGGGGCGAGGCGCTGATCCTGGTGGTGACGGCCGTGTCCATCGTCGCCGTGAACATGTTCGAGGGGGTGCTGATCGGTCTGGCCCTGTCGGTCGCCAAGACCGCCTGGGAGGCGTCGCACGTGAAGCTGGAGGTCGTCGACAAGGGGGCCGGTCCGGTGCGGGCGCGTCTGGCGGGCAACGCGACCTTCCTGCGGCTGCCGAAGATCCTCGACAGCCTGGAGGCGCTCCCCCAGGACCGCCCCGTGGAGCTGGACCTGTCCGGACTGCACCATCTGGACCACGCCTGCCGTACGGCGCTGGAGAGCTGGGCCGAGCGGCACAGCGCGGCCGGCACCGATCCGGTGAAGGTCACGGCTCCGCGGGCCGCGGCCCCGGCGGAGGCCCCGGCGCCGTGACCGTCCCGCGCGCCGGACCGCGGTCGTGGCCTGGCCTCGACCGCGGTCTCATCCCGGGCATATCGTTTGGAAAAGGCGCAAAAAGCGCCGGAGCGGCTGACGAGAGGTCGTCGTCATGCTTCAGGAATTGGTGGCCATACTGATCACCGCCGGGGTCGCGGGCCTCGTGTACCTCGCGGCAGGCGTACGGATCGTCAAGCAGTACGAGCGTGGGGTGGTGTTCCGGCTCGGCCGGCTGACCGGGGACGCGCGCAAGCCCGGCCTCGCGTTGATCATCCCGTTCGTGGACCGGCTCTACAAGGTCAACATGCAGATCGTCACGCTCCCGATCCCCGCCCAGGAGGGCATCACCCGGGACAACGTGACCGTGCGCGTGGACGCCGTCGTCTACTTCAAGGTGGTCGACGCGCCGAACGCGCTCATCCGGGTCGAGGACTACAAGTTCGCGGTCTCGCAGATGGCCCAGACGTCCCTGCGTTCGATCATCGGCAAGAGCGACCTCGACGACCTGCTGTCCAACCGGGAGAAGCTCAACCAGGGCCTGGAGCTGATGATCGACAGCCCGGCCGTCGGGTGGGGCGTGCAGATCGACCGGGTCGAGATCAAGGACGTGTCCCTGCCGGACACGATGAAGCGGTCCATGGCCCGGCAGGCGGAGGCCGACCGGGAGCGCCGGGCCCGGATCATCAACGCGGACGCCGAGCTCCAGGCCTCGAAGAAGCTGGCGGAGGCGGCCCAGCAGATGGCGAAGACGCCCTCCGCGCTCCAGCTGCGGCTGCTGCAGACGATCGTGGCGGTGGCCGCCGAGAAGAACTCCACGCTCGTCCTGCCCTTCCCGGTCGAGCTGCTGCGCTTCCTGGAGCGCGCCCAGCAGCCGGAACAGGACCAGGCGCAAACGGCCGGTCAGGACGCCACGGCCGACGGCGGCACCCTCCGTACGGCTGCGGGGCCCCCGGGCATCGAACCGTCCCTCGCCCCGACCCAGCCGACGCCGTCCGCCCCGCTCCCGCGGGACGTCCGGCCGGCGCCGACGAGCACGCCGTAGGCCGGGCGGGAAGCCGACGGGAGGGGCCGGCCGGGACGTCGGCGCGGCCCCTCCCGGTGCCGGTGTGGCTGGCGGGGCCGTCGCGGCGGCGCTAGCGTGCCCGGCATGCGCAGCAGGCTCGTGGTCTTCGCCGCGGTGGCGGCCCTGGGGCTCGTCTCGTCGTGCGGGGACGACAAAGGCGGCTCGGGCGTGCCCACGCCCACGGCCGAGCGGCGGATCGCCGTGGCGAGCCCGGCGTTCGGTGACGGCGGCACCATCCCCCGCCCCTACACGTGCGACGGCGAGGACGTCTCCCCGCCGCTGACCTTCACCGGTGTCCCCGCGCACACGACCGGCCTGGTCCTGCTGCTCGAGGACCCCGACGCGGCGCGCGGTCCCTTCACGCACTGGCTGATGTGGGACATCGACCCGCACACCACGGTGGTGCCCGCCGGCCGGACGCCACCGGGAGCCACGCAGGGCCGCAACAGCTTCACGAAGGCCGGTTACAGCGGCCCCTGCCCGCCCGTGGGCAAGCCGCACCGCTACGTCTTCACGGTGTACGCCACCGACCGGCGGCTCGGCCTCGCCACCGACGCCACGGCCGACGACATACGCCGGGCCGTGAACGGCCATGCGCTGGCCGTCGGATCGCTGACCGGGCGCTACGGCCGCTGACCCCGCCGGCTCCGTACCGTTCCGCAGGGGCACGCCGCCCGGCCGGGTGCCATGTGCGCGCCGGACGGTCACCCGGCAGGCCGGCCGGGTCAGTCGAGGGCGGCGTGGACGACCAGGTACGCGATGCCCAGGAGGATCCCGAGGGCGAGGGCCGGTATGGCCAGCAGTTTGGCCGTCCACGCCAGGCTCTTGGTCGCGCTGGTCGACGCCATGGAGTACCGGCCGGGGCGGGCGGCGACGTCGTACGCCCCGACGGCGCCGCAGATCAGCGCCGCCAGCCCCGTGAGCAGCGCGGTGGTCAGCGACGGCAGCAGCGGGGTGCCGCGGACGTGGTCGACGAGGTGGCTTCCGTGGGCGTGGGTCCAGTTCACCACCGCCGGCACCGCGGTGACGGCTGCCACGACGAGGGTCGTCACGGACGTCAGGGCGAGCACCAGGGCCGCGGCGGCGAGTGCGGGCGCGCGCCGGGCCGAGCGGCTCGTCGGGCTCCGGGGCGGGGTCCCGTCGGTGGCCGCCGGTGCCGTCCCCGGCGGGGGCGGGGGCGGTGCCGGAGACGGCCGCTCCGGGGCGGACGCCTTGGACGGCGGGCGTTTCGCGGCGAGTCCGGGGGTGCGGGAGGCCAGGACGGTGTCCCGGGAATCCGGCGCGGCCGGTCGCGGGCGCGGCCGGCTCCCGTGGTCGGGCGGTCCGGAGGGACGGCCCGCTCGACCGGTGGATTCGGCGCCGGGCGTCTCGTGGCGGGGCGGGGACACCGGGGCCGCCGCGGTCGGTGTCGGTCGCGACGGCGCCTGGGGCGAGGTGATCCGCGCCGCGACCGGCCGGTGGTGGGACGGGCCGCCGGCAGCGCCGTCGTCCCGCCCGGGTGACGGCTCCTCGCCGTCCCGTCCGGAAGCCGCGTGCTCGGGAGCCGTGGGCTCGGGGGCCGTGGGCTCGGGAGCCGTGGGCTCGGGAGCCGTGGGCTCGGGAGCCGTGGGCTCGGGAGCCGCGTGCTCGGGGGCCGTGGGCTCGGGAGCCGTGGGCTCGGGAGCCGTGGGCTCGGGAGCCGCGTGCTCGGGAGCCGCGTGCTCGGGAGCCGCGTGCTCGGGAGCCGCGTGCTCGGGAGCCGTGCGTCCGGGGACCGCGGGTCCAGGGGCCGACCGCTCCGGCGTGGGCCGTTCGGGGGCCGGGGCGATCTCGACCTCCGTGTGCAGCCTGGCGTCCCCGGCGACACCCTTGAGCACGATGTCGCCGCTCCGGTGCCCCGGCGTCGAGGTGTCGACCCGGACCTCCAGACCCTCGGCGGACTCCTCGATCCGCAGCCAGTCGCCCGGCGCCTGCGGCTCGCAGCAGCGGGCCAGGGGCGGACCCTGGAGGCGCACGGACAGCGTCGGGGCGGGCGCGTCCTGGGGCACCCGGCCGAATTCCAGGCGCGCCGGGGACGGCCGGACGGCGACCTCGCGCAGGGCCCGGCTCGCCACGTCCGCGACCGACTGGATGTCGTTCTGCGCCACGTCCGCCAAGGCCCGCCGCGCTCCTTCCGCGATGGAGAGGTCGTCGTTCTCCATGCGGAGGTTCAGCTCCGCCACCGCGCCGAGGCGGGTGTACATCACCTTGCTGCGCATGGCGGTGCGCAGGGCGGCCGGAATGGGGGTGGGGTCGATCGTGCAGCGGCAGCGGCGCCGGCTCTGCGCCACACGCATGTCGCCCTGGAGTTCGGAGGTGCAGCTCGGGGTCTGGTTCGGGTTCTGCTCCCGGACGTGGTCGTAGACGTAGTCGTAGAGCTCGTTGAGGGAGACCCAGCCGTCGCCGTCGCGGTCGGCCTCGCCGCTCTCCAGGCCCTGCACCACGGCGTGGGTGAACACCGAGGGCCGCGGGCCGGTGTTCTCGGCGAGTTCGCTGCCCTCGAAGGCGTACTCCATGGAGTTGGACGCGGTGATGACGGCCCAGCCCCGTCCGCCGCCGAGCCTGGCACCCGCGAAGGACTCCAGGACGTTCACGTCGTGCGCGGCGCGCACCGCGGACGCGCTCCGGGAAAAGGCGCCGCCGTAGCAGCAGTCGAGGAACAGCACGGTCGTGTGGGCCCGGGTGCGGAACATGCAGTGGCGGACGAACTGGGCGGCGACCGCGGTGGAGCCGAGAAGCCGCGGATCGGTGTCGCCGGCCGCGAAGTACAGTTCGCCGGATTCGCTCTTGAGACCGTGGCAGGAGAAATGCAGCAGGAGCGTGTCGCCCGGTCGGCCGTCGGAGAAGAAAGCCTCTACGCGCCGCTCTATGACATGGGCCGGTTCGTTTTTCACGACGTCCACCGCGAAGTCGCCGATCTGCGGATCGTGCAGCACGTCGGCGAGCGCGACGGCGTCCTGGGCCGGCGCCCTCAGCCTGCTGAGCCCGGGGTCCTGGTAGCTGTCGTTGGCGACGATCAGCGCGCGCCGCGATGCGCCCATGGCTATGTCCCCACGGCGGAGTGGCGGCGGACGAACAGGTCGAACGCCTCCGTCACCTGTTCCGGCGTCGCCTCGGAGATCTCCAGCACGTCGTCGTCCATGGTCAGGCGCAACGAGGGGCGGCTGTCGCGGCACCGGCCCCACCAGTCGCGCACCACGTCCACGACCTGGTTGAGCGCGGTGACGGAGCCGCCGAGGCTCACCAGCAGGGCGCCGATCTGGGTGACGTCCACCGCGCGGGCGCCGGGCGGCGCCTCGCCCCCGGGAAGGGGTGCCACGTCGTCCACGTCGGTCTGGAGCAGTTCCGCGCGGAGATAACCGGTCAGCGTCTCCACGCGCTCCGCTTCGGCGCCCTCCTCGGAAAGGAGGATCTGCAGCTGCTTTTCCACCGGCTCAGCCCCTTTGTTCTGCTCGTCGGGGCGGCGCAGAGTCGGACCACGGATGACTCTACGTCATGTTTCTCCAAGTCTCGCCCGCGGGCCGTGCGATGGCAAATCACATGCGCCATTTAATAGCGTGTTGAATTGTTACCGCCCGAAAGAAGTTGAGGCGAAAAGCTTCTCGGAATTCCACCGGTAAATCGGGGGCGCGCTCCGGATCCGCCGGGCGGCGGCCGGGCGGGTGACCGCACGGTCGCGCCGCCGTTCATATGACTGGAGGCGGTCCTAACGTACGTCCGGTGACCCCATTCGTCAGACTGGTAAGACCTGTACGCCTTGTACTACGTGTACGACTTGTACGACGGGCGACCGCCGTCTGTCTCCTGGGCACCGCCCTCGCCGCCTGCGGCACCACCCACGCCCCCCGCCCCGAGCGGCCCGCCCCCTCGAAGTCCCCCGCCTCCCCCTCCGCCGTGGCGCCCTCCCGGCCGCCCTCCCTCGCCCCCGGCCCCGGCGGCCTCACCCCGGTCTTCAGCCACGGCCCGCGGACCGGGGGCAAGACGGTCGCGTTCACCTTCGACGCCGACATGACCGCCGACCAGGGGCCGCGCGCGGCGGCGGGCGAGCACTTCGACAACCCGGCACTCATCGCCACCCTGCGCTCGCTGAAGGTGCCGGCCACCGTGTTCATGACCGGCAGGTGGGCCGAGGAGTACCCGGAGGAGGCCCGCTCCATCGGCCGGGACCCGCTCTTCGAACTCGCCAACCACTCCTACAGCCACTACGCGTTCACCGGCGACTGCTACGGCCTGCCGAGGGTCTCCGCCGACCGGATGCGGCCGGACGTGGAGCGCGCGTACGAGGAGTTCCGCAAGGCGGGCGTGCCGCACCCGATGCCCTACTTCCGTTTCCCCGGCGGCTGCTACGACCAGCGGGCGCTGCGGGCGCTCAGCGGGCTCGGGGTGACCGCAGTGCAGTGGGACGTGATCAGCGGCGACGCCTTCGCGACGGACGCGGACGCGGTGGAACGGCAGGTGCTCGACGGGGTACGGCCGGGATCGGTCGTCGTCATGCACTGCACGCGCAGCGCGGCCCCGACCACCGAGCGCGTGGTGCGCGCCGTGGTGCCGGAGCTCCGCAGGAGGGGGTACCGCTTCGTGAAGGTGTCCGAGCTGATCGGCGAGTCCACCCGCCGCTGACCACCGGCCCCGCACCGAAGGCGCCCCACCTGCCCGCCGGTGAGCGCGGCGGGGGGTTGGCACACTGGTGGGCGTGAACAACGACATCCCCGTCCAGGAGAGCCCGTTCCGGTCCGAGCCCGGGGTCCGCGACCGGGCGCCGCAGTTCGTGCTGCCGCTGGTGGTGCGGATCGAGCGGGCCGCTCCGCCGGCCCGTACCGACGCGCTGGAGGCCGCGGCCCGGGCGGTCCTGGTGATGCTCTCCGACGAGCGGTCGCTCGGCGACGGGGAGTGGGCGCGGGCCGTTCGGGAGTGGCAGGACGCCCGGATCCGGAAGGTGGTCCGGCGGGCGCGGGGTGCCGAGTGGCGGCGGGCCGAGGCGCTGCCCGGGATCACGGTCACCGGCAAGTCCGCGGAGGTACGGGTCTTCCCGCCGGTCCCCCTGGACGGCTGGCCCAGGGAACTGGCCAAGCTCCAGGTCTCCGGAACCGATCTCGACGATCCCGAACCGCCCGCCCCGGCCGACCCGGGCACGCCCGTGCTGTGGCTGAGCCCGGCGGTGGAGATGTCCGCGGGCAAGGCGATGGCCCAGGCCGGGCACGGCGCCCAGCTCGCCTGGTGGGAGCTGACGGACGGGGAGCGCGAGGCCTGGCGGGACGCCGGGTTCCCGCTCGCCGTGCGCACCGCCGGGCCGGACCGCTGGCGCCGGCTGACCGGGAGCGGGCTGCCGGTGGTGCGCGACGCGGGCTTCACCGAGATCGCTCCCGGGTCCTGCACGGTGGTCGCCGACCATCCGGCGCTGCGGTAGCGCTCTCGCCCCTCGGTCCGTCGCCCACCGCCCTGTCGCCTCCCACCCCGTCCCCCACCGTCCCGTCGCCGCCCGAACCTCAAATGTTGCTCTGAAGACGGGGCCGTGAGGTTCGGCGGCGCGCCGCGGGGCCATACCCCCGTCACACCGGTACCGGTCCCGCCACTGGGGCGGAAGGGGACGGCACGGGGTGCCGGGCACGGGGAGGCGGGCGGGGGCCCGGAGGAGGGGACGATGGAGCGACTGGGGACGGGCATCGGCTGGCGGCCGGAGATCGCGGACGCCGTGGAGGACATGCCGGGCGTCGACTGGGTCGAGGTCGTGGCCGAGAACGTGTGCCCGGGGCATCTCCCCGAGTCGCTGCTGCGGCTGCGGGCCCGCGGGGTGACCGTGGTGCCGCACGGCGTCGGGCTCGGCCTCGGCGGCGCCGAACGGCCCGACGAGGGCCGGCTGACCGCCCTCGCCGAGCGGGCGCAGGCACTGGGGTCGCCGCTGGTCACGGAGCACATCGCGTTCGTACGAGGGGGCGGCCCGCTGACCGCCTCCCCGCGCCTTGAGGCGGGACACCTGCTCCCGGTGCCGCGCACGCGGGACGCCCTCGACGTGCTCTGCGAGAACGTGCGCATCGCACAGGAGGCGCTGCCGGTGCCGCTCGCGGTGGAGAACATCGCCGCCCTGCTGGCGTGGCCCGCCGAGGAGATGACGGAAGGTCAGTTCCTCTACGAGCTGGCGGATCGTACGGGCGTCCGGCTGCTGATCGACGTGGCCAACCTGCACACCAACCACGTCAACCGGGGAGAGGACCCGGCCAAGGCGCTCGCCGGACTGCCCCTGGAGGCCATCGCCTACGTGCATGTCGCGGGCGGCTTCGAGCGGGACGGCGTCTGGCACGACAGCCACGCCCACCCGGTCCCGCGGCCCGTCCTCGGCATCCTGACCGACCTCGCCTCGCGCGTGTCGCCGCCCGGGGTCCTGCTGGAACGCGACGAGAACTTCCCAGAACCGGTCGAGCTGGAGCGGGAGTTGGAGGCGATCCGGCAGGCGGTGCACGCGGGCCGCACCACGGCCGCGATCCGGCCGGGCGCCCCCACAGCACCCCGGCCGGCGGGCCCGGACGGCGCCGCGCAGGAGGCCGGCGCCCTCGGAAGTGCGCGGCAGCGGGTCTCTCTCGCGCAGACCGCGCTGCTGTCGGCGCTCGTCGCCGGGACGCCCGTGCCGGAGGGGTTCGACCGGGTGCGGCTGGGCGTGCAGGCGCGGGCGCTCGCGTCGAAGCGGGCCGGCGTGGTGGCGAAGGTGGCGCCGGAGCTGCCCGTGATCCTCGGAGAGGGGTACCGGTCCGCCTTCCTCGAATACGCGCACGGGCACCCGATGGCCGGAGGCTACCGGCGGGACGCGATGGAGTTCGCCGCCTTCCTGCTCGACGCCGGGCGGCCGCAGGACGCGGAGGCCCGGCGGGAGCTGCGGGAGTGGCGGCGGGAGCGTTCGGGCCCGGCGCCGAGGTCGCGGCGCCCGGCGGCGCGGCTCTCCCGCGCCGCCCGCCGGATCCTGTCCCGGCGCTGACGGCTCCCTCGCAGGCCCGCGCCCCTCCCGGCTGACCGGCGACCGGCGACCGGGGGCAGCGGAGGACAGACGGCCGGGCAACCGGCGAGAGACGGTCGACCGGATGCGGTGTGCCGGACTCAACAGTCCCTGCGCCGTCAGTGTCCGACTCACCCCTCTCTCTCCGCCTTTACCGCGACATGTCCGCCACACTTCGGGGCCCCCACCACACCATAAAGCCTGAATCGCACCGCTTCGTCCCCCGCGACGACCGCCTCGCTCCGCGCAGTAATATGCCAACTCCCCCGTCCCGAAACGCACTGACGTGCGGTGCCGTAACAGGAGGCACCATGCGACCGCGACCCCCCGTCAGGGGCAGAGGCGTGTTCAGCGGTACCGGGATCATCCTCTCGGCGCTCGCCGCCACCCTCGTGGCGCTGCTCTTCCCGCTCTGGTCCTACGCCCACCGCCCGGCCACCGCGTCCGCCGACGTGCTCAGCGCCGGGACGGTGGCGACACCGTACGGGCCGCTGTCCGCCCTCGACCGCGACTTCGTCACCAAGGTGCGGCTGGCGGGCCTGTGGGAACTGCCCGCGGGGCGGCAGGCCCAGCGAAAGGGCACCACCAGGGCGGTACGGACGGCGGGGCGGCACCTCGTGGCGGGGCACGTGTTCCTGGACGGTCGGGTGCGAGACGTCGCCGCCAGGCTCGGGCTGGGCCTGCCCAACGAGCCCACCGCGCAGCAGAAGCAGTGGCTCGCCATCCTCGGCGCGGCGCGGGGAGGGGAGTTCGACCGCCGGTTCGCCAACATCGCGCGCCTCGCGCACGGCAGGGTGTTCTCGCTGGTCGCGCAGGTCCGGGCGAGCACGCAGAACACGCTCGTGCGCGCCCTCGCCGACGACGCGAACACGACGGTGCTGGACCACATCCGGGTGCTGGAGGCCACCGGGTTCGTCGACTTCACCGCGCTGGCCAGGGACCTGGCCGCGAGCACCGGCCCCTCTCCCGGCGCTCCCTCCGGCACGCCCGTCCCCACCGTCGGCGCCGGCGAGGTCGTTCCGCTGACCCCGCCGGCGTCCCCGGCCTACTCGCTCCCGCCGGCCGCCTCCAGCCCGCCCCCGCGGACCCCATGACCCGGCCCCGGCCTCGCAGGACCAACGGAACGTCACATCTCGGCCACACTGCGTCCGTATGGTGAACAAGGCATGGCGTTTCTCAGGCCCCTGGCATAGAAACGCGTCATGTTCTGGGTCCTCCTCCTGCTGCTGGCCTGGGCCGTCGCCGGTGCGGCGTGCACGCGCCTGTGCCTGGCCGCCGTGCGCGCGGCGGCCGTCGACATGGACGCGGCCCGGGGACACGATCTGACGCTCTACGAGGCGGCGTTCCTGTCGGGCGGCCCCGCCCGGGTCGCCGACGTGACCCTGGTCTCCATGGCGCGCCAGCGCCGGCTGCTGCTCGCGCACACCGGCTGGGCGACGGTCGTCGACCCGCGCGGCCGGGACGAGATGGAGCGGTCGGTCATCGGCGCGATCGGGCCGGAGGGGCAGTCCCGGATCGCGCCGGTGCGGGCTGCCACGGCCGCCGCCGACGCGGTCCGCGGCCTCGCCGACCGGCTGGTCCGCGCGGGCCTGGCCGTGCCGGACGGGGCGCGGACGACGGTCGCGGCCGGGGTCCGCCAGGTGCGGGCCGCCGCGCTGGTGGTCCTCGCGCTGGGCGTGACCGCGCTGCTGATGCCCGGCCCGACCGGGATGCCGCGCGACCTGGTCGCCCTCTGGTTCGCGCTGCCCCTCGCGCTCGCCCTGAGCTGTCTCGCCATCGCCCGGGTGGAGATCCACCCGTACTCGCCGTGGGCCTCCCCGGCCGGGCAGCGGCTGCTGGGCGCGCTGCCCCGGCGGATGACCGGCGGCGGTGACGACCGCTCGTATCTGGCCTCGGTCGCCGTACGCGGCATCCGCGCGATCGGCGAGCCGGAGCTGCGGGCGGCCCTCGCGCACCGCGACCAGCCCTGGCACGACTGACGGGCCGCGCGAACGGCGGGACCCGGCGGACACCGCGGAGTGCGGGACCCGCACGGGGCGCATCGGGCGCATTGGCCCGACACCGGGCGGCCGGTGCTTGCCTTTCTCCGGGGGCGTACGAAATATCCCTTCTGTTGCCGTCGTGCGCCGAAGGGATACGTGATGAGAGCTGCCACCGTCTGCACGGCCGCCGGGTCCTTGGTCCTGACCGCCCTGGCCGCCGTGCCGGCCGTCGGCACCGGCGGCACGACGGCGGCACCACGGACGGGGGCGGCGGCCCTGCACGGCACGGCGGCGTCCGAGCTGGGCGGCACGGCGGCGGCCGCGGCGCGCGCCCGGGCGGCGGGCGTCCACTTCGGCAGGTGCGCCGGCGTGCCGGACGCGCCCCGCACCATGGAGTGCGGCACGGTCTCGGTGCCCCTCGACTACGCGCGCCCCGGCGGCCGGCAGATCCGGCTCACCGTCAGCCGGGTGCGGGCCACCCACAAGGACCCGCGCAACAGCAAGCGCAAGGTGCCCCGCCAGGGCGCCCTGGTCTACAACCCCGGCGGGCCGGGCGGCTCCGGCCTGCTCTTCCCGCTGATCGGGCTGCTGCCGGAGTGGAAGCGGATCGCCTCCGCGTACGACCTCGTCGGGTACGACCCGCGCGGGGTGGGCCGGTCGGCACCGCTGTCCTGCGAGGACCCCAAGAGCCACTTCAAGGGGCCGTCGGCCGCGCCGGCGCACCCCTCGGCGGCGTACAAGAAGCAGCACGTCGCCGAGGCCAGGGCCTACGCGCGGGGCTGCGGCAGGCGCGCCGGCTCCGCTCTGCGGTACTACACCTCCCTCAACAACGCCCGTGACCTGGACGTCCTGCGGGCGGCGCTCGGCGAGGACCGGGTGACGTTCATGGGTGCCTCCTACGGCACCTACTTCGGCGCCCTCTACGCGACGCTGTTCCCCTCGCACGTGCGCCGGATGGTGTTCGACTCGGCGGTGAACCCCGATCCCGCGCGGGTCTGGTACCGCAACAACCTCGGCCAGTCGGCCGCGTTCGAGGGCCGCTGGGCGGACTTCCGGGAGTGGGTGGCCCGGCACGACGCCGTGTACGGGCTGGGCCGCACGGCCGAGGCGGTGCTGCGCAGCTACGAACGGGCGCGGGCGCGGCTGGCCGCGAAACCGGCGGGGGGCGCGGTGGGGCCGGGGCAGTTGCAGGGGGCGTTCCTGAGCGCCGGGTACTACGACGACTACTGGCCGCGGAGCGCCGGGGCGCTGTCGGCGTATCTCAAGGGCGACCCGAAGCCGCTGGTCGCCCTGGCCGCGCCGGTGAAGGAGGGGGCCGTCGAGGCCGAGAACGGGGCGGCGGTCTACACGGCCGTGGAGTGCAACGACGCGCCCTGGCCGACGGACTTCCGGGTGTGGGACCGGGACAACACGCGGCTCGCGCGGGTGGCGCCGTTCGAGACCTGGGACAACGTGTGGACGAACCTGCCGTGCGCCTACTGGCCGGCGCCCCGGCAGCGGCCGCTGGACGTGCGGACAGGGCCCGGTGAGCTGCCGCCGACGCTGATCCTGGCCGCCGAGCGGGACGCGGCGACGCCGTACGACGGCGCCCTCGAACTCCATCGGCGGCTGGCGGGCTCGGTGCTGGTGACCGAGCGGGACGCGGGCACCCACGGCCTCGCGGGCGGGTCGAACGCCTGCGTGAACGCGCACCTGGAGGCCTACCTGCTGGAGGGGCGCCTTCCGGTGCGGCGCGCGGCCTGCGCGCCGCATCCGGAGCCCCGGGCGGCGAAGCCGCGGGCCGCCGCCGAGCGGAAGAGCCGGCGCGAGCCCCCCAGGGGGAGAGCCGGGCGGCTTGCCGCCCGGGGGTGACCGGTCCCGGCCCGGGGCCGGCCGGCGGGAGTCAGACGAGACCCGCGACCAGCTCCGGGACGTCCTTGCGGCGCCCGGTGAAGAACGGGACCTCCTCGCGCACGTGCATACGGGCCTCCGAGCCGCGCAGGTGACGCATGAGGTCGACGATCCGGTACAGCTCGTCGGCCTCGAAGGCGAGGATCCACTCGTAGTCGCCGAGGGAGAAGGACGCGACCGTGTTGGCGCGCACGTCCGGGTAGCCACGGGCCATCTTGCCGTGGTCGGCGAGCATCCGGCGGCGGTCCTCGTCGGGCAGCAGGTACCAGTCGTAGGAGCGCACGAAGGGGTAGACGCTGATGTAGTTGCGCGGCGTCTCGTCGGCGAGGAACGCCGGGATGTGCGAGCGGTTGAACTCGGCGGGGCGGTGCAGCGCCATGTTCGACCAGACCGGCTCCAGGGCGCGGCCCAGCTTCGTGCGGCGGAAGAGGTTGTACGCCTCCTGGAGCTGGTCGCTGGTCTCGGCGTGCCACCAGATCATGACGTCCGCGTCGGCCCGCAGGCCCGAGACGTCGTAGGTGCCGCGGACCGTCACGTCCTTGGCGGCGAGCTGGTCGAACAGCTCCTGGACCTCGTCGGCGTAACCGGCGCGGTCGGCGGGGAGCGCGTCCTTCAGCTTGAAGACCGACCACAGGGTGTAGCGGATGACCTCGTTGAGGTCCTTGGCCAGCTTGCCCTTGTTCGGGATCCTGCCGGACTCGGTGGTGGAGGCGTCGTCACTCATGGGGCTATTCTCCCGCTCCGCCGTGCAGGCTCTGCACCGGGTGGGCGGTGAGTTCCTGCACAGCGCCCAGGTCGCCGCCGAGCTGGTCCACCGCCGCGTACGCGCTCGCCACGCACGCGGGGATGCCGACGCCGTCGTACTGCGCCCCGCACACCGCCAGGCCGGGGAGCCCGGCGACGTGCCCGCGGATGCGGGCCACGCGCGCGTGGTGGCCGACCGGGTACTGCGGCAGGCCGTCGTCCCAGCGGGTGACCCGGGTCTCCAGCGGGGTGGCGTCCAGGCCGGTGGCCTCGCGCAGGTCGTGCCGGGAGACCTCGACGAGGTCGGCGTCCTCCCGCCGGAGGATCTCCGTCTCGCCGTACCGCCCGACCGAGGTGCGCAGCACCACCGTGTCCGGGTCCTGGTCGGCGATCCAGCCCCACTTGGCGGAGGCGAAGGTGGAGGCCTTGACGGTGTGCCCGTCGACGGGCGGCACCAGGAAGCCGCTGCCCTCCGGCAGGGCGGTGTCGCCGCGGCGGTAGGCCAGGGTGACCAGTGCCATGGACGCGTACTCCACGGCCCGCAGCTCCGCGGCGGCCTCGGGGGACTCGGCGGCCAGCAGCCCGGCGGCCGCGGGCGCGGGCACGGCGACCACGACGGCGTCGGCGTGCAGCGCCCGGTCCCCGGCGACCACCCGCCAGCCCGTCGGCCCCTCCCTGCGCAGCTCCGTCACCGGGGTGCCGGTGAGGATCTCGCCGCCGCGGGCCCGCACCGACTCCGCCACGGCGAGCGGGAGCCGGCCCACACCCCCCTCGATGCCCAGGAACACCGGGCCGGTCTGGCCCGCGGCGGCGGCCTTCGCCTGGATCTCGCGCACCGCCTCCGTCAGTGAGGCGTGCGCGCGGGCCGCCTCGAAGAGCTGGGGGACGGCCGAACGCATCGAGATGCGGTAGGCGTCGCCCGCGTAGACCCCGCCGAGCAACGGCTCGACCAGCCGGTCGACGACCTCGCGGCCCAGGCGCGCCGCCACGTACTCCCCGACGGCCACGTCGTCGCCGATCTCGGTGCGGGGCAGCTCCGCGTCGCGCTCGATGCGGGCCAGTCCCTCCTCGGACAGCAGGCCGGCCAGGGCGGCGGAGGTGCCCGGGACGCCCATGACGTGTCCCTTGGGCATGGGGCGCAGCGCGCCGCGGGTCCAGATCGAGGCGGTCGCGGTGGCCGGCGGCCGCAGCCGGTCGCCGAGGCCCACCTCGCGGGCGAGGCCGACCGCCTCGGGCCGGCGGGCCAGCATCGACTCGGCGCCGAGGTCCACCCGCACGCCCGCGATCTCGCCGGGCAGCAGCTTGCCACCGACCCGGTCCGCCGCCTCCAGCACGGTCACCCGCGCCCCGCGCTCCAGCAGCCGGTGCGCGGCCGCCAGCCCCGCGATCCCGGCCCCGATGACGACGACATGCCCCGATTCCGCACCCGTTGCGCTCATGGCCCCACTCTCTCAGACCCCTCTGACACCCCCCGCCGTGCCCCGGTGTCCGGCACGAGTCCCGACCGTGACCGCATCGGGATCATTTTTGGCCAACGTTCCGCGCGGGCCGGGCGTCGAAGGAGCGTCAGTCGTCAGGAGATCCCCCGGGGGTAGGTCCACATGCTCGTACGACGTTCCGTCCGACCCGTTCACGCCCTGTCCGGGCTGCTGCTCGCGACCGCGCTCACGCTCACCGGATGCGCCGCGGGCGGCGGCTCCGACGACAAGCCCGCCGCCGCGGGCGAGGCCCGACGGGGCGCGGCGGAGGGGAGCGCGGCGGACGGGGGTGCGGCCTCCGGCGCGAAGGCGGGCCCGCAGGGCACCGCGGCGCCCCGGATCACCGCGAGCCACATCATCCGCACCGCCTCCCTCACCGTGCAGGTCCGGGACGTTCCGAAGGCGCTCGACGCGGCCCGCGCGACCGCCGAGGAGGCGGGGGGCTACATCGGCGACGAGAGCACCAGCAGGGACGACGGCGGCCACGAACGCACCCGGGTCGTGCTGCGCGTGCCCACCGACCGGTACGACGAGGTCCTCACCGACCTGGCGGGCACCGGCAGGCTCCTGGAGCGCACGGCGAAGGCGAAGGACGTCACCGACCGGGTCGTCGACGTCGAGAGCCGCATCAGGTCGCAGCGCGCCAGCGTGGCCCGGGTACGGGCCCTGATGGACCGGGCCGACAAGATCGGTGACGTGGTCACGCTGGAGGGCGAGCTGAGCCGCCGCGAGTCCGATCTGGAGGCGCTGCTGGCCCAGCAGGCCGCCCTGAAGGACCGCACGAGCCTGGCCACCATCACCCTGTCGCTGTCGGAGACCCCGGTGACCCGGGCCGCCGGGGACGACGGCCCGGGCTTCGTGGACGCGGTGAGGGGCGGCTGGCACGTCTTCGTCACCGTGGTCCGCTGGATCGCCCTGGCGCTCGGCGCGGTGCTCCCGTTCGCCGCGACGGCGGCGCTGTTCGCCGTGGTGTGGGTGCGGTTCGTACGGCCCCGGCGGGCCCGCCGCCCCGCAGCCGCGCCGGCTCCCGCACCGTCCGCGGCCGGACCGCTGCCGGCGGCCCCGCCGGCGCCACGACCTGGCGGGGAGCAGGGTCGGCGCCCCTGAAGTCCCGCGTGGCCGTAGCGTGTTCGCATGAGCATGAGCGGTGCGCGGGGAACGAGAGAGCGACTGGTCGTCGTCGGGGCCGACGCCGCGGGGATGTCCGCGGCGTCGCAGGCACGGCGGACGCGCGGGCCCGACGAGCTGGAGATCGTGACGTTCGAACGCGGCCGCTTCACCTCGTTCTCGGCGTGCGGCATCCCGTACTGGGTGAGCGGCGACGTCGGCGAACGGGACCGGCTGATCGCCCGCACGCCCGAGGAGCACCGCGCGCGGGGCATCGACGTGCGTCTGCGCACCGAGGTCACGGAGATCGACGTCGCCCGGGGCCGCGTCCGCGCGCGGGACCTCGATTCCGGGGCCGAGTCCTGGACGTCGTACGACGATCTGGTGATCGCCACCGGCGCCCGTCCCGTCCGGCCCGACCTGCCCGGCGCCGGCGCGCCCGGCGTGCACGGGGTGCAGACGCTGGACGACGGCGAGGCACTGCTCGGCACCCTGACCCGCGTGCGCGACCACGCCGGAGCGGCCCGTCCCGGGCGCGCGGTGGTGGTCGGCGCGGGCTACATCGGCGTGGAGATGGCCGAGGCCCTCATCAAACGCGGTTACGAGGTGACGGTCGTCAACCGCGGCCGGGAACCCATGTCGACGCTCGACGCGGACATGGGCCGCCTGGTGCGCCAGGCCATGGAGGGGCTCGGCATCACCATGGTCGACGACACCGAGGTGACCGAGATGCTCACCGGGGACGACGGCCGGGTCCGGGCGGTGGCCACCGCCGAGGCCGAGTACCCGGCGGACGTCGTGGTGCTCGGCATCGGCGTCCGCCCCGAGACGGCCCTCGCGCGGACGGCGGGGCTCCCGCTCGGCGCGCACGGCGGCCTGCTCACCGACCGGGCGATGCGGGTGCGCGGGCACGAGAACATCTGGGCCGGCGGCGACTGCGTCGAGGTCCTGGACCTGGTCTCCGGGCAGACGCGGCACGTCCCGCTGGGCACGCACGCCAACAAGCACGGCCTGGTCATCGGCACCAACATCGGCGGCGGTTACGCCACCTTCCCGGGCGTGGTCGGCACCGCGGTCAGCAAGGTGTGCGACCTGGAGATCGCGCGCACCGGGCTGCGCGAGAAGGACGCCCGCCGGGTGGGGCTGCGGTTCGAGACCGTCACCATCGAGTCGACGAGCCGCGCGGGCTACTACCCCGGCACCTCCCCCATGACGGTCAAGATGCTCGCCGAGCACCGCACCGGCCGCCTGCTCGGTGTCCAGATCGTCGGTCGCGAGGGCGCGGCGAAGCGGGTCGACATCGCCGCGGTCGCCCTCACGGCCGGGCTGACGGTGGAACAGATGACGGCGCTGGACCTGGGGTACGCGCCCCCGTTCTCACCGGTGTGGGACCCGGTCCTGGTGGCGGCGAGGAGGGCGGCCGCGAAGGTGCGGGACCGCTAGGGACTCTCTTCCGGATCCCGCCGGGACGCGGGGATCCGCAACGCCCTCCCGGGACGGCACATCTAGGCCGTCCCGTTGAGCCGCGGCAGCGACGCCACCGACGCGCTGGAGGACGTCACCGCGGCGGGCTGCTCCCCGGCCGGCTTCGCGTGCGCCGCGGCCGGCCGGGTGGACCGCAGCCGGTTGCTGACGGCCTCGTCGAGCGTCACCGGCCGCTGCATCTGCGCGGCCAGCCGCCCGGCCTCCTGGCCCAGTCGGGCCACGTCCTCCCACGGCAGCCGCACCACCAGCGAGATCTCCGCCTCGCCGTCCGGCAGGGCGTGCATCGGAGGAGTAACTCGGTCGTTCATCGCCTGATCCTCACGTCGTCCCCGCGGCCCGCATCCCCGTGCCGCCGCCGAGACATACGGACGGCCGGCGGGCCGCGTTCATCGATTCGCCGGGCGAATGGCGGGCACTACTCACATGTGGTCATACCCGTGCACGACCTGAACCCGGTGCGCCGTACCCCCTGGGTGACGTACGCCCTCCTCGCCGCGAACGTCGCCGTGTTCCTGTTCATGCCCGGCCTGGCCGGGTCCGTGGCGGGCGACAGCTCCCTGTCCCAGTTGTGCCATCTGCAGGCGTTCACGGACCACTTCGCCGCCGTGCCCCGCGAGTTGATCCACCATCAGCTGCCGTCGCTGGTGCCGACCGGCGCGGTCGGGGTGGGCGCGCACGGGCCGGGCTGCGTGCTGGGTCCGCCGGGCTACGACAAGTCCCCGCCGCTGTCGGTGTTCACGGCGATGTTCCTGCACGGCGGCTGGCTGCACCTGCTGGGGAACATGCTGTTCCTGTACATCTTCGGCAACAACATCGAGGACCGCATGGGGCATGTGCGGTTCTTCCTCTTCTACGTCGCCTGCGGCTATGCGGCCGGGTACGGCTTCGCGCTGCTCAACGCCGACTCCGCCACCCCGCTGATCGGGGCCTCGGGAGCGATCGCGGGTGTGCTCGGCGCCTATCTGGTGCTGTATCCCAGGGTCCGGGTGTGGGTCCTGGTGCCTTTCCTGATCTTCCTGCCGCTGCGGCTGCCGGCCTGGCTGGTGCTCGGCTTCTGGTTCGTGCTGCAGGCGCTGTACTCGTCCGGGGAGGGGGTGTCCGGCACGGGCGCCGTGGCGTACGCGGCACACGTCGTCGGCTTCCTCGTCGGCATGCTGATCGCGCTGCCGCTGCGCCCCGGCACACCGCCCCCGCCGGAACCGCGCCGCCTGCTCTTCGGCAGGCAGGCCCGGCCCCGGCACACGTGGTGAGCGCCGCGCTCAGCGCGCGGTCTGCGTGTGGACGTACTCGACGAGACGGGTGAGCGCGTCCGGCTCGGTGGTGGGCAGGACGCCGTGGCCCAGGTTGAAGACGTGGCCCTCCAGGCCCGCGGCCGCGTCCAGCACCTCGCGGGTCTTGGTCTCGACCGCCTCCGGGCCGGCGAACAGGACCGCCGGGTCGAGGTTGCCCTGGAGCGCCTTGCCCGGGCCGACGCGGCGGGCGGCCTCGTCGAGCGGGACGCGCCAGTCGACGCCGACCACGTCCGCGCCCGCCTCGCCCATGAGGCCGAGCAGTTCACCGGTGCCGACGCCGAAGTGGATGCGCGGGACGCCGTACCCGGCGACGGCCTCGAAGACCTTGCGGGAGGCCGGCACGACCGAGCGGCGGTAGTCGGCGGGGGCCAGGGCGCCGACCCAGGAGTCGAAGAGCTGCACGGCGCTAGCGCCCGCCTCGATCTGCACCTTGAGGAAGGCGGCCGTGATGTCGGCGAGGCGGTCGAGCAGGTCGGACCACAGCCGCGGGTCGCCGTACATGAGCGCCTTGGTGTGCTCGTGGTTGCGGGACGGTCCACCCTCCACGAGATAGCTCGCGAGGGTGAACGGCGCCCCCGCGAAGCCGATCAGCGGGGTGGCGCCGAGCTCGCGGGTGAGCAGGCCGATCGCCTCGGCGACGTAGGAGACGTCCTCGGGGGTGAGGTCGCGGAGCCGGTCCAGGTCGGCACGGGAGCGGATCGGGCGCTCGACGACGGGGCCGACGCCCGGCTTGATGTCGAGGTCGACGCCGATGGCCTTCAGGGGCACGACGATGTCGCTGAAGTAGATCGCCGCGTCCACGCCGTGCCGGCGGACCGGCTGGAGGGTGATCTCGGTGACCAGCTCGGGCCGCATGCAGGACTCGAGCATCGGGATGCCCTCGCGCACCTTGCGGTACTCGGGGAGGGAGCGCCCGGCCTGCCGCATGAACCACACCGGTGTGTGCGGCACGGGCTCGCGCCGGCACGCCCGGAGGAAGGCGGAGTCGTAGGTGGCTGTCGGCGGCTGCGGCTGCGGCCCGCCCGCGGGGGTCTCGTTGGCACTCACGGTGGCAAGTCTCGCACGGCCGGAAGTGCACTTCGTGCGAGGTGCGGGATCGCGCTGCCGCCGCCCCCGGCGGGGTGTCTTGCCCTGCACCGGAGCCCCGTTCCCCTTACTCTTCCCCGCATGGCTGCGGCACAGGGACGACTGTCGGACGGCGCTGACGGGATGGACGACGCGAAGGAGGAGGAGCATGCGGACAGGTCGGCTCCGTTGCCCTTCCGGGCCGCCGTCGACGCGCTGCGGGCGGCGCGGGTGCGACCGCAGGTCGAGATCGAGCAGGTGCCCGCGCCGAAGCGCCTCGCCCCGTTCGCGTACGCCCTGGAAGCCACGGTCGTCGACGGCGAGCAGGAACTCGCCGACGGCCGCCTGGTGCTGCTGCACGACCCGGCCGGGCACGAGGCCTGGCAGGGCACGTTCCGGCTGGTGACGCTGGTGCGCGCGGAGCTGGAGGCGGAGATGGCCGTCGATCCGCTGCTGCCGGACGTGTGCTGGTCGTGGCTGACCGGCGCGCTCCAGGCGCGCGGTCTGACGTACGGGGAGCCGAGCGGCACCGTCACGCGCGCCTCCTCCCACTACTTCGGCGGGCTGTCGCCACGCCCCGCCGCCTCGCAGATCGAGATCCGTGCCTCCTGGACGCCGCGGGAGGGCCTGGGCGGGGCGCCGGACACGGCCGCCCACCTGGCGTCCTGGTGCGATCTGCTGGCCCAGGTCGCGGGGCTGCCGCCGGCCGGGCCGGGCGACGCCTCGGTGGTGACGCTCCCCCAGCGGCGCGGTCCGCAGTCGCGCTGAACCCACCCCTCGGCCCCACGCGCCGAACCCCCGGGCCGCCCGCACCGGCCGGGCCGGCGCCGGGTCCCGGACGCGGGGCCGGCCGATCGCTGTGCGCTCCTGCCCGGGAGGCTTACCGCCTTCTTGCTGTCCCTTTGTCGATACGGCCATATTCGGGCGGGTATCGACGCTGAACGGCCCCGTCCGAACCGATTCGATCTTCGGATGATCGATAGCGTGTCCGAATTGCACGGATTGTTACTCACCAGATCGTGATCATTCTCTAAAGGACACCGGGTTTGGTGCCGAAGACGACTGTGACCTTGCAAGCACGGTTAGTCCCGGCTTCGCCCCCACAAGCCGGCCCCGTCCCCCACCCCCCCAGGAGGCCTGGTGTCCGTTCTCCTCGAGCAGCCCGCAAGCCTGGTCGCCTACCGCCCGAACAAGCCGACCGCCATGGTCGTCGTGGCGGACCCGCGCGTCCGTTCCACCGTGACCCGGCACCTGTGGGCGCTCGGAGTCCGTGACGTCATCGAGGCGTCGTCCGTCGCGGAGGCCCGCCCCCGCATCGGCAACCCGCGCGACATCTGTGTCGCCGATGTCCACCTGCCCGACGGGTCCGGGCTCACCCTGCTGTCCGAGACCCGCGCCGCCGGCTGGCCCAACGGGCTGGCCCTGTCCGCCGCCGACGACATCGGTGCCGTCCGCAACGCCCTCGCGGGCGGAGTGAAGGGCTACGTCGTCACCGGCACCCGCACCAACCTCGGGCTCCCCACCCGGCCCGGTGCCGCCCCCATCGGTTCGGCCGCGGCCAGGCTGCACCGCCGCCCCCCGGGTGCCCCGAGCCACCCGGGCGGCTACCGAGAACTGTCCGGCCGCGAGGTCGAGGTGCTGCGGCTCGTCGCCGAGGGCCAGTCGAACAAGGCGATCGGCGTCTCGATGGGCCTGTCCGCGCTGACCGTCAAGAGCCACCTCGCCCGCATCGCCCGCAAGCTCGGCACGGGCGACCGTGCCGGCATGGTGGCGGTGGCCCTGCGGACCGGCATCATCCACTGACCGGAGCCGGTTCCCGGCACCGGAACGACCCCCCTGAGCAAGATCCATCCCGTCCACGTCACCCTTTTCGCGGATCAGGCCGAGAATCGCGACGATTCCCCCACGTGACCGGTGCCGACAGCCGGTCCCGCCGCCTCCTCCCTGCCGGTCGTCAACCGGACGTGTCATCGACCTGACCGGTTTACGACCCCCCGGCGCCCGCCGACGGAACGTTCCGTCGGCGGGCGTCGTCCATCCACGGATACCCTTGACAGGTGACCGACGCCCAAAAGACCGCAGCAGACAGCCCACTGCGCACCACCGGAGGCGCCCCTCCGGACGACGGCGGATCTTCTGACACAGGGGCGCCGATCCCATTGCTCGAACCGCGCGAGGGCATCCCGCCCGTCGTCGCCGACGCGGAGACGCTCGCGGAGGTGGTCGCCGCGTTCGCCTCCGGCTCCGGCCCCCTCGCCGTCGACGCCGAGCGGGCGTCCGGCTACCGCTACGGCCAGCGCGCCTACCTGGTGCAGCTGCGCCGGGAGGGCTCCGGGACCGCGCTGATCGACCCCGTCGCCTGCCCGGACCTCTCGGTCCTCGGCGACCGGCTGGACGGCGTCGAGTGGGTCCTGCACGCCGCCACCCAGGACCTGCCGTGCCTGCGCGAGATAGGCATGGTGCCCACCAGCCTGTTCGACACCGAGCTGGCCGGCCGGCTCGCCGGGTTCCCGAGGGTCGGGCTCGGGGCGATGGTCGAGGGCGTCCTCGGCTTCGTCCTGGAGAAGGGCCACTCCGCCGTCGACTGGTCGACCCGGCCGCTGCCCGACCCCTGGCTGCGGTACGCGGCCCTCGACGTCGAGCTCCTCGTCGACCTGCGGGACGCCCTGGAGAAGGAGCTGGACCGGCAGGGCAAGCTGGAGTGGGCACGGCAGGAGTTCGACGCCATCGCCTCCGCGCCGCCGCCCGAGCCCCGCAAGGAGCCCTGGCGCCGTACGTCCGGACTGCACAAGGTGCGGCGCAGGCGGCAGCTGGCGGTGGTGCGGGAGCTGTGGGAGACCCGGGACCGGATCGCCCAGCGCCGGGACGTCTCCCCCGGCAAGGTGCTCTCGGACACGGCCATCGTGGAGGCCGCCCTCGGCCTGCCGTCCAACGCGCACGCACTGGCCGCGCTGAACGGCTTCGGGCATCGCATGGGCCGCAGACAACTGGAGCAGTGGCAGGCCGCGGTGGAGCGCGCCCGCGCCCTGCCCGACCCCCAGCTTCCCCAGCAGGGCCAGCCGGTGACCGGACCGCCGCCGCCCCGGGCCTGGGCCGACAAGGACCCGGCGGCCGCCGCGCGACTGTCGGCGGCACGAGCCGGCGTCTCGGCGCTGGCCGAGCGGCTCGCCATGCCGCAGGAGAACCTGGTCGCGCCGGACGCCGTGCGGCGCCTGTGCTGGGAGCCGCCGAAGGACGTCGACGCCGAGTCGGTGGCGGCCGCGCTCACCGGCCACGGGGCGCGTCCGTGGCAGGTGGAGCTGGTCACGCCGGTGCTGGTGGCGGCGCTGACGGCGAAGGGCGCCTGACGCCGCGCCCTCCGGAGCGGCCGGACCCGTGCTCTTTACCGAGGCCGGCCGCAGTCGGCAAGCGTGGGACGGGAAAATCGCCCGTACGAGCCACCCCGCAGCCGGATGACCCGCGCACCGGAACCGCGGGCCGAAAATATGCCCCGTGGGGGGCACCAGAGAATATTTCCAGGATCGGCGCCGGGTCGCGGTACTGCTCGGCGCCCTCGTCCTCGTGTCGGCGCCCTTGTGCGCCTGGGTCGCGTTCAACGGCAGCGCCCTGGCGGGCCGGGCCTCGGCCGCCGCAGGGCTGGCCGCGTCCCTGGCCGCTCTGGGCTTCTCGATCAGGGAGATGTGGCCGGCCCAGCCGCCGGCCGGCCTCGCCGACCACGCCTCGATGCTCGCCCGCGACGTCCTGGACCAGTGGGAGGATGAGGCAGAGGCACGCGGACTTCTGCAGGAGTCGGTCATTCCGCTGGAGTGGTCGGCGACCGCCCGCCCCGTGGCGGACACGGCCGAGTCTGTGGCGGGCGTTCCGGGAGCGCGGTACCGCCTGACGGAACTCGAGGGCCGCCTGCACGGCGACTTCGACCGCGCCGCCCTCCTGCTGGCCCGCGGGTACCGGCGGATCCCCAGCGATCGCCTGGTGGTCCTCGGGGAGCCGGGATCGGGCAAGACCGTGCTGGCGATCATGCTCGTCCTGGGGCTGCTGAGATCACGGACCGACCAGGAGCCCGTGCCGGTCCTGCTCTCCGCCGCCTCCTGGGATCCGCTGGACGAGCCGCTGGACGACTGGATCGTCGGCACCGTGGCCGCGGAGTACTTCCACGGCCACGGCGAGATCCCCCGCGCGCTGCTCTCGCGGGGGAAGCTGCTGCCCGTTCTGGACGGCCTCGACGAGATGCCCGAGCAGGCGCGGCGCGGGGCGGTGTCGGCGATCAACGAGGGCTCCGGGGAACGACAGGGGATCGTCGTCACCTGCCGCTCGGCGGAGTATCAGGACGTGATCGAGGGCGGGGATCCCGTGCTGAGCCGCGCACCGGTCGTGGAGGTGCAGCCGCTCAGCGTGGACACGATGCTGGCCCAGCTGGGCCCGGGTCCGGATCGGTCCCCGCCGAGCGCGGGCATCGCCGCGATCATGGAGCGCCTCGGGTCGGACCCCCGTGGGCCGCTGGCGAAGGCACTGTCCACGCCGCTCATGCTCTCGCTGGCCAGATCCGTCCACCGCGGCGATCCCGGCGTGCCCTCCTCCCTCCTGACCTGCACCAGCCGCCACGGCGCGGAGGACCATCTGCTCGACCGCACCCTCGAGACCGCGTACGCCGACCTCGACCCGCACGGAGCGGAGCAGGCGCGGCACTGGCTGACGCAGCTGGCCCGTCACCTTCACCGCCGGCGGGAGCGGGATCTGAACTGGTGGTCGATGAGCGACCACATGCTGTCGCGGTGGACCGGCCCGTGGATCGGCATCGCCCTGGGTTTCCTCGTGTTGGTCCCTGCCACCGTCGGTTTCTCGTTCGCCGGGAGCGACAGCCTTCCCGACTCGCTCGGTGCCGGTGCGGGGGTCGGCGCGGCCTTCGCGGTGCTCTCGATGATCGTCTGGTTCGCGCTGCCGCAGCAGCCTCCCGGACGGCTCTCCTTCCGCCTGCGCGGGCCGTGGAGCGACATGCTCCGCGGTCTGGCCACGGGGATGCTGCTGACGGCCGTTCCCACTCTGCCCGTCCTGGCGGCGGCCGCGGTCGCCATCTCCGTGTCCGACACCGAGGGGTGGTCGGCGGCCAACGTCTACACGTTCGTCGGCTTCCTGTGGGTGGCGCTCGCCCTAGGCGGCGCCCTGGGCCTGGCGCTGGCCGTCCACAACTGGGTCGACCGCTCCCCCGAGCGCTCCTCCCGGGCCACTCCGGGCGCGAGACTCCGGCAGGACCGCGCCTCCTCCCTCGTCTCCTCCCTGCTGGCCGGAACCGTCCTGGCGGTGACCCTGCTGCCCCTGCTGCTGGTCGCGGCGGCGCTCCATCTGATCGTGGTGTGGACGGTCTCCGGAACCTCGTACCGGCCCTACGGAAGCGCGCTCGACCTCGGCTGGCAGTCGTTCACCGGCAGCGGCTCGACCGGCCTCACCGGGTGGGACGCCGTCATCCTCGGGTCCGTGGGAGCCGCGTTCTCCCTGCTGGTGCTGCTGACCCGGGCATGGCCGCGCTTCTGTCTCGTCCGGTTCGTCCTCGGGGTACGGCGCAAGCTGCCCTTCCGGCTGATGGCCTTCCTCGAGCAGGCACGTGACCGGCAGATTCTGCGCCAGGTGGGAAGCACGTACCAGTTCCGTCACGCCCGGTTGCAGGAGCGGCTGGTCACCCTCTCGGGGACCGCGAACGACCGGCCCGCCGACATGCCGCGGGTCACGGTGCGCCGCCGGTGGCGGACGCTCGGCGGTTCGGCGGTCCTGGCGCTGTTCCTGGCGTTGCTCTGCGCCCTGCTGCCCGCGGACACCTCCCGGGTCACCCTGCCCACCGGCTCGGTCGGCAGCATGGCCTTCACCCCGGACGGCGCGTCCCTGGTCACCGAGGACGAGGGACGGGTGCGGTACTGGGACACGGAAAGCGGCGACGAGACCGGTCCCGCGGTCCTCGCGCCCGCACCGCTCTGCATGGCGCCCATGCGGAGGGAAGGCGGCCACGCCTGTGCCGGCAGCGCGGACGGACGATGGGTGGCGATGCAGGAGACGGGCTCGTCGATCACCGTCCGGGACACTGTCGCCGGGACGACGACGTCCACGCTGACCGGGGTCTTCTTCGCTGTCGCGATGGCCGTGAACGCCCAGGGAACGCGGCTGACCACGGTCGAAACCCGCTTCGACCCGGCCGGAGCCGAGGCTCGGGTCACCAGATGGGACATCACCCGGCGGCAGGGACACCCGGCGTTCCGACGGCTTCTCCGGCTGACCGCCCCACCCCGCTTCCTCGCACTCAGCGACGACGGCACCCGGCTGGCCGTCGCCCACGGTGAGAGCGCGCAGGTCTGGGACCTCTCCTCGGGTGAGGTCGTCAGCCCCTCCCCGAGCGGGCCCACCAGCAAGGTCGAGGCGCTGGCGCTCAGCCCGGCCGGGAGATCCCTCGCCGTGGCCTGCGCCGACGGCACCACCCGGATCTGGAGTCTCCCGTGACGTCGGGGCCACCCGCGCGGGTGTGACGTTCACCGCTCCCCCCGGCAGGACTGGGCAGCTACGTTACCCACAAGTAGCATGGGCCTGAGCGCGCGCTCAGTGCTGCGCGTCGCAGCAGTGCCATCCCGCACCCTGGAGGAGAGCCATCGTGCCTCGTACCGTCAGGGACGTCGTCTTCGTAGACGGCGTCCGCACCCCGTTCGGCAAGGCGGGCCCGAAGGGCATCTACCACGAGACCCGCGCCGACGACCTCGTCGTGAAGGCGATCCGGGAGCTGCTGCGCCGCCACCCCGGCCTCGACCCGAAGAAGATCGACGAGGTCGCCGTCGCCGCGACCACGCAGATCGGCGACCAGGGCCTGACCCTCGGCCGCACCGCCGGCATCCTCGCGGGCCTGCCCACCTCGGTCCCCGGTTACTCGATCGACCGCATGTGCGCGGGCGCGCTGACCGCCGTCACCTCCGTCTCCGGCTCCATCGCGTTCGGCGCGTACGACGTCGCCGTCGCGGGCGGTGTCGAGCACATGGGCCGCCACCCGATGGGCGAGGGCGTGGACCCGAACCCGCGGTTCGTGAGCGAGAAGCTGGTCGACCAGTCCGCCCTGTTCATGGGCATGACGGCGGAGAACCTGCACGACCGCTACCCGCAGATCACCAAGCTGCGCGCCGACGAGTACGCGGTGCGCTCGCAGGAGAAGGCCGCCAAGGCGTACGCCAACGGCAAGATCCAGCAGGACCTGGTGCCGGTCTCCGTGCGCCGCACCACCCCCGAGGCCGGCGAGACCGGCTGGGGCCTGGTCACCGCCGACGAGCCGATGCGCCCGGGCACGACCCTGGAGAACCTGTCCGGGCTCAAGACCCCGTTCCGCGTGCACGGCCGGGTCACCGCGGGCAACGCGGCCGGTCTGAACGACGGCGCCACCGCCTCGCTCATCGCGTCCGAGGACTTCGCCCGCGAGAACGGCCTGCCGGTCAAGATGCGCCTGGTCTCCTACGCCTTCGCCGGCGTGGAGCCGGAGGTCATGGGCTACGGCCCGATCCCGGCGACGGAGAAGGCCCTCGCGCAGGCAGGGCTGTCCATCTCCGACATCGGCCTGTTCGAGATCAACGAGGCCTTCGCCGTCCAGGTCCTGGCCTTCCTCGACCACTACGGCATCGCGGACGACGACGAGCGCGTCAACCAGTACGGCGGCGCGATCGCCTTCGGCCACCCGCTGGCCTCCTCCGGCGTCCGTCTGATGACGCAGCTGGCCCGCCAGTTCGAGGAGCAGCCGCAGGTCCGCTACGGCCTGACCACCATGTGCGTCGGCTTCGGCATGGGCGCGACGGTCATCTGGGAGAACCCGCACTTCGACGGAGGCGACAAGTGAGCACCACCGCTGAACTCCTGAAGGGCGCGGCCGAGCTGTTCCCGGACGAGGTCGTCACGCAGGCGCACGTACGCCACTTCGACCTGCCGCTGGGTGCGGGCCGCTTCGCCCTGATCACCCTGGACAACGGCTTCGACCACACCAAGCCGACCACCTTCGGCCCGCAGTCGCTCGCGAACCTGAACACCGCGATCGACCAGGTCGAGAAGGAGGCCGCGGACGGCGAGATCGTCGGCGCGGGCGTCACCGGCAAGCCGTTCATCTTCGCGGTCGGCGCCGACCTCAAGGGCGTCGAGCTGCTGAAGCGGCACGAGGACGCGCTGGCCATCGGCAAGGGCGGCCACGAGGTCTTCAAGCGGCTGTCGAAGCTGGCCGTGCCGACCTTCGCGTACTACAACGGCGCGGCGATGGGCGGCGGTGTCGAGGTCGGTCTGCACTGCACCTACCGCACGGTGTCCGCGGCCCTCCCGGCGTTCTCCCTGCCGGAGGTCTTCCTGGGCCTGGTCCCGGGCTGGGGCGGCTGCACCCTGCTGCCGAACCTGATCGGCGCCGACAGGGCCGTCTCGGTCGTCATCGAGAACTCGCTCAACCAGAACAAGCAGCTCAAGGGCAAGCAGGTCTACGAACTGGGCATCGCCGACGCCCTGTTCGAGGGCGCCGACTTCCTGGAGCAGTCGCTGATCTGGACGGCCGCCGTTCTCAAGGGTGAGATCGTCGTCGACCGCCCGGTGATCGACCGCGGCGAGGCCTGGGACCAGGCCGTCGCCAAGGGCCGCTTCATCGCGGACGGCAAGGTGCACGGCGCGGCCCCGGCCGCCTACCGCGCCCTGGACATCATCGCCGCCGCCAAGAACGGCGACCTGCAGCAGGGTTACGACGCCGAGGACAAGGCCCTCGCCGACCTCATCATGGGCGGCGAACTGCGCTCCGGCATCTACGCGTTCAACCTCGTGCAGAAGCGCGGCAAGCGCCCGGCCGGCGCTCCGGACAAGAGCCTGGCCCGCCCGGTCACCAAGGTCGGTGTCGTCGGCGCCGGTCTGATGGCCTCGCAGCTGGCCCTGCTCTTCCTGCGCCGCCTCGAGGTGCCCGTCGTGCTGACGGACATCGACCAGGAGCGCATCGACAAGGGTGTGGGCTACGTCCACGCCGAGATCGACAAGCTGCTCGGCAAGGGCCGGATCAACCAGGACAAGGCCAACCGCCTCAAGGCGCTGGTCACCGGTGTCCTGGACAAGGCCGAGGGCTTCGCGGACGCGGACTTCGTCATCGAGGCCGTGTTCGAGGAGATGGGCGTCAAGCAGAAGGTGTTCGCGGAGGTCGAGGCGGTCGCCCCGGCGCACGCGATCCTCGCCACCAACACCTCCTCCCTGTCGGTGTCGGAGATGGCCTCGAAGCTGAAGCACCCCGAGCGGGTCGTCGGCTTCCACTTCTTCAACCCGGTCGCCGTCCTCCCGCTCCTGGAGATCGTCCGGGGCGAGCAGACCGACGACGCCTCGCTGGCCACGGCGTTCGGTGTGGCCAAGAAGCTGAAGAAGACCGCGGTTCTGGTCAAGGACGCCCCGGCGTTCGTCGTGAACCGCATCCTGACCCGCTTCATGGGCGAGATCCAGAACGTCATCGACGAGGGCACCCCGGTCGAGGTCGCGGAGAAGGCGATCGAGCCGCTGGGCCTGCCGATGTCCCCGCTGGTCCTGCTCGAACTGGTCGGGCCGGCGATCGGCCTGCACGTCTCGGAGACCCTCAACCGGGCCTTCCCGGAGCGCTTCACGGTCTCCCCGAACCTGAAGGCGGTCGTCGAGGCGGGCAAGCGCGGGTTCTACGTCTACGACAGCGGCAAGCCCGAGCTGGACCCGGAGGTCGCCGCGCTCCTGAAGCAGGGCGACACCGTCCTGACGGAGGAGCAGGTCCGCGCCCGTGTCCTGGACGCGGTGGCGCAGGAGATCGGCCTGATGCTCGACGAGGGCGTCGTCGCCGAGGCCCAGGACATCGACCTCTGCCTGATCACGGGCGCCGGCTGGCCCTTCCACCTGGGCGGCATCACGCCGTACCTGGACCGCGAGGGCGTCTCGGAGCGCGTGAACGGCAAGAGGTTCCTGGCTCCGGGCGTGGCGTCGGTTCCCGCCTAGGCGTCGCCCGAACGGCACGGGGCCCCCGCCGCGCGGCGGGGGCCCCGTGCCGTTCGCGGTACGGCCTCTCAGCCCAGGGCCTGCCACGGGCCGAACCCGACCGAGCCGCGGCCGGCCTGGCGGGCGACGGCCGGACGGCCGTCCGCACCCAGCACCGCGATCACGGCGCGCCCGAACACGTCGAAGGCCGCGGCGGGGGCATACGCCGACAGACCGCCGAGGTCGTCGGTGGGCAGTTCCTGCCAGGGGTGGTCGCCGGGCAGGAAGCGGTAGGCGATGCCGCCCAGATCGCTGCGGGTGGCCACCAGCGTCCCGGTCTCCGGGTCGTCCCCCGGGGCACAGCAGACCGCGCCGAAGCCGCCCCGTCCGCCGATCGACACGGCCGGCCTGGCCCATCGGCCGCCCCGCGTGTCCTCCTCGGCCATGAGCAGCCGTCCCGTGTCGGGCTGCCGGTAGACGGTCATGACCCGGCCGTCCGGCTGCACGACGGCCGCGGCGGGTGAGGCCGGGACCGTGAGCCGGAAGCGGGGGGCGCGTTTCAGCGGCTCGAGGTGGGAGCTCTGTGCCCAGTGGAAGACCCCTTCCCGGCTGGCGGCGAAGACCTCCGCCCTTCCGTTCGGCGCGGTCAGGGCCGTGATGCCCTCCTGCAGTTCGTGGCCGCGCAGGTCGGTCCATCGGCTCCAGGTGCCGTCCGTCTCCCGGACCCGGGTGTGCAGGCCCTGTCCGCCGTTGCGCACGAAGAGGTGCAGCCGTCCCATGGCGTCACGGGTGACGGCCGGAGCACCGAGGTGCCGGTCCCGCTCGGGGATCCCCGCGGAGGGGTTGCCGAGGATGACCCAGCCGGTGAACGCCCCGTCCGGCTGGGCCTGTTCGAGCAGGACGATCTCCCGCCGGTGCGTGTGGTCCGGGCCCAGGTGCGACATGCGCCTTGCGAAGAGCTGCCAGCGGCCGTCCGGCGTCAGGCTCACCGCCAGTCCCGGTGAGAGCGGCCCGCCGCCGAGGAAGAACGGTCCGCGCCACCGGTCGCTGCCCGGCTGCGTCTCCAGCCACGCCGCTGCCTGCTGGTCGACCACGGCGAACGCCGTCAGACGGCCCCGCGCGTCGCGCCCGAGCCGGATCCCGCCCGGATCGCGCGGGGTGGTGCTCTGCACCCATCCCGTGCCGCGTGCGCTCAGGCCGACCGCGTAGTCGCCGCTGCCGGCCGGATCGCCGCAGTCGTACCCGTCCGCCGCACCGTAGACGTTGAGGAAGTACTCCTTGAGCGAGACGGCCCGCGGACCCAGTGAGTGCGGCCACCGTTCGTTGGAGTAGCCGCGGAAGGCCTCCACCACGAACGTGCGGTCCTCGCCGGGGCCCCGGTAGCGGTCCAGCGCGACCCACGAGAAGAGGCCGGCCGCGGTGTGGTCGCTGTGGTCCGCCAGATCGCCGAAGTCGTGGTGCTGCGGGAACCGTTCGTCGTGGACGAGCCGGTCCGGGTCCGGGTCCATGGTGCGCACCAGGGTCGGCCGGACGAGGCCGAGGATCTGGACCAGCGTGTCCACCAGCCCGGAACGCGTGTACCAGTACTGCTCGTCGACCAGTCCGCCGCTCACCCGCAGGGTGGGGACCCGCTCGGCCTCCTCCTGCCAGAGCACGTGCAGGCTGCGCGGCGGGCCCTCGGGGGTGCCGTGCTGCCGGATGTTGAGGAAGACCAGCCTCACCCAGGGCGCCTCGGCCAGGGAGTAGACCTCGGCGACGGCGCCGCCCGCGGTGGCCAGGGTGGAGGGCGTCCAGGCGGCCGTGCGGTCGCCGAGCGCCATGGCACCGTACGCGGCCCTGATGCCGTTCTGCCGCGCCTTCCCGTAGGCCTCGCGGTCCTCGGCGGGCGGCGACACCTGCCAGGGGCGCGGGTTGCGTCCGTAGGCGTCGCCGCTGGTCAGATAGACCGTCGTGGTGGGTGTGCCCGCCTTGATCGCCTGGAACGTCGCCGGGTTCATGAAGTACAGGTCGTCGTCGGGGTGCGCCACGATCTGCAGCACGGAGGCGGGGCTGGACACGCTGGGTTTTCTCCCGTCGGCCGGGTCGGAGTGGGTCACAGCGGCCATCCGGGCAGATAGCCGGAGTGGGCGCGCCGGTTGCGCAGGGACCCCGTCTCGAACTGGCTCGCGACCGGGAAGTAGCTCGGCAGGAACGCCGCGAGGATCGCGTCCTGCTCCTCCTCCGGTACATCGCCGTCGTGGAAGTCGTTGAGGCAGAACACGTCGTGGGGACGCGCCGTCAGGATCCGGTTGAGCCGCGGCCCGTGCTCGGCCAGTCCGACGTTGACGAATCCGCAGGAGATGCTGCCGGGTGCGCTGCGCGAGGTGTGGAAGCCGTAGTAGTGGTGCAGCGACGAGGCGACCGAGACGTCGCTGTGGCTGCGCAGCTGGTTGCGCGCGGTGGCCTTCATCGCCGGCCCGTACTCGCGCTCGATGTCGGCGAGCACGCTGCGCCGCAGCGGGTGGGGCGCGTGCAGGAACGAGTGCACCAGCGTCTGCCCGAAGGACCGCTCGATCAGGGCCCGGTTGTTCTTCGCGGCACTGATGTTGAACTCGTCCTCGTGGGACGGCGGGGACATCGCCACGGACGTGGGCGACATGAAGTGCTTCGCCTGTCCGTTGCCGAGGAAGAACATGCCGGGCTGGACCGTGCGTCCGAGGAAGACGTCGTCGTTGAAGTAGAGGAAGTGCTCGGCGAGCCCCTCGATGTGGTGCAACTGGCTCTCGATGGCGTGCGAGTTGTACGTCGGCAGCGCCCCGCGGTCGCCGAAGATCTCCGTGTGGTCGACGACCCGCACCCGTGGATGGGACTGGTCCAGCCAGGTCGGGACCTGTCGGTCGGTGACGATGTAGATGTTCCGGATCCACGGGGCGTACATGTCGATCGAGCGCAGGGAGTAGCGCAGTTCGTCCCGGTCGCGGAAGCGGGCCGCGCTCGTGGCCGCGTCCTGGGTCTCCATCCCCCGGGCGGCGAGGAACTCGTTCTTCCGCTCCAGCCAGGCCACGTCGGCGCCGTTCACCCAGGTGTAGACCGCGTCCACGGGAAAGTCGACGTCGCCGTGGAGCACCTGTCCGAAGGCCACGATCGTGGGGTAGCGGCGATCGCCCAGGGTGATCGTGCTGCGCCGCATGGCGCTGTGCGGGACCCGGTCGCCGATCAGCGTGCGGACCGGGGCCCTGAGGTGGTCCTCGTCGTCCGGTTCGTCGTCCCAGAAGGTGATGGTGCAGCCGTAGATCGCGCCGAGGCGCAGGGTCCGCGACGGGGACACGACGCTCTGGTGGACGCGGATGCCCGAGGACGGGGTGCCGGAGTAGTCGCCGACCAGGCCGGCGAGAACGGTGGCGACCGTCTTCTGTCCCTCGTTGAGGACGGAGGCGTAGACGGCCTCGTCCGCGTAGCGGTCGGCGAGCGCCTTGAAGACGGCCTCGCGGTACACACCGTGGACGGCGACCGAGTGCCGCACCATGTGGTCGCGTACGACCAGGTACGGGATGCCCGCGCCCTCCAGGGCTCCCGCGGCCAGCGCGAGGTTCGCCTGGACCACGTCCCACGGCGACTCCCACTCCATCAGCCGGCACACCTGACCGCCGTCGTGGACCAGCTCGCGCCTCGCCAGCAGGCGCTGCTCCAGCGCACGCTGGCCGCGGGAGCGGACCGAGCCGGGAGGGGCGGGCGCGGCGGCCGGCACGCTGCCGCCGGGGCCGCTGAGGTGGGCGTGCACCGCCCGTCGTTCCGCCTTCACCGCGTCGCGGCGCCCGCTGTCGCGCTCCGCCACGAGCTCGTGGAACATCCGCTCCCAGTGGGAGGTCACCACCGCGGGCGAGAAGCGGCCGGCGGCGGCGAGCGCCGCGGCGCCCATCCGGTGGCGCAGTTCCGCGTCCTCGATCAGCAGCAGCAGTGCGGAGGTCAGGGCGTCGATGTCGCCGGGAGGCACCAGAACGCCGGTCTGCCCGTCGATCACCACTTCGCGCGGGCCGTTGGGCGCGTCGTAGGAGACGACGGGGACGCCCGCCGCCTGCGCCTCCGCGAGCACCAGCCCGAAGGCCTCGTTGCGCGAGGTGAGCAGGGCGACACTGGCCTTGGCCCACTCCTCCGCGAGATGGGGCGAGTTGCCGTTGAGCTGCACGCAGTCGTGCAGTCCGAGCATGTCCATCTGCCGGCGCAGGGCGCCGCTGAGCGGTCCGTCCCCGAACACGCGCAGCTGCCAGTCGGGGTGGCGGGGTGCCACCTTGGCCCAGGCGGTGAGGGCGTGGTCGATCTGCTTCTCCGCGACCAGCCGCCCGGCGATGACGACGGTGCGGGTCTCGAGGGTCGACCGGGGCCGGAAGCCGCTCGGCAGGGCGTTCGGCACCACCGCGAGACGGGGAGCGGCCTCCTGGAGGGTCTCGGCGAACCACTCCCGGGTCCGCTCGCTCAGTACGGCCAGCGCGTCCAGCCGGGAGGCGTACCGCAGCAGCGGTTCACCGCTCGTGCCGCGCAGTTCGGAGACCCGGTGCTCCTGGTGGACGGTGATCACCCGCGCGGGGGCGAGCCGGACCGCCAGCGCCATCAGCGCGGGAGTCGTGGTGACCAGGACGTCGGTGTCGGTCTCCTGGAGGGCGAGTTCGAGCTCGAGGTCGGTGAGCCGGCTGAACGCCGACTCCCAGGACCGGTCGACGATCTCGCTCGGCCGGCCGGCCAGGCCGGACCACACCGCGTCGCCCACGGTGCTGGGGCGCAGCGGCCGGGGAGCGTCGCCGGTGAGGTCGACCAGGTACTCGACCCGCACTCGCTCGTCGGGCGCGAAGAACTGCGCGGGCTTGCTCTTGAAAACGCTGAGTACGCGGACCTCGTGCCGGGCGGCGAGTTCGGACGCCTGGTTGAAGACGGCCCGCTCGGTGCCGCCGACGGCGTCCGCCGTGGTCAGCAGGAATGTGATCTTCACTTCTCGGGTTCAGTCTGCCTCGGGCATGCGCGTACAGGTGACACGGAGGTTCCCTGCGGGGGTGTAGCGCGGTTGGACGATCATCGGGGTGCGGCCGATCGGGGCCATGGCCATGCTGCGCATCGCGAAGACCCGCCGCGGGTTGCGGACGTCGTGCAGGCGCCGGCCCAGCCGTAGCGACGGCCCGGCCTCCTGGCACAGCACGACGTCCCAGTGCTCCGGCCTGGAGGACCGCGGCTCCATCCGGTCCAGCGGGACCACGGTCCGGAAGGCGTCCTGGCCCAGCACGTGGGCGGGCTGCCGGATCCGGCGCCCGGCGGCGACGAACTCGACCCATGGCGCGTGCGCCGCTGTGCCCAGGACCCGGAAGTCCACGGTGACCCCGGAGTGCGCCATGTGCACCTTGGACACCTCGACGGCCGGCCGCGGGGCCGAGCTGACGATCCGGGCCGTGCCCGTGACGGTGCGGCCGACGCGGTGGCGTGCGCCGGTGACCGGGGAGGCCGCCATGGGCTTGGTGGGGCCCTCGTAGGGAACCTGCGGTTCCAGGAGCAGCAGCGCGAGGGACCGCGACCGGCGCCCCGTGTACGTCCGCAGCCGGAGCTTCCACCTTCCGGCCCCGGCGGGCACGCCGCCGACCTCCGCTCCCATCAGGATCGCGGCGTCCATGAGGAGTTCACCGCGCGGGCCCCGGTACACCTGCGCCGGGACGTGATGCCGTTCGCGGCGCCGGCGGAGCACGACCTCCGAGCGGTCGGGAAGCGGGACGGAGGGGGGCAGCACGGCGTGCAGGTTCACCGTCTGGCCGTCGAGGACGGCCGAGTAACGGAGTCGTGCGGTGCGGTTCTTCCGCAGCGGCACGAACACGCGCAGCATCAGCCGGAGGCGCAGCGCGCTCAGGAGGGCGCGCGGTCCGCGCCGTTCGTTGCCGGCCCTGCCGGACCCGGTGGCAGGGCCGGACGTAGAAGTGGTCATGCGCGGACGCCGCCCAACTCCGCGACCGGCGCGGTCCGCGGTGCGCGGATGCCGGTGGGGCGCTCGTAGGGGCCGGGCACCGGGAAGTAGGCGTCCAGGAAGTTCGCGACCATACGGTCCTGGGCCACGGGGTCGGCGGCCGGCACGGTGTCGTTCATGCAGAAGGTGTCGTAGTTGCGCCGGGCCAGCAGCCCGTCGAGCCGGCGCTGGGCCAGGTCGTCCGCCAGATCGACGTACGCGTACCGGATGTCCCCGACCGTCGCCCGCGCCGAGTGGTACGCGTAGTAGTGGTACAGCGAGGAGACGATCGGGACGTCGTGCGGCGAGCGGAAGCGGGAGTGCTGGGTGGTCCGGTGCGAGTGGGCGTAGACCTGCTCGATCTCCGTCAGGACGCTGCGGCGCAGCGCGTGCGGGGTGTGCTTCATCTTCTGGGAGATGACGGTGCCGAACTGCTGGGCGATGAGCCCCCGGCTGTTCTTGCCCGCGGCGTTGACCGGCAGGTCGGCGGAGTCGGCGCGGCCCGACGGGATCAGCGCGTTCGAACGGAAGGACTTGGACAGCCCGTTGGGGTGGAAGAACGTCCCGGGCTGCACGGGGCGGCCGAGGAAGACGTCGTCGTTCAGGTAGAGGAAGTGCTCGGAGAGCTCCGGGATGTGGTGCAACTGACTCTCGATGGCATGGGAGTTGAACGTCGGAAGCGCGTCCGGGTCCGAGAAGATCTCGCGGTGGTCGACCACTCTGATCCCGGGGAAGTCGGTGTCGAGCCAGGACGGCACATGCCCTGCGGTGACCAGGAAGATCGTGCGGACCCAGGGCGCGTACTGGTGGATCGACCGCAGCGAGTACCGCAGTTCGTCGCGGCTGGTGTAGCGGGAGTCGTTCGCCGCCTGCTCGTGCAGGGCGTGCTCACCGGTGCCCCGCTCCAGCACCCGCTGTGTCGCCTCCTTGCGGGCGCGCCATCGCGGGTCGGAGTCGTCCACCCAGGTGTACACCACGTCGATCGGGAAGGGATGGTCGTCGGGCAGGGCGGCGACGAACTCCGGCAGCGTGCGGGCCTGGCCGGTGGTGTACATGACCGGCACCTCACTGAACCGTTTCTGCTGGGCCCAGCAGCGGCCCGCGCCCACCGGGACCTCGCTCACCACGCGGTTCGGGCGGGGCGCGACGAGCCACCCCTCCCGCTCGGTCCAGAACTCGATGTCACAGCCGGATTCCCGGCCGAAGACCAGGTTGCCGGTGGGGTCGCAGACGTTCCACGCGAGGCGCAGGACGCGTTGCGCCCGCAGGGCACGCCAGGTCGCCGCCGAGGCGCCCGGCCGCATCTGGCCGCGGAAGGCGCTGCCGACGTAGGCGGGATTGTGCTCGCAGACGATCCGCAGGACCTCCTCCACGTCGGTCCGCAGGCGCTCCGGTACGGCCACGCAGGGATTCACCGACGCGGTGCCGCGCACGCAGAAGTGGTCGATGCCGGCCTCTTCCAGCAGTGCCACCAGGATGTGCAGGTTCCGCGCCCGAGCGGCCCAGGCGGTGATCCCGGGCACCTCGACGGCCCGGCGGTGCCTGCCGTCGACGCGCACGACCCGGATCGGCCCGGTGGAGGCGTGTCCGGCGCCGTCGCGGCGCCGGTCGTCGAGCGCCCGGACGACCAGGGCGGATCGCGCGGCGTCGGCGACGGTCAACGAACGCATCACCGCGGTCCGCAGCGGGCGGGGCACCCGCCGGACGATCTGACGCCGAGCCCCTACGGGCACCAGAGAGCGATAGCCCGACACGAGCGCGCTCGCCTCGGGATTGTGCAGGCTCACCTGACTTCCGCCCCGTCCACGGATGCGGCTGTCATGCCGCCGCCCTCCCCCCGGGCCGACGCACGCAGGAACACAGCCTCCCCCTTATTTCCCACCGGTCGAGGCCTGGTGGGCAACGGCGGTCACGCGCCCCCGTGCCCCCGGCTCGAAATGGGCGACCGCGTATCACGTGCCGGCGACGGTGCCGACACCATTACCTTCACGACAATAGTTTAAGCTTCATATGTACACGGCATCATCACTGGTCGTTCACATTACTGTCAACTACACGCACGCGCAGGCGAGATCGCGCTCCGATGTGACGGGCAGCCGGAACCCCGGCGAGCGGTGGATTACGCCCACAACCCGTACAGGGCCCCACATTCGGTCTATAGTTCGAGCTCAGCGCGGCGCTCGGCGTCGTGCGGGCCCGGTCTCCCCCCACTCGTGCCCCTGCCCCACGTACGGACCAAGACAGCGAGCCGGCGAGTGACAGAACGAGTGACAGAGAGGACCGAGGCATGACGCAGGCCCCCGCGGAGACGGACACCGACAGACCCAGGGACGAGGACGCAGCGGCGGACGGCACGGAGGGCGGGTCGCCGCGCCGGCGCCGGCGGGTGTGGCGCCGGATCGCCCTCGGCGCCCTCGTGCTGCTGCTCGCCACCGGCGGCACCGCCTACTGGCTCTACCGCGATCTCGACTCCAACATCAAGGGCGTGGACCTCGACCGGGCCATCGGCGACGACCGGCCGCAGAAGCTGCCGACGTCGGGTCAGAACCTCCTGGTGCTGGGCTCCGACTCGCGGGCCGGGGCGAACGCGGCGCTGGACGCGGGCAGGGTGTCCGGAGCGCGCTCCGACACCGCCCTGGTGATCCACATACCCGAGGGCCGCAGCAGGGCCGTCGCGGTCAGCATCCCGCGCGACACCCTGGTGACCCGCCCCGAGTGCGCCACCTCCGACGGCAGGACGCTGCCCCCGGCGAAGCGCGTCATGTTCAACTCCGTCTACTCACTGGCCGGTCCGGCCTGCACGGTGAAGACGGTGGAGAAGATGTCCGGGATCCGCATGGACCACTACGTCGAGATCGACTTCGCCGGCTTCAAGGAACTGGTGGACGCGATAGGCGGGGTGACCGTCACCCTCGACGAGCCGATCGACGGCCGCAAGGGCGGTCTGCGGCTCGGGGCGGGCACCCACCGGCTCGACGGGACCCAGTCGCTGAAGTTCGTGCGGACCCGCTACGGCTACGGCGACGGCAGCGACCTGGGCCGCATCACCCTGCAGCAGAAGTTCCTGACCGCGCTCCTCTCCGAGATCAAGAAGCAGGACCTGCTGGGCAGCCCCGCCAAGACCTACGAGATCGCCGACAGCCTCACCCAGGCGCTCACCACCGACTCCGACCTCGCCTCCCTCAGCAGGCTGGCGGAGTTCGGCCGCAGCCTCAACGGCATCGACCCGGCCACCTTGGACACCATCATGCTGCCGGTGAAGTACGACGTCCGGGACCCCAACCGCGTGGTGGCCGCGCAGCCTCAGTCCGACGTGCTGTGGCAGGCCCTGCGCAAGGACCGGCCCGTTCCCGAGTCGGCGCGGAAGTCGCCCGCCCACGGCGCCACGGCGTCCTGAGGGGCGAAAACCCTCCGCAGGCCTCCTGCCGTGCCCGCGGAGCGCGCCCCGGCTCGCCCTTGCGGCGGGTGGGAAGGGGGGCGGTCGTCACTGCGAGCGGGTACGGGCGGGCGCGGGGCCGCGGCTCCGCCCGCTCACGGTGACGGTTGCGGTCCGCTCACAGCCGCTTGGCGCTGCGGAAAAGGCCGGCGTAGAAGCCGTCGCCGTCGATGCGGGACGCCCCGCCCTTGTCGCCCATCGTGGGGCCGTTGACCTCCTTGCGGCTGGAGACGAAGACGCGGTGGCCCTCGGAGTCCAGGCCCAGGTAGAGGCCGACGTGGTCGATGTGGTTGCCGGTGCGGTGGTCCATTTTGAAGAACAGCAGGTCGCCGGGCTGGAGGACGTCGATGTTCGCCGGGCGGACGTACCAGGGGGACGGGCCCTGGAGCTTGATGATGTCGACGCCGGCCTTGGAGCGGGCCATGCCGTCGGCGGTGCGGGGCAGCCCGTCGCCGAGGGCGTTGGACGCCATCAGCGGATAGCGGGCGCGGTAGCCCCAGACCATCCGCATGAAGCCGGAGCAGTCCAGCGCCCGGTAGCGCTCCTTGCGCGGGTACAGGGTGGTGCCGTTGCGGAAGGTGTACGGGATGCCGAGGTAGTCGTAGAAGTCGTTCTGCTCCAGGCGGTCCACGCCGTCCGCCTTGAACGGGCCGAACACCGCGTCACCGGCGTACGGGACGCCCGAGGAGTTCTTCTTGACCGGCGCGCCCTGCACGTACTGGAAGGCGATCGCGAAGATGTCGTCCTCCTGGCTGCCGTAGTACTCCTTGAACCAGTCCTTGAACCACTGCTCCTTCTCGGCGCCCTTGGTCCAGGGCTCGGGCATGAGTCGGACCCAGTCGTCGGTCACGACGCGCGAGGTGGTGGCGGCCGGTTCGGCGAAGGTGCGCGAGGGGCCCTTCAGGGTGGCGGTGCGGGCTCCGTCGGTGAAGGTGGCGACGACCGCTCCCCCGGCGTCCCGCAGCACCGAGCGCGCCGGGTTGTTCAGGCGCTCCCAGCTCTGCTTGCCGGTGGCCCTGCCGCCCGAGTTCTTCAGGGCCGCGTTGTCGGTGACCGTCTGCGCGGCCGGGACCTTCGCCTGTTCGTCCTTGCGCAGCTCGTAGGTGAAGTACGCGCTGCCCGCGAGCAGCGCCAGCACCGTCGCCGCGTGGACGACGGGCCGGCCTTTGCGCTTCGGCATGGTGTGGGCTCCAGGTGTGCGGTAGGACGGGCGGGTTCAGGCGGACGGCAGGGCGCCGAGGAGGATGCCGGCGGTCAGGACCACGTAGGTGGCGAGGGTGACCGAACCGGTGGACAGCAGCGTCGCGCCCTTCGGCTGACGCACCAGCTGGTAGCCGATCAGACCGGGGACGATGAAGCCGAGCGTCTGGTTGGCGTACAGCAGCGGGAACTCCATCTGCAGCACGATGATCACCGTGGCCTGGATGAGCACGCCGGTGAGCACCACGGCCGCGAACAGCCGCTTGCCGTAGAGGATCACGAACTTCTGCAGCAGCAGCGTGGTGACGTACGTCAGTACGGTCACCCCGACAACCAGCGCCGCCCGCTGCAGGTCCTCGATCAGGGTCAGCGCGAGCCAGCCCGGCGTGATCATGCCGCCCGGCGACAGGTTGGTCGTCAGGTAGCACATCAACGAGAACATCAGGCCCAGGCCGATGCCGATCGCGGCGATCTCGGGGGTGAGGACGGAGGGGATCAACGGTGCTCTCCTGGGCTGTGCCACTGCTGGTGGTCGTCTGCGGGGTGCGGGGGCCGGACGCGGGGTTCGAACAGGCCCCGCGAGCGGTCCTGGGGCGGGTTCTGGCCCTGGTGCTGCGCCTGGGACTGGTGACCGCCCTGGTGCTGGGGCAGGTCCTGGTTCTCGCGCTGCGCCTGGTGCTGGGGCGAGCTCGGGACCTGGGGCGGGCCCTGGTGCTGGTGCTGCGGCCAGGCGCCCTGGGGGTGCGGCCGGGCGTGGGCTCCCTGGACCGCGGGCTCCTGGTACGGGTGAGAGGCCTCGCGCTGCTGGGGGATCTCCGGGGCCTGACGGACCTGCGCGTACCGCGACTCGTACGCCTCCGAGTAGGGCTGATAGGGGTCGATGCGCGGCGCGTAGAGCTGCATCGTCTCGACGTGCTCGGGATGACGGGCCGGCTCCGTGCGCCCGGCCGGGGCCGTGGGCGCGGTGGGCGAGTCGTCCGGGCTGTCGTCGGCGGGGAGTTCGGCGAGATGCTCCAGGAGCACCTCGCCCTGGCCGTGGATGTTGCCGATGGCGACCAGGGAGGAGTCCGGGCCGAGCCGGCCGAGCAGTTCGGCCATGAACTCCTCGGGGTCGCGGCGGTCGCCGCCGAGGTCGACGGCCCGGCCGCGGTACTCGGCCGGGATGGCGTCGATGGCGGACTTGGCCGGGTGGCCGATGACGAAGACCTGCTCGGGGTCGAGGTCGGGGATGATCTCGCCCATCTGGCCGTTGCGCTCGACGCGGTCGGGGCGGCAGTTGATGACCACGTTGAGCGGGCGGTGGATGGCGCCGAGGTCGAGGAGCTGGTTGATGTTCATCAGCGTCGACTCGGGGTCGTTGGCCGCGAAGACGTTGGCGAAGCGCAGCTTCTTGTCGTCGTGGGTGAGGTAGCGCTCGACGGAGAGCACGCCGGGGTCCGGCGGGGCGTCGTACATGCCCTGCAGGGCCGTCTCGCGCTCGACGCCGAGCAGTTCGGCGACGGCGAGCGCGATGGCGACGTTCTCCTTGAAGGTGAACCAGCTGAAGCCGCGCAGCTCCTCGTCGCTGACCGTCTCGGGGTCGGCGTAGATCAGCTCGCAGTTCCGCGCGTCCGCCTCCTCCTGGAGGATGTGGAAACGATCCTTCTCCGCGGTGACGCAGATGCCGTCCTCCGGCATGGACCGGCACAGCGAGCGGGCCACGTCGTCCAGGGTGGGGCCCATCTCCGCGAGGTGGTCCTCACGGACGTTGCAGAGCACGCCGATGGTGGAGCGGATCAGCTTGGACTGGTTGATCTCCTGCAGGGCCGGCATCACCGCCATGCACTCGATGACCAGCGCGTCCGGGTTGTACGCGGCAGCCCGGCGCACGATGCCGATCTGCTCGACGACGTTGGCGATGCCGAACTTGCGGTAGACCGGCTCCTCGGTGGCGTCCGGGTGGATGAACCGGGCCGCGGTGCCGGTGGTCTTGGCGACCGTGGCCAGACCGCCGCCGCGCAGGGCGCCCGCGCAGAGCCGGGTGATGGAGGACTTGCCGCGGATGCCGTTGACCAGCACCCGGGTCGGGATGTTGTCCAGGTTGGTGAAGTGCCGCCGCTGCTCCACGATGCCCGCCACGAGCAGAATCGCGCAGCACACCAGCAGCACGGTGTAGAGGAAGAGCACCGGTGATCAGTTCCTTACGTACTGCTGGTCCTGCGGGCCGTGGGGGTCGTGTGGCCCGTACGGGGACGGGTCCTGCGCGCCGCCGGCGCGCTGGGGAGTGCCGCGCTGCGGCTGCTGCCGGCGCTGGTCCTGGAGCTGCTGGCGGACGAGTTCCAGGGAGCGGGTGACCGCCCCGACCTCGTCGTGGTGCTGCGGGAAGAGCACGGTCTTGCGGTCGCCGCCGGCCAGGGCCTCGGCCCGGTCGGCCAGCGCACGCAGCGGCCGGGCCACCACGATGTGCAGCCAGCCGAGGCAGGCGGCGGCCGCGGCGGCGCCGAGCAGACCGGCCAGCACGGTGCGGTTCTGGGTGTCGTACTCGGGGATGGCGAGCCGGTCGGCGGGCTGCCAGCTGACCACGCTCCAGCCGAGCGACTCGGCCGGGCCGCTGCCCGCGAAGGGCGCGGCGGCGGCGATCCGCACGCCGCCGTGGCGGTAGAGCACCCCGCCCGCGCGGGCCTTCCTGCCGAGCGTCTGGCCGGTGGCCGCGACGAGGTCCTCCAGATGCTCGTCGGGCAGCGAGTCGAAGGCGAGGAAGCCGGTGTTGCCGGCGATGACCTCGCTCTTGTCGTCGACGAGACGGACCACGCCGAGGCCCGGCCGCTTCAGCAGCGCGTTGAGGAACTCCGCCCGGAACTCGCCGACCAGCGCGGCGCCGTCCCGCCCCGGGATCTCGGCGGTGCCCACGACGACGGGCTCCTTGCCGCCGTGGCCCAGCAGCCGGATCGAGGTCTCGGCGGCGCGCTCGGACCTGACCACGCGGGGTTCCTTGCCCTGCCGGGCCAGGACCTCGCCGGAGGCGTCGACGACGTAGAGCGACCGGTAGCGCTGGTTCTCGTGGACGGTGCGCTCCAGCACCGCGTCCATGGCGGCGGGCTCGGTGCGGTTGCCGATGAGGGACGCGACCGACTGGAGGTCGACCTCGCCCTCGTTGAGCGCGCGGCGCACCCGGTCGCTGAGGGTGTCGGTGCGCTCGCGCTGGTCGTTGACGAGCTGCTGCGGAACGACGGCCGTGCTGTCGGCGCGGTTGAGCAGCAGCATCAGCGGCGCCGACCAGGCCAGCAGCAGCACCGCGCAGGCCACGAGCAGGGCCCGGGTGCCCACCCGGCGCGGCCCGCGCGGACGCGCCGGGGCGCCGGTGGCGTCGGCCCTCTCGCCCATCAGCTGCCGCCGCAGGCGTTCCAGGGCGCCGCCGATGCGGTGCGCCTCGCCGTAGCCGGGGACGGTGACGGGCCGGGTCAGGTCGCCGCGGGTGAGTCGGCGGGACTCCAGGAACAGCCGGATCAGCGGGCGCTGCACGGTGCCCACCAGCACGCCGACCGCGATGCCGCCGACGAGGAGCAGCGCGCCGCCGGCCAGCAGGCCGAAGACGGGCGAGGTGGGACGGGTGGGGTCCTCGGCGACCTTGACCATGGCCACCACGGACAGGCCGAGTCCGGAGGCGGTGGTGATCTCGCCGGGCTCGGGAGAGGCCAGCGTGGCGTAGCCGGCGACGGACTGCTCACTCAGCATGCGCCCGCCGAGCAGGCTGCCGCTGACGCCCTGGTAGCCGCCGGTACCGGGCGTCTTGCTGCTGCGCGGGTCCTGCCGGGCCTCGCGGGCCGCGCTCCGGGCGAAGTCCTTGAGCTGCTTGCGGGAGGCGGTGATCTCCTGGCGGTCGAGGCTGGTGCGCACCTGCTCCGGCTCGGCGATGCCGTCGCTGCTGAGGATGGAGCCGCTGCGGTCCACGACCGCGATCGAGCGGAACTGACCGAGGCTGATGCCCGGGAACTTCAGGTTGTTGGAGGCCACGAGCAGCAACTGCGGCTTGCCCGGCCAGGACAGCAGCGCGAAGGACAGCAGGCGCACCTCGCCGTTCCTCAACTTGACCATACGGGGGGCGAGTCCGCCCTCGTCGCCCAGGGCCGAGGTGTCCACCGAGGTCAGCGGCACGGTCTCGCCGCGGGCGGCGACCAGCTTGCCGCTCTCGATCTCGACGACGGCGGTGCCCATCCACTTCTGGTACGTGCTGCCGAGCTTGTCGAGGACGGCGTCGCCGGAGACCGGCCGGCCGGCGCTGAACAGCGCGGCGGACCGGGTCACGTCGGTCACGGACTCGTCGATGGAGGCCCGCAGCGCGATGGCGCCGTCCTCGGCGAAGTGCTGCTGGGACGTGAGCACCGCCTTCGGCACACCGGCGTTGTCGGCGCGGCCCAGCACGAGTGCCGTGATGCCGGCGAGCGACAGCAGGAGGACCGACAGGACCGCGATCGGTGGGCGGATTCCGCCGATCAGCGACATGTCGGCTCGTCGGCGGGCTCGGTGCTGCCGCGCCGGGGGCGGAGACGCCAAGGGACGGTCCTCTCAGGCTCGTGCGGGCGGTCGATCCCGCACGGGAAGCAGGGTGAAGCGTGGGCTGGACGGGGTCCGGGCACACCGGTGGGACTGGTGCACCCGGAATCCAGACAAGTAAGGACCGGGTGAGGTTGCAGTAAGCGCAACGTGATCTGTGCAACATCGGCGTTTCGCCCGGTCAGGACCGGGCAGAAGCCGTCGCTATTCGGATATCGGCGTCAGCGGCTTCAGCCCGTCCTGGGCCGCTCCCCGGTTCAGCAGGGTGCCTTCGGTGCGCTCGAAGGCCAGGCGCAGCCGGGCCCGCTGACGGCCCGTGAGGTCGTGGTCGTCCCGGAGCGCGGCGGGCACGTCGAGCAGCCGGTAGTCGCGCGCGTCGTCGTCCGTGGCCGTGGTGGTGCCGCCGCTCCCGGTGTTCTCGGCATCCGGCGGGATCTCCAGCAGCGTCGGCTCGAAGCGGGGCTGGACGTCCCAGGTGCCCCTGCCGCGCTCGGTGAAGGTGAACCAGGCGATCACGCCCTCCTCGGTCAGGCCGGTCGGCACCTCGTGCCGGGCGATCTGGTTGCCGAGGCCGTAGGCGATCCAGGTGCCGTCGACCTTCTCCATGGGCTGGACGACGTGCGCGTGGTGCCCGATGACCAGGTTGATCCCGGTCTCCTGGGCGATCTGCCGGGCGAAGGTGAGCTGCGAGGAGGAGGGGTTCGGGTAGTGCTCGCGGCCCCAGTGCAGGGAGAGGATCACCACCTCGGCGCCGCCCTTGCGGGCCCGCTGCTCGGCGGCCTTGATCCGGCCGAGGTCCTGCTGGTTGGCCAGCCAGGGCTTGTCCTTCGGCAACCGGTGGGGCTCGTTGAACCCGTAGGCGAAGGATATCTGCGCGACCTTGACGCCCTTGACGTCCATGATCAGCGGAGTGAGCGCGTCCTTCTCCGTCCGGAAGGAGCCCGTGTGCTTGACCCCGGCGGCGTCCAGAGCGTCCAGGGTCCGCTTCACGCCCTCGTATCCGTGGTCGAGGGTGTGGTTGGAGGCGGTGGAGCAGGTGTCGTAGCCGAGGTCCTTGACCGTCTTCGCGGTCTGCGGCGGCACCTGGAAGTCCGGGAAGCCCTCGAAGGGGCCGTTCGGCTTGCCCATCACCGGCTCGTAGTGGCAGATCGCCAGGTCCGCCCTGCTGATCACCGGCTTGATGCCGGCCATCATGGGTCCGAAGTCCAGCCCGGCCACGCCCTTGCCCGTCCGCTCGGCGTCCTTGCGCGCCTGGTCGACGAGCTCGGGATGCATCAGGATGTCCCCGGCGGCGGCGACGGTGAAGGTGCGTCCCCCGCCCTCGTCGTCCCCGTCGCCGGAAACGAGGCCGCAGCCCGCGACGGCGGCGACGAGCGGGAGGGGCATCAACAGGGTCAGCAGGGTGCGGCTACGGCGTCTGGTCACCGGGATATCTTGATACAACCATGAGAGCCAACAGCTCACGCATCATAACGATCGCAACAATTCTGCTGGTCATCGCCGGTCTGGCCGGTACGGCGACCGTCGTGCTCCGCGCCTCCCACGGCCCGCGGGCGACCGGCGGCGACCGCGCGGACGGCCGCGCGGACGGCGTCGACCTGGCCCGTGTGGTCGCGGACTACACGAGCCGGTTCGGCCCGGACCGCGGCTACCGGCCGCCCACCCGGGACGATCGCACCCGGGTCGCCGAAGCGGTCGGGCAGCTCCTCGACGGCCGTCGCGTCCAGGCGCAACAGCAGCTCTCGCAACTGGACTTCACCGTTCGCACCCTGGTCGACCGGGTCTCCGGACACCGCTACGCCGAGATCGCCGACCGCACCGACGACGCCGTGGCACCGCGAGGCTGGGGCCGGATGTACGTCGACCTCGACCACCGCGCGCGCTGGTCGGTCCAGGTCCCGCACCCGGTCGCCGACCAGGGCACGGAGCAGCTCGGCGTCGGCGTCCTGCGCGGCTCCCCGGGCGGCATCCTCGTCATTGCGGGAGCACATCGCAAAGCCGGACGCGGGGACGCGGCGGACGTGGCGCACCGCCGGGACACCGTCTTCGACGCGGTGTGCGACGAGCTGGCCCGGCGCCGGCTGCCCGGCATCCAGGTGCACGGCTTCGCCGACGACTCCGCGCCCGGCTACGACGTCGTCGCCTCCACCGGCAGGGGGTCGGCGGGCCGCGACGACGGCCGCCGGCTCGCGGCCGCGCTGCGCGCGAAGAAATTCGCGGTGTGCCGGGCCTGGGCCCGCTCCTGCCCGCTGGAGGGCCACGAGAACGTGCAGGGCGGCCGGGCCGACAGTGAGGATCTCCCCTTCCTGCACGTCGAGTTCGCCCACGCGGTACGCGACGACGAGTCCCGGATGGAGCGCGCGGTGACAGCCGTGAACACGGTCACTGCGCGCTGGGCGCGCGAGCCGTGAGCAGGTGCGCATCCCGTCGATGACGCGAGGGTGGTCGGCGGACGGGCGGGCGGTGACGGCGGTGGACACGGTGACGGCCCGCTGGGCGCGAGAGTCCTGAGTAGGTGCATGCGCCCGCTCGGGGCCACCGAGGCTGGTGAAAGTGGATTCTCTTCCCGCCGGGCCGGCCCTAGCTAGTTGTCGAACCAGACCACCAGACGGACGTTCTCGGCCCCGTGCCGCTTGGCAAGTACGCCCATCACCGCCCGGACGTCACCCCAGTCGTCGTCACTCACGGCCTGGCGCCGGGTGAGCCGACCACCGGGCGCGGACGACCCCGTAATCGACTCCATGCTGTCCCAGTCGGCCTCCTCCCATTCGGCCCAGCTGATCCACGACGGGCTGTGCGAGTCGTCCCGTTCCCGCTCGAAGGCCCGCGTGACGGCGTGCGAGGCGTCGTGCGGGAAGCCGCGCTGCGCTGCAAGCGGCTCGAAGGACCGCACCCGGACGCCGAAGAGGCAGCCGAAGGCTGCATAGGACCGGCCGTCATAGACATGCTCCAGAGCGATCGCCGGGTGCCAGCGGAAGAACAGCTCATCGTCATCGGGTTCGGAGCTGTCGACACAGCTGTTCCTGACCTCGATGAATCCATGGATGTCCGTGCCCATGAAGCCGATCATGGCAGGCACGGCAGGTCATTGTGCAGCAGATATCTGCTGCGTGAAATCCGTGCGACGCTGGAGCCATGGCTGAGGACACCGACACCACTCCCCCGCTCGTGATCGTCGACGGTGCGAATGTCGTCGGGTCGGTGCCCGACGGGTGGTGGCGGGATCGCAAGGGTGCGGCGGAGCGGCTGCGGGACCGGCTGGCGGCGGCGGGTGTGCCGGAGCTGTCCGGGCCGGCCGAGATCGTCCTCGTGGTGGAGGGCGCGGCGCGCGGCGTGGAGCCGGTGCCGGGGGTGCGGGTCGAGGCGGCGTCCGGCAGCGGTGACGACCGCGTGGTCGAGCTGGTCGAGCAGGCCGGCGACCGCGCCGTCCTGGTCGTCACGGCGGACCGGGAGCTGCGGCGCCGGGTGACGGCGCTGGGCGCCGAGGTGACCGGACCGCGCGCGGTGCGCGGGCGCGACTGAGCGGAGCGGGAGCCCGCCCGGTCGGGCCGGGTGGGCCCGTGGCCTTCCCCGGCCTGCGTCAGCCGCCATACACCCGCCGGCGTCGTGGCCTAAGGCGTCGTGCCGCTGCCCGGCCTGGTGGTCTCGCCGGTCGCGGTGCCCTCACCCCGGGCGAGCCGGCTGTGGGTACGGCCGTAGAGGAAGTAGACGGCGAAGCCGATCACCATCCAGATCGCGAATCGCAGCCAGGTCTCGGCGGGCAGGTTCAGCATCAGCCACAGCGAGGCGCACACCGACAGGATCGGGATGACCGGCACCCAGGGGGTGCGGAAGGCGCGGTGCAGGTCGGGGCGGGTCCTGCGGAGGATGACGACGCTGATCGCCACCACGATGAAGGCGAACAGCGTGCCGATGTTCACCAGCTCGGCTAGCTCGCTCAGGCTGGTGAAGCCCGAGATGATCGCGATGATCACGCCGAGCAGGATGGTCGGCCGGTGCGGGGTCCGGAAGCGCGGGTGGACCCGTGAGAAGAAGCGCGGCAGCAGCCCGTCACGGCTCATCGCGAAGAACACCCGGGTCTGCCCGAGCAGCAGGATCATGCACACGGTGGTCAGGCCGACGGCGGCGCCGAAGCTGATCAGACCGGCGTAGAACGGGTGCCCCACGGCCTTGAAGGCGTCCGCGAGGGGGGCGTCGACCGACAGGTTCCTGTAGTTCTGCATGCCGGTCACGACGATCGACACCGCCACGTACAGCACGGTGCAGATGAGCAGCGAACCGAGGATGCCGCGCGGCATGTCGCGCTGCGGGTGGCGGGTCTCCTCCGCGGCGGTGGCGACGATGTCGAAGCCGATGAAGGCGAAGAAGACGACTGAGGCGGCGGTGAAGATGCCCATGACGCCGAAGTTGGCCGGTGCCCAGCCGAACATCAGCTGGATGAGCGGGGCCTTCAGGGTGTCCACGGCGGCCACCGACTGGGTGGGCGGGACGAACGGCTTGTAGTTGCTGCTGGTGACGAAGAACGCCCCGGCGACGATCACGAGCAGGACCACGGCCACCTTGATGGCGACGACGATCGAGGTGACGCGCGCGGACAGCTTCATGCCGAGCACGAGGATGCAGGTGAGCACCAGGACCAGAGCGGCGGCCAGGACGTCGAAGCCGAAGCCCGAGGTGCCCTCCCGGCCCGCCAGGTAGGCGGGCAGGTGCCAGCCCGCGTTGTCCAGAAGCGAGCGGACGTAGCCCGACCAGCCGACCGCCACCACCGCCGTGCCGAGCGCGAACTCCAGGATCAGGTCCCAGCCGATGATCCAGGCGGGCAGCTCCCCCAGGGAGGCGTACGAGAACGTGTACGCGGACCCCGCCACCGGGACCGTGGAGGCGAACTCCGCGTAGCAGAGCGCCGCTAGGGCGCAGACCACGGCCGCCACGACGAAGGCCAGCGACACCGCGGGGCCCGCGTTCTCCTTGGCGACCTTGCCGGTGAGAACGAAGATGCCGGTGCCGATGATGACCCCGACGCCGAAGACGGTCAGGTCGAGGGCGGAGAGGGATTTCCTGAGCGCGTGCTCCGGTTCCTCGGTGTCCTGGATGGACTGCTCGACGTTCTTCGTCCTGAAGAGCGCACTGCTCACGGGCCTACCTCCCACGCGCGTCGTCCTCGACATGATCGAGAGGGCTGGGGATGCGTATGCCCCGGTACAGGCAGGTTCACGCAGACGGGCCGGTTCCGCCACCGGTACAGGGTGGTGGAACCGGCCCGGAGGATCCCGTCGGGGCCGCGCCCGCGGCTCAGTCGCGCGCGGGCTGCACCTCGTCGACGTCCGCGGTCGGCCGGTCGAACCGGCCGTCCAGCTTGGCGACCAGTCCGGTGACCTGGCGGGCGATGTCCGGCGCGGTCAGGCCGATCTCCGCCATCACCTCGGCGCGGGAGGCGTGGTCGAGGAAGCGCGGCGGGATGCCGAAGTCGCGCAGCGGCACGTCGACGCCCGCGTCCCGCAGGGCCTGGGCGATCGCGGAGCCCACACCTCCGACGCGGGAGTTGTCCTCGACGGTGACGACCACCCGGTGCCGGTCGGCGAGCGGGGCCATGGCCGCGTCGACGGGCTTGACCCAGCGCGGGTCGACGACGGTGGTGGAGATGCCCTGCCGGTCGAGCAGTCCGGCGATCTCCAGGCACATCGACGCGAGGGCGCCGACGGAGACCAGCAGGACGTCCGGCCGGTCGGTGCCCGGCTCGCGCAGCACGTCCATGCCGCCGACGCGGCCCACGGCGGGTACGGCGGGGCCGACGGCGCCCTTGGAGAAGCGGACCACGGTCGGCGCGTCGTCGACCTCGACGGCCTCGCGCAGCTGGGCGCGGACCTGGTCGGCGTCGCGCGGGGCGGCCAGCCGCAGACCGGGGACGACCTGGAGGATGGACATGTCCCACATGCCGTTGTGGGAGGCGCCGTCGGTGCCGGTGACGCCGGCCCGGTCCAGGACGAAGGTCACGCCGCACTTGTGCAGCGCCACGTCCATGAGCACCTGGTCGAAGGCACGGTTGAGGAAGGTGGCGTACACCGCGAACACGGGGTGCAGCCCGCCGTGCGCGAGGCCGGCCGCGGAGACGGCGCCGTGCTGCTCGGCGATGCCGACGTCGTAGACCCGGTCGGGGAAGACCTTGGCGAACTTGTCGAGGCCGACCGGCTGGAGCATGGCGGCGGTGATGGCGACGACGTCCGCCCGCTCCTCGCCGAGCCGGACCATCTCGTCGCCGAAGACGCTGGTCCAGTCGGCGCCGGAGGAGGCGATCGGCAGGCCCGTGTCGGGGTGGATCTTGCCGACGGCGTGGAAGCGGTCGGCCTCGTCCTGGAGGGCGGGCTGGTAGCCGCGGCCCTTCTCGGTGAGGCAGTGGACGATCACCGGGCCGCCGAAGCGCTTGGCGCGGGCCAGCGCGGACTCCAGGGCCTCGATGTCGTGGCCGTCGATCGGGCCGACGTACTTCAGGCCCAGGTCCTCGAACATGCCCTGCGGGGCGATGAAGTCCTTCAGGCCCTTCTTGGCGCCGTGCAGGGTGTCGTAGAGCGGCCGGCCGACGACCGGGGTGCGCTCCAGCAGGTCCTTGGTTCGGGCCAGGAAGCGCTCGTAGCCGTCGGTGGTGCGCAGGGTGGCCAGGTGGTTGGCGAGGCCGCCGATGGTGGGCGCGTAGGACCGCTCGTTGTCGTTGACGACGATGACCAGGGGGCGGTCCTTGGCGTCGGCGATGTTGTTGAGCGCCTCCCAGGCCATGCCGCCGGTCAGCGCGCCGTCGCCGATGACCGCGACGACGTGGCTGTCGCGCCGGAGCAGCTCGTTGGCCTTGGCGATGCCGTCGGCCCAGCCGAGGACCGTGGAGGCGTGGCTGTTCTCGATGACGTCGTGCTCGGACTCGGCCTGCGAGGGATAGCCGGACAGGCCGCCCTTCATCTTCAGGCGGGAGAAGTCCTGGCGGCCGGTGAGCAGCTTGTGCACGTAGGACTGGTGGCCCGTGTCCCAGAGCACCTTGTCCTTGGGCGAGTGGAAGACCCGGTGCAGGGCGATGGTCAGCTCCACGACACCGAGGTTGGGACCGAGGTGGCCGCCGGTCTTCGCGACGGCGTCGACGAGGAAGGTCCGGATCTCCTCTGCCAGCTGGTCCAGCTCCTCCAGGCTGAGCCGGTCCAGATCGCGCGGTCCCGTGATGCGGGTCAGCAGCGGCACCCGTGCCTCCTTGCAGTAGAGCTGATCGAGCTGTTGCCGGGCTTGTCGAGTCTAATGTTCCGCCCGAGCGCCCGGTGTCCGGGCCGTGCGTCTTGAGTCACGCGAACGGCCCCACCCCGGGGGACGGCCGCGCCCGGGCCGTGCGGCACGGGCCGGACCGCGCCGCACGGCCCGAGGGGCACGGCCGTACGGGCATCACCGTGCGGGCATGACTGTGCCCGGTACCGCCATTGGTACCGGGCACAGTGGCCTGGGTCGGCGGCGCTACGCGCGGCCGGCCGTCTTCTGCGTCTTGCGGGTCACCGCGTCGATGACGACGGTCGCCAGCAGCACGCCACCGGTGATCATGTACTGGACCGGCGAGGCGATGCCCTCCAGGGCGAGGCCGTACTGGATCGAGACGATCACCAGCACGCCGAGGAGCGCGTTCCAGGTGCGGCCCCGGCCTCCGAAGAGGGAGGTGCCGCCGATCACGGCCGCCGCGATCGCGTTCATCAGCAGGTCACCGCCACCGGCTCCCTGGTTCGCCGAGGCGATCTTGGAGGCGATGAACAGACCGCCGATGGCCGCGAAGGTGCCGGAGATCGCGAAGACCGAGATCCGGACCATCTCGACGTTGATACCGGCACGGCGCGAGGCCTCGACGCTGCCGCCGAGCGCGAAGATCTTCCGGCCGTAGGCGGTACGGCGCAGCACGAAGTCGGTGATCATCAGCATCCCGACGAAGATCACCACGGCCAGCGGCAGACCCTTGTACTGGTTGAAGACGATCGCCGCGGCGAAGGCGACCACGGCCAGCAGCGCGGTGCGCAGGATGGTCTCGCTCAGTGGCCGGGACGGCACACCGGCGGCCTCGCGGCGCTTGTTGCCGAAGAAGGAGCTGAGGAAGAACAGCACGGTCACCGCGATGGCCAGGCCGTAGGCGGCGGCCACGTCGGAGAAGTAGTAGCTGGTCAGCTTGGCCACCAGGCCGTCGCTGTTCAGGTTGATCGTGCCGTTGTCGCCCAGGATCTTGAGCATGAAGCCGTTCCAGAACAGCAGACCGGCCAGGGTGACCGCGAACGCCGGCACACCGATCTTCGCGAAGAAGAAGCCGTGGATCGCGCCCGCGACCGTACCGGTGAGGATGGCCAGCACGAAGGCCAGCACCTCGTTCATGCCGTTGGTGACGTTCAGCACCGCGAAGCTGGCGCCCGCCACACCGGAGACGGAACCGACCGACAGGTCGATCTCGCCGAGCAGCAGGACGAACACGATGCCGACGGCGATCATGCCCGTGCCGACCATGGCGACGGAGATGTCGGAAAGGTTGCCCGCGGTGAGGAAGTTGGAGTTCAGGCTCTGGAAGATGATCCAGATGATGGCCAGACCGAGGACGACCGGGATGGAGCCGAGGTCGCCGGCCTTCATCTTCCGCTTGAACTCGGTGAGGTAGCCCGCGAAGCCCTGTTCCCGCACCAGCAGGCGGGGGTCGACGGCGACGTCGGAGCCGCGTGCCGCCTCGGGGTTCTCCACGACCGTGTCCTCGGGGGACGCGGAGGTCTTGTCGATGCTCACTTCTTGATCTCCCCATTGGTGCGCGCCGCACGACGGGTCACGGCGTTGTCCGTGGCGCCGGTGATGGCGGAGATGATCTCTTCCTGCGAGGTCGACTTGACCTCGAAGACGCCGTTGTTGCGGCCCAGGCGCAGGACGGCCACCTTGTCGGCCACCGCCTTCACGTCGGCCATGTTGTGGCTGATGAGGATCACGGCGTGACCGCGTTCCCGCAGCCGCTCCACCAGGTCGAGGACCTGGGCGGTCTGCTCGACGCCGAGGGCGGCGGTGGGCTCGTCGAGGATGACCAGCTTGGGCTCGCCGAGCATGGAGCGAGCGATGGCCACGACCTGGCGCTGACCGCCGGAGAGCGAGGCGATCGGGATGCGGACGCTGGGGATGCGGATGGACAGCTGGTCCAGCAGCTCGCGGGAGCGGCGCTCCATCTCGACCTCGTCCAGGACGCCGTACTGGCGGAGCTCCCGGCCCAGGTAGAGATTGCCGACGACATCGATGTTGTCGCACAGCGCGAGGTCCTGGTACACCGTCGCGATGCCCAGGTTCTGGGCGTCGTGCGGCTTGTTGATCTGGACGGACTTGCCTTCCCATTCGATGGCGCCCTCATCGATGGGGTGCACGCCGGCGATCGTCTTGACCAGCGTGGACTTTCCGGCGCCGTTGTCGCCGACCAGGGCGACCACCTCACCGGCGTGGACCTCAAGCTCTACGTCGGTGAGCGCCTGGACGGCACCGAACCGCTTGGAGACCCCGCGCAACGCCAGCACGGGCGTAGCGGACACGTGAACCATCTCCTTCGCCGCCTGACCCGGCGGGAGGTTGTGCAGAAGAGTATGGGGGAGAGTTCCGTCCGGCGCCCCGCACGAGCTTGCGGGGCTGTCTGATGGCGGGGCGCCGGAGGAGCCTTGGGGTGCGCCGTCGTCCCGTCAGGGGAATTCAGGGGTGAATTCGCCTAGGGGGAAGGGCGCGTGCGGCTGCTTACTTGAGACCGATCTTGTCGCAGGCCTTCTTGTACTGGGCCGTGCAGATGTCGGCGGCGGTGTAGACGCCGTCCTTGATGACGGTGTCCTTGATGTTGTCCTTGGTCAGCGAGGTGACCGGGACCAGGACCGACGGGACGCCCTTGGTGGTGGGGCTGTCGACCTTGTCCTTGGCGACCGAGTCGAGCGCCTTGCCCTGGGCCAGGTCGACGGCCATGGTGGCGGCGGCCTCGGCCTCGGGGGCGTACGGCTTGTAGACGCTCATGTACTGCTCACCGGCGACGATGCGCTGGACACCCGCGAGCTCCGCGTCCTGGCCGGTGACCGGGATGTTGGAGAGGCCGGCGGCCTTGAGGGCGGTGATGATACCGCCGGCCATGCCGTCGTTGGCGGAGTAGACGCCCACGAGGTTCTTCTTGCCGATGGCGGAGATGGCGCCCTCCATGTTGGAGTTGGCGTTCTCCGGCTTCCACTCCTTGGTGTCGTACTCCTTGCCGACGTTCACCTTGCCGTCGAGCACGGAGTGCGCGCCCTGCTTGAACTGCGCGGCGTTCGGGTCCGTGGAGGAACCGTTCATCATGACGATCTTGCCGGACTTGGCCTTGGAGCCGAGCGCCTTCAGCAGCGCCTCGCCCTGGGTCTTGCCGACGGTCACGTTGTCGAACGAGGTGTAGGCGTCGATCGGGCCCTGGGCCAGACGGTCGTAGGCCACGACCGGGATGCCCGCGTCCTTGGCCTTCTGCACCGAGTTCTTGATGGCGGCGGCGTCCACGGCGTCGACGATCAGCACGTCCACCTTGTTGGTGATCATGGTGTCGACCTGCTGGTTCTGCAGGCTGGCGTCCTGCTTGGCGTTGGCGTAGACGACCTTGCCCTTGTTGTTCGTGAGCTCCGCGACCTTCTTCTCGATCAGCGGGCGGTCGAACTTCTCGTAGCGCGCGGTCTGGTTCTCCGGAAGGAGCAGACCGACCTTGATGTTGTCGCCCTTCTTCGCGCCCGAGGTCGACTTGGAGCCGCCACCGGACTCCTTGGCGCTGCCACAGGCAGCAAGCGAGACGGCCATCGCACCAGCAGCAACGGCAAAGGCCGCACGACGCATACGCGTGTTCACTTCACAAACCTCCCTGACGAGGCCGCGTCGTTGCGGCCGAGGTGGCTGGAAGTCAACTCGGCCACACGTGCGACGTCAAGAAGTAAATCCTTAACGAGATGGCAACGGTGCCATCCGTTCTCTAAGTGAAGGCAGGAGCGGCCATGGAGAGCGTGCCGTCCAAAAGGGTCGAATCGCCCATCTCGCTGAGCGCGAGAGCGAGCGCCCCGAGCACCTCCGCACGGCCGCCAAGGGCCCCCGGGAGGACGGAGAGCTGGCGTGCGGCGCTGGGAATGGCGTAGCGGCCGACGGACTCCCTGATCGGCCCGAGCACCAGCTCACCGGCCTCGGCGAGATCACCGCCGAGCACGACCCGGCTCGGGTTCAGCAGGTTGCAGAGGTTGGCGACTCCACTGCCGATGTGACGGCCGACGTCGGCGATCACCCGACGGCAGCCCGGATCACCGTCCCGCGCCAGCCGCACGACGCCTTCCATCGTGAGGTCGGTGCCATGGCTGGACTGGAGCAGCGGCAGCACGTACCGGGCGGCCGTGAAGGTCTCCAGGCAGCCCCGGTTTCCGCAGCGGCAGACGGGGCCGGATTCATCAAGGGTAATATGCCCGATTTCACCTGCTGTGCCGCCGGGGCCGCGGTAGATCTTGCCGTCGATGACCAGGCCGGCGCCGACGCCGCTGGCGATCTTGATGTAGGCCAGGTCCTTCACGCCCCGGCCGCTGCCCCAGACCAGCTCGCCGAGGGCGCCGAGGTTGGCGTCGTTGTCCACGTGCACCGGCACGCCGAGGCGCCCCCGCAGCTCCTCGGCGGGCTTGATGCCGGTCCAGCCCGGCAGGATGGCGGTGGAGCCGAGGGTGCCCGACTCCACGTCGATCGGTCCGGGAACGCCCAGGCCCACGCCGGCGATCTTGGAACGGTCGACCCCGGTCGCCGCGATCAGGCGGTTGACCAGCACCTCCGCCCGGTCGAAACCCTCGGTCGAGGAGGCGTCCACGTCCAGCGGCTCGGCCTCCTCGGCCAGCACCTGATGGGCGAGGTTCCCGATCGCGACCCGCAAATGGGTATGCCCGAAGTCGACGCCGATGACGATGCCCGCGTCCCCGCTCAGGGACACGCTGCGCGCCCGGCGGCCGCCCGCCGAGGTGGGCGTGACCTGGACCGTTCCGCCGTCCTTCAGTTCGCGCACGATATTGGAGACCGTCGCCGCGGACAGGCCCGTGGTCCTCGCGATCTCCGCCTGCGTGAGGGACCCGGCCAGGCGCACTGCACGTACCACCCGCTCCAGGTTGGCTCGGTGCAGTGACGACTGCGACCCTGGAGTCTCCACGACGACCTCCTGAGCGCGGGGCCGCTTCGGCGAGGCCCCGTCTATGTCCAACTAGTGAACTCTAAGCTGAGCCGTTCGGGTTGCCTCCCGTCAAGAGGTTGAGCCGTTTCCGGGGCGTTGGACACACTTGCGCCCCGCACCCGGCCGTCCCCCAGGGAGTGGCCGGGTGCGGGGTGCGGGGTGCGGGGCGCCGTGATCGCGGGCCGGCGCGGTGCGCGGGCATGAGAGGGCCGGGGGTCGCGGGCCGCTCGGGCGGGTGTGCCCCCGAGCGGCGCCGGACCGGCGCCGCCTGGTGCCGGAGCCGGGCCCGGACTACTTCAGGGCGCCCGCCGTCAGGCCCTGGACCACCTGGCGCTGGAAGATGACGTAGGCGGCCAGGACCGGGAGCATCGCCATCACCAGGCCGGCGAAGAGGCCGGACCAGTCGCCCTTGTAGCCCTGGCTGACGGCCAGCTGCACCAGGCCCTGGGTGAGGACCCGCTTGTCCGGGTCGGTGTTGAGCACCGTCGGCAGCATGTACTGGTTCCACTGGCCGAGGAAGTTGAAGATCCCCACGCTGATCAGCCCGGGCTTCGCCATCGGCAGCATGATCTGGAAGAACGTCCGGGTGTGCGAGGCCCCGTCCACGAACGCCGCCTCGGCCACCGAGGTGGGCAGGGTCCGGAAGAACGCGGTGAGGAAGAACACCGTGAAGGGCAGCGAGTAGGCGATGTAGACCAGGATCAGCCCGTGGATCGTGTTCAGCAGCCCCATGTTGTTCACGACGTAGAACAGGGGCACCAGCGCCAGCATGATCGGGAAACTCATGCCGCCGATGAACAGGAAGTAGATGAAGCGATTCCCCGGGAAGTCGAAGCGGGCCAGTACGTAGGCCGCCATGGACCCCAGCACCAGCGTGCCGATGAGCGACCCGCCCACCACCAGGACGGTGTTCAGGAAGTAGTCGCTCATATTGGCGTCGGTCCACGCCCGCGCCCAGTTGTCGAAGTGGAGTTTGTCCGGCAGGGACCAGGGCGAGCCGAAAATGGAGCTGTCGTCCTTGAAGGACGTCATCACCGCCCACACCAGCGGCATGACCACCATGATCGCCCAGATGACCAGAATGCCGTGCGAGAAGACATTGAGTACGCCGCCCTCCCGTTTCTCCGGGCGCGGCCTCGGCGCCACCGTCTCGATCTTCGCGACGGTGATTCCGGACTCGGCCGGAACGGGGGCGGGGGTCTCGGTCGTTTTCATGTGATCAGAACTCCAGCCGCTCGCGCCGGCCCAGCCGCATCACCACGGCGGCGAAGGCCAGCGTGACGACGAGCAGGGCGACGCCGATGGTGGTGGCATAGGCGGCCTGCCCGTCCCGGAACGCCTTCTGGTACACGTACAGAACCATGACGGTGGTCGAGTAGTCGGGGCCGCCGGGACCGGTCGTCATGATCTGTACGACTGCGAACGACTCGGCGCCGAGGGCGAGGATGCCCATGTAGACCCAGCCGGACTGCACGGTGTCCCACAGCAGCGGCAGGGTGATCCGGAAGAACGTGGTGAACCGGCTGGCCCCGTCCAGCAGCGCGGCCTCGTACATCTCCGCCGGGATGGAGGCCATGCCCGCCGAGAACAGGACCACGAAGAAGCCGACCGTGGACCAGACGAGCACCGCCATCACGCACCACAGCGCGAGTCCGGGGTCCCCCAGCCACAGCGGCTGCACCCCGTCGAGCCCGATGCCGCGCAGGAGGGAGTTGATCGCTCCGCTGTCCGGGTTGTACGCGAAGGCGAACAGCAGGGCCACGATCGCGATCGACAGCACCTGCGGGAAGAAGTAGACGATCTTGTAGAACGACGAGCCGCGGACGCCGGAGACCACCGGCCCGCCCCTCCTGCGCCGTCCGCCCACATTGATCATGAAGGCGAGGAACAGCGCCAGACTGATCGTCACCAGCGGCAGCACCAGGGCGAACAGCAGGCTGTGCTGCAGCGACTTCCAGAAGATCTCGTCGTCGAGCATCCTCTTGTAGTTGTCGAACCCGACCATCCCGAATTCGGGGCTCAGCCCGGTCCAGTCCGTGAACGAGTAATAGATGGACTGGATGAACGGCCAGACGACGAAAAGCGCGTACAGCCCCAGGGGGACCGCGAGGAACCCCACGACGAACCGGTACTTGCCGTGCTGCATTGCTACCGACCCCGTTCTCTGGGCGGGTGGTGTCACCCGGTCCGGCCCGGCCGGCCCAGGCCGTACCGGACCGGGTGACGGACCCTCACTGGTGCTTGTAGTGCTTGATCGACGTGTCCTTCGCGGCCTCGTCGGCGAAGCCCTGGATCTTGCTGATGGCCTCGGCCGGGGTGAGCCGGCCGGCCATCATCTCGCCGAGGCCGGCCACACCGATCTTCTCCTTCTCGAGCTGCACGTACCAGTCCTGCAGCCGCGGATTCACCACGTTGGACCCGGCCTTCTCCAGCGCCGCGACGCCGGACTTCAGACCCGGGGTGAGGGTGATGCCGGTGGTGCCGCCGTTGTACGCGGTCAGCGACTTCACCTTGGCCGTGAAGTTCTTCGAGGAGGCCTCGCTGAGCATGATGCGCAGCTGCTCCATGCCGCCCTCGGCGTTCTTCGCTTTGGCCGGGACGATGAAGGGCTCACCGCCGGAGGCCCAGATGGTGCCGAAGGGCATCTTGTCGGAGCCGTCGAGTCCGGTGGGCGCGGAGACGGCGAGGTCGAAGTCCTTCGGGATGACGTTGGCGGACTCGTTCTCCACCCAGGAGCCGTTCGGGATGAACAGCGCCTTGCCCTTGGCCCATGCGGTCTGCGACTGGATGTGGTCCAGGCCCGGGGTGCCCTTGAGGACGTAGCCCTTCTTGTAGAGCTCGTAGTAGGCCTCGAAGCAGGCCTTGACCGCCGGGTGCTTCCAGGCGTTCGGCTCCAGGTTGTCGATCGCGTCGAGGACCTCGCGGCCGCCGACCTTGCCGATCATCGGGTACAGCGAGAACGGGAGGTAGTACGGGTACTTGCCGGCGTACGTCCAGCCCGCCATGCCCTTCTTCCTGGCCTTCTCGCAGACCTTGAGCATCGCGTCCCAGGTCTCCGGGTACTGCTCGTCGAGCGAGTCGAGCGCCTTCTGCGAGTACCAGACCCCGTAGACCGTGTAGGCGTAGTAGAGGATCCAGACCGGCTTGCCGTCGAACTGGCCCATCTCCACGATGCCCGGGCGCAGCGTGTCGCGGACCTTCTTGCCCGGGTCGTCGTACGAGGGCGCGTCCAGCAGCGGAGTGAGGTCGGCGAGCTGGTTCTTGCCGACGAGGACGCCCATGTCCATCTGCTCGGCGCCGGAGTTGTCGATGAGGTCCGGCGGGTTGCCCTGGTTGAATCGGGGCTGGAGCGTCGACTGGATCTTCTGGGTGGCGGCGAACTTCACCTTCGCCTTGGGAAAGCCCTTCTCGTAGACCTTCACCGCGTCCTCGGCGTACTCCTTGCCGAAGCCGCCGTCGAACAGGACGAATTCCATCTGCGCGGTGTCGTTGACGCCGAGCGGGTTCTTCGCTGTCTTCTTGCCCGCTTTGGCCTTGTCCTGGCCCCCGCCGCCACTGCTGGCGCACGCGGACAGGAAACTCATCGCGGGAACGCTGATCAGGCCGAGTGCGGCGGACCGCTTGATCAGATCGCGGCGGCCGACGCCACCGTGGTTGTCGGCGGAAGTGGATCCCATGCTCAAGTCCTCGCCTTCTCCAGGACTCAGGCGGTGAACCGGATCCTCCCCGGCACCGCGGTCAGGTGAAGCTGGGTCGTGCAGGAAGTACTTCGTGCGTCATCCACCGGGATCGCGGGGAATACAAGGAGGCCGGCGCGTTTCGCACGTCGAACCACCCTTTCCGGCTCCCCCGGTGCCCGCTTCCGGCCGGTCGAACGGCCCTGCGGACGCCGACAGGTATAGTCCACTTTCCGCCGACTGAGCAAGATCGAATGCAAGGTTGGCGGTCGGTCTTTTCCGAGTTGAGACCTCGCGGAGATATGAGCCGTCTGTGCGTTCCTCGCCGGATAAATCCGCGGCTTTGCGCTCGAACGCCACTCTCAACACCCTTGACATCCCTGGCCACTTGACTCCCTACTGGTCCTTGCGCGCCGAAGTTGACAACGTTGTCCGGCGCGCGGGGAAGCCAGGGAGGGTGCCCTCGTATGCAGCGCAGAGAACGGCACAGATGGGGTCCGGCGGTCGTCCTTGCGGCCGCCTTCACCATGGCCGTCGGCTCCCAGGGGGCGGCGGTCGCCCTGCCCGGCGGGGCCCCGCCCGCCGACCGGGAGTTCGCGTCCTCGTTCGAGTCCGGGGACCCCGCGCCGGACTGGCTGAACACGGTCGACACCGCACCGAACGGCAGCAGGCGCGCCTCGGGCGTGGACGGCGGATACAGCACCGGCATTCCGGGGAACGCGGACGACCACGTGGTCGACCTCCGGGCCAGCGGCGAGAACTCGGGTGCCGGCGAGGTCAAGGAGAACCTCGTCGACAGCGAACCGGGCACCAAGTGGCTCACCTTCGAGCCCACCGGATGGGTCGAGTTCGACCTCGACAAACCAGCGAAAATCACCCGATACGCCCTCACCTCAGCCAATGACTACGCCGAACGCGACCCGCGGGACTGGACCCTGAAGGGCTCCACCGACGGCAAGGACTGGAAGACCCTCGACACCCGCTCGGGCGAGACCTTCTCCGAGCGGTACCGGACGAAGACGTACGACCTGGCCGAGTCGGCCGAGTACCAGCACTTCCGGCTCGACATCACCGCGAACAACGGCGCCGGCATACTCCAGGTCGCCGACGTCCAGTTCTCCACCGGCGGCAGCGGCGGCCCGGTCCCGCAGGACATGCTCTCGCTGGTCGACCGCGGCCCGAGCGGCTCACCGACCGCGAAGGCGGGCGCGGGCTTCACCGGTCGGCGGGCGCTGCGCTACGCGGGGCGGCACACGGCCGACGGGCGGGCGTACTCGTACAACAAGGTCTTCGACGTCGACGTCCGGGTGGCCCGCGACACGCAACTGTCGTACCGGCTCTACCCGTCGATGGCGGACGGCGACCGGGACTACGACGCCACCGACGTCGCGGTGGACCTGGCCTTCACCGACGGCACCTACCTGAGCGATCTGGGCGCCACCGACCAGCACGGCTTCGGCCTGAGCCCGCGGGCGCAGGGCGCGGCCAAGGCGCTGTACGTCAACCAGTGGAACAACGTGGTCTCCCGGATCGGCTCGGTCGCGGCCGGCAGGACGGTCGACCGGATCCTCCTGGCCTACGACTCCCCCGGTGGCCCGGCGAAGTTCCGGGGCTGGCTGGACGACGTGGCCATCCGGCAGGCCGCCCCCGAGACGCCCAGGGCGCACCTGTCGGACTACGCGCTGACCACCCGGGGCACCAACTCCAGCGGCAGCTTCTCGCGCGGCAACAACTTCCCCGCGACCGCCGTCCCGCACGGCTTCAACTTCTGGACGCCGGTCACGAACGCGTCGTCGCTGAGCTGGCTGTACGAGTACGCACGTGCGAACAACGACGCCAACCTGCCGACGATCCAGGCGTTCAGCGCGAGCCACGAGCCGAGCCCCTGGATGGGGGACCGGCAGACCTTCCAGGTGATGCCGTCCGCGGCCTCCGGCACCCCGGACACCGGCCGCACGGCCCGCGCGCTGGCCTTCCGCCACGAGAACGAGATCGCGCGCCCCTACTACTACGGGGTGAGGTTCGAGAACGGCCTCAGGGCGGAGATGACGCCGACCGACCACGCGGCGGTGCTGCGCTTCACCTACCCCGGCGACGACGCGAGCGTGCTGTTCGACAACGTCACCGAGCAGGCGGGCCTGACCCTGGACAAGGAGCACGGGACCGTCACCGGCTACTCGGACGTCAAGTCCGGCCTGTCGACGGGAGCGACCCGCCTGTTCGTCTACGGCGTGTTCGACAGGCCGGTGAAGGACGGCTCCGCGAGCGGGGTCAAGGGCTACCTGCGCTTCGACGCGGGCTCCGACCGCACCGTCACCCTGCGCCTGGCAACCTCCCTGATCAGCGTCGACCAGGCGAGGGACAACCTGCGCCAGGAGGTCCCGGACGGCATGTCCTTCGACGCGGTGAAGGTGCGCGCCCAGCGCGCCTGGGACAGGCTGCTCGGCAAGGTCGAGGTCGAGGGCGCCACGCCGGACCAGCTGACCACCCTGTACTCCAGCCTCTACCGGCTGTACCTGTACCCGAACTCGGGCTTCGAGAAGGCCGGGGGCACGTACCGGTACGCCTCTCCCTTCTCCCCCATGCCGGGCCCGGACACCCCGACCCACACCGGCGCGAAGATCGTCGACGGCAAGGTGTTCGTCAACAACGGCTTCTGGGACACCTACCGCACCACCTGGCCCGCGTACTCCCTGCTGACGCCCGGTCAGGCGGGCGAGATGGTCGACGGTTTCGTGCAGCAGTACAAGGACGGCGGCTGGACCTCGCGCTGGTCCTCCCCCGGCTACGCCGACCTGATGACCGGCACCTCCTCGGACGTGGCCTTCGCCGACGCCTACGTCAAGGGCGTCCACATGGACGCGAGGGCGGCCTACGACGCGGCGCTGAAGAACGCCACCGTCGTGCCCCCGGCCTCCGGCGTGGGCCGCAAGGGCATGAGCACCTCGCCCTTCCTCGGTTACACGAGCACCGACACGCACGAGGGCCTGTCGTGGGCGATGGAGGGCTACGTCAACGACTACGGCATCGCCAGGATGGGCGAGGCCCTCTACCGGAAGACGGGCGAGAAGCACTACAAGGAGGAGGCGCGGTACTTCCTCAACCGCGCCCGGGACTACGTGAAGCTGTTCGACTCCGGGGCGGGCTTCTTCCAGGGCCGGAACGCCCGGGGCGACTGGCGTGTCGACTCCTCGAAGTACGACCCGCGCGTGTGGGGCTACGACTACACCGAGACCGACGGCTGGGGCTACGCCTTCACCGCCCCGCAGGACAGCCGCGGCCTGGCCAACCTGTACGGCGGCCGGACGGGACTCGCGGAGAAGCTCGACGCCTACTTCGCCACGCCGGAGACGGCCTCCCCGGAGTTCACCGGCTCCTACGGCGGGGTCATCCACGAGATGACCGAGGCGCGGGACGTCCGCATGGGCCAGTACGGCCACTCCAACCAGGTCGCGCACCACGTCCTCTACATGTACGACGCGGCCGGTGAGCCGTGGAAGGCGCAGGCGAGGGTCCGCGAGGCGCTCTCCCGCCTCTACGTCGGCAGCGAGATCGGCCAGGGCTACCACGGCGACGAGGACAACGGCGAGCAGTCGGCCTGGTACGTCTTCTCCGCGCTCGGCTTCTACCCGCTGGTGATGGGCAGCGGCGAGTACGCCATCGGCTCCCCGCTGTTCACCAAGGCGACCGTGCACCTGGAGAACGGCCACGACCTGGTGATCAAGGCGCCGGGGAACAGCGCGCGGAACGTCTACGTCCAGGGCGTGCGGTTCGACGGAGCGGCGTGGAAGTCCACGGCGCTGCCGCACTCGCTGCTCGCCAGGGGCGGGGTGCTGGAGTTCGACATGGGGCCGAAGCCGTCCTCGTGGGGCACCGGCCCGAACGCGGCTCCGGTGTCGATCACGACCGACGACAAGGTGCCGAGCCCGGGGGCGGACGTCCTGAAGGGCGACGGGGCGCTGTTCGACGACACCTCGTCGACGGACGCCACGGTGACGACGGTGGACCTTCCGGTGGCCGACCCCGCCGAGGCCGTCCAGTACACCCTGACCTCGGCCGCGGACCACGCCAGGGCCCCGACCGGCTGGACCCTCCAGGCGTCCGGTGACGGCACGACCTGGAGGACGGTGGACAAGCGCTCCGGCGAGTCCTTCGCCTGGGACAGGCAGACCCGCCCCTTCACGATCGCCTCGCCGGGCACGTACCGGAAGTACCGCCTGGTCCTGGACGGCGCGGCGACCCTGGCGGAGGTGGAGCTGCTGGCCTGACCCGGGTAGGGCGCTCCGCATGAGGCGGGCGAGTCCGGCATGAGGAAGGGGCGGGCCCTCGGGCCCGCCCCTTCTTGCCGCCCAGCTGTCACCGGCGTGGCGAGGGTGAAGTGGTGCAGGTATGTCACATACCGAGAACTGCGCGGGCAGGCGTCCTCCCCCTGCGTCCGACCGGTTCGCGAGCCCGGCGGTATCGGCCGCATCGCCGGGTCCGCGCTGAGCAGCAGCCGCGCGACAGCCCACCTCGACGGACCATCGATGCGGTCTGTGAAGTGTGGGGAGAAAGGGGAGGCCTGAGAGAATTCTTCGGATCGGCCGCAGTCCTTCAGTCAGAGAAAATCGTGTATTCACCCCAGCCGAAGCTCCTGCAACGCAGGATTTCTATTGTTGACAGGGCGACAGGAGTGCCGACACGAGACCCACCCACGTCTAGGCAAGAGTCCCGCCCGATGATTTAGTCGTACGCATTACCATTCATTGGCGGTCCGCTATCGGGGGAATATGGCCAGGCATCTCAAACCAGTCCTGCTCGCCACCGGTGCAGCAGTCGCGGTATCACTCCCGGGCGTCTTCGCAGCGGCGCAGCTCAAGTCGCCGGCTGTGGCCGCAAGCGCGGTCGGGCTGGCCACCGTGGTCGGTGTCTTCGCCGGCTTCTGGAAGGAAGGCCTGCTCCAGACGTTCCAGAAGGACCGGGAGAACGCCACCTTCGTGCGCGACGGCTGCCTGACCACCCGGGGCAATCTGCCCCTGGTCCGTCAGGTGGTGGAGCCCACCTGGCTCGGCGTGCACGCGGCACGCCGCACCACTGGCCGAACCACCACCAGCCAGCCCCCGTACGTGCCGCGCGACATCGACGACGAGTTGCGGGAATGCCTCGCCGCCGGTGCCTTCGTCCTGATCGTCGGCGACTCCACGGCCGGGAAGTCACGCGCCGCGTATGAGGCACTCACCGCTACTCTTCCGCAGCACACGCTCGTCGCGCCGCAGACACGTGCGGCTCTGCCGTACGCGATCGAGCAGACCACCGCCACACCACGTGCCGTCCTCTGGCTCGACGACCTGGAACGGTTCCTCGGCGACGGCGGCCTGTCCCGCAACCTCATCACCAGATTTCTGGACTCCAAGGACCAGCACCGCGTCGTACTGGCCACCATCAGGGTCTCCGAGCTGGACACGTATCTGCGGACGGACAACGGCTCACGGCCGCTCAACCGCGAGGTACTGGACGCTTTGGCGCTGGCCCACCGCATCGACCTGCCCCGCATGTTCTCGGCGGCGGAGCGCGACAGGGCGGCTACCCGCGCCTGGGACCCGCGCATCACCGCGGCGCTCAACCAGGCCGACCGGTTCGGTATCGCGGAATACCTATCGGCCGGACCCGAGTTGCTGCACTTGTGGCATGCGGCCCGGGACGGAGGGGATCACGTACACGGCGCGGCACTAGTCTCAGCCGCCGTGGACTGCCGCAGGGCGGGCGTGACCGCTCCTCTGCCGCGCAGTGCGCTGGAAGAACTCGCCGTCCACTATCTCCCCAAGCGCGGCGGCATCCCCTATCAGGGTGAGGCCCTGACACAGGCCTGGGAATGGGCCACTGAGGTCCGCACCACCACAGCGCTGCTCACCCCGGTGGCGCCCGGAATGGTCGAGGTCTACGACTATCTGGTGGACGAGACCATCCGCACCGCGGTCTCACCGGTCTCGGACACCGTTCTCTCAGCAGCTCTTCATTTTTCCGATGCGGCCGATTCGATGCGCATCGGCACCATCGCCCGCACCCACGGCAAATACACGATCGCGCTGCGCGCGTACGAGGCCGTGCGCAATGCGCGCGTCGTCTCTCTCGGGGAGGAACACCCGGAAACCCTCACCAGCCGGGGAAACCATGCGGCAGTCCTGCGGGTACTGGGCCGGCTGCGGGAGGCCGAGACGGAACACCGGGCCGTTCTGGAGGCCCGGGTACGCGTCCTCGGCATGGACGATCCCGCCACATTGGTGAGCCGCAACAACCTCGCCCTCGTACTGCATGACCTGGACCGGCTGGAGGAAGCGGAAACGCAGCACCGGATCGTCAGCGACATACGGAAACGGGACCTTGGCGAGGACCATCCGGCCACACTCACCAACCGCAACAATCATGCCTTGGTCCTGCACGATCTAGGGCAGGTTTCGGCGGCCGAAGCCGAGCACTGCGCCGTCCTGCTGGCCTACCAGCGGCTGCTGCGCACCGCCGAGGCGGAGCTGACCGCCGGGACGCCGAACACCGCGGCCGTACTCAGGTCGCTGGGCAGGCTGGAGGACGCCGAGGCCGAGCATCGTACGGTTTTGGACACCAGCACCCGGGTCTTCGACCCCGACCACCCCAACGCTCTCACGAGCCGGGGCAGCCCGACCCTGGTGCTCCATGCCGTGGAGCGGCTGGACGAGGCGGAACAGCTGCACCGCTCGGTCTACACGGGATATGCGCGGGTCCTCGGTCCTGATCATCCCTCCACCTTGACCAGTCGTGAGAATCTGGCGGTGGTCCTGCACGCGCGCGGCAAGTTGGCGGAGGCGGAGGCGGAGCATCGGGCCGTGGTGGACAACTTCGCACGGGTTCTCGGCCCGGACCACCCCTCCACGCTCACCAGCCGATCCAACCTCGCAGTGGTACTCCAGGCACTGGGCCGGGCGGCAGAGGCGGAGAATGAGCACCGGGCCGTGGTCGACAACTTCTCACGGGTCCTGGGCCCCGATCACCCTTCGACGCTCACCAGCCGCAACTACCTCGCCGCTCTGCTGCTGTCACTGAACAAGACCGCCCAGGCCGAGGCGGAGCAGCGGGCGGTCCTGGAGGGCTTCCGGCGCGTGCTGGACCCCCACCACTCCTCGATCCTCACCAGCCAGGGCAATCTGGGGGTGGTCCTGCACGCGCTTGGCCGCTATGCCGAGGCAGAGGCAGAACTTCGCGAGGTTCTGGCGGGGTTCAACCGTGTGCGCGGGCCGCTGCACCCCTCAACGCTGTCGAGCCGGTCGAATCACGCGGACGCGCTGCACTCCATGGGACTCGTCGCCGAGGCCGAGGCCGAACACCAGGCCGTGCTGGAGGGATTCGTCCACGTGCTCGGTCCCGACCACCCTCGTACCGTACGCGCCCGGGAGATGATGCGCCGAGGTGGGCGGCGCCGCTAGGGCGGGACCTCTCCCAGGCTGCGGGAAAGGGCTGTCCCCTCAACGGCGGAGGGCTCCCGGTCCCGGGAGGATGCCGCCGCCTCGCCGAGCGTGTCGAGCAGGTCGGCAAACTCGGTGATGAGTCGGTCGCACTCCTCCGCCGAACCACCGATAGCCGTGACGCCCATCTTTCCGAACCGGCCGAGCGCCGGCCACAGATGCGGTATGACGCCCCGTCCGGCCTCGCGGTCCAGGCGCAGGCGGGGAGACCGGCGCAGCGCCGCGATCAGCGGGGCGGCGGACATCCCGCGGCTGGACGGGGACCATACGCTGTCGGTGGCGCGGAAGCAGACGTCCCGGCCGTCGCGTCCGACCAGCCGTCCCGGCACGGCGCGATCCAGCGGGAGTACGGCCCGCACGGTCCGGTTGGGATGCGTACTGCCCGTCTGTCGCACATTGATCTCGGTGGCGAACAGCGAGGGCGCCGCACCCCGACCGGGCGAGACGGCCATGAAGTCGACACCGACATGGCCTGAGAGTCCACGCCTTGCGAGCGCCGAGAAAACCCGACGCGCCTGGCGCGCCACCTCGTCGTGGTACTCGTGCCTCGCCGGATAGCGGCAGCCCAGGTAGTCACCCGCGGTTCCCACGAGTTGATCGTGGACGCCGAGCGGTTCCACACGTGCGGGGCCGCCCGGTACCGGTCGAAGATGGGCGAGAGCGCTCGGATGCCGGATGACACACCCCGCGTCGGCTCCCAGGCGTCGTTCCACGACGGCTCCTGCCCTGCCCAGCCACTGCAGGTAGCGGGCCCTTCCCACACCGGCCCCCATCGGCTGCAGAGAGGTGCGCAGCTCCCGCTCGACGGCCGACGGGCGGTCGTTGTCGATGACCACAAGGGCGTTGCCGTGGCCTGATCCGAATCCGTGGTCGAGCTTGACGAGCCACTGGCCGGGACCGTGGGTACGTACAAGGGCCGCGATCCGCGCGGCAAGAGAGGAAAGATCGTGGTCTGCCATGTAGGAACCCGGCGCATGGCTCACGCCCGCCGCCCGGAACAATTGCCGGCTGCCCGATTTGCTGCCCCAGCCGAGCAGGCGAGGATCGGCCTCGAGAAGGTCGAGGCCCAGCGCCCGGGCGAGCGCGGCCATGCGCGCGCTGGAGGCGAAACATGCCAGGCCCTCTACGGTGTGACCCGCCCTGCGCGCCACATCCACGGTGTGCCCCAGCCGGCGGAGCAGACAGGGGGCGTCGAGGAGCTTCTCGCTCAGATGCCGCTCACTGTGGTCTTCGATCTCGACCAGAGCATGCCGTGCCCGGCGGTCGGCGGCGGACGTGGGCCCCGGAGGCACGAGGTCCAGCAGGTAGTCCTCTACGTCCGGACCCACCGGTGGCGCCTGCACCATGACCAGGGAGAGGTCAGGTTCCGAGGCCACCCGCAGCGACTCCCACAGGCCCCGCGACGAGGAGAGCCAACGGCCCACTCCGAAAGACATCTCCTCGGCGCTGAACTCCTGCGAGGGGCAGACCAGGCGCAGCCGGAGGGCGGCTCGGGCACCCAACGTCGCGTCCAGCCGGTCGAGCGATTGCGTGCGCCCGCCCGCCGTCATACAGACAGCGCCCAGTCCAGGGCCGACTGGACATGGATGAGCGTGGTGTCGAAAACGGGCAGCGGACTGGTGTGCTCGTCGATCAGCAGGCCGATCTCGGTGCAGCCGAGGATGACGGCCTGGGCTCCTCGGGCGGCGAGAGACTCGACGATCCTGATGTACGTGTCCCGCGACGAGTCGAGCACCTGACCGAGACACAACTCGTGATAAATGATCTTGTGGACGCGGGCCCGCTCCTCCGGTTCCGGGGCGAGGACCTCGAACCCCCTGGCGACCAGCCGGTCTCGGTAGAACGCCTGCTCCATCGTGTACCGGGTGCCCAGCAGCGCCACCTTCTGCACGCCGGCCCGCTGCAGGGCGTCCGCGGTACCGTCGGCGATGTGCAGCACGGGGACGCCGAGTCCCTCCTGAATGGCCGGATAGACCCGGTGCATCGTGTTCGTACAGATCAGCACGCAGTCGGCGCCGGCGAGTTCGAGTTGGTGGGCGCGTTGCGCGAGGTACTTCCCGGCTTCAGCCCAGTCCCCGTTCTCCTGCATTTTTTCGATTTCGGCAAAGTCTACGGAGTGCATTACGCACCGGGCGGAGTGCAGACCACCGAGACGCTCGCGGACTCCTCGATTGAGCTCCTGGTAGTAATACGCCGTCGACTCCCAGCTCATCCCCCCGAGAAGACCGATTACCTTCATTTCCTCGACCCTTTCCTGTCGCCCGCGTCGAGCGCGTGGCGAATTCTTTCGAGTATCAATTCGAGTCTTGCTCCGGAGGTTCCGAAATTGAGCCGAACGAATCTCTCCAGAGACGCGCCGAAGACCTTACCAGGCTGTACTGCGATCTTCGCGGTGTTCAACAGGAACTCCTGCGCGTCGGCGCCCACCCGTGCAGCCCGAAGATCGATCCACGCAAGATAGGTGGCCGCCGGCGGCCTGAAGTGCAGCTGCCTATAATTTGATAGAAAATCCGCCAATCTGGCTCGATTGACACTCAATTGTGCTCGTAATTGATCCAGCCAGGGCTCACATGATTCCCATGCGGCGATCGTGGCGGCGAGCCCCAACACACTCGCACCACTGCGCAGATGCCACGGAAGCCTCCGGAATCTCGCAAGCAAATCGTCGCTGCCGAAGTGACCGACGGCGCAGCGAAGCCCGGCGACATTGAAACTCTTCGCGGCCGACGTGAAAACGATCGTACGTTCAGCGGCAGTCTCTACGGAGGCAATCGACCGGCACTCCGTCTCGGCGTAAACGATCTCCGCATGGATTTCGTCGGCGAACACAACCGCGTCGCGGCGGGCAGCGAGAGCCGCCAGCGCTTCCAGCGTGCTCCTGTCGAATACGTGACCGGTGGGGTTGTGGGGTTGGCAGAGCACGATCAGCCGTATCCGCTGCGCGTTTTCCATTGCCGCCCAGGCTTCCGAAATTCCGTCATCGCCGATGTTCCCCGCCGGTACCAGGACGGCGCGGCGCCCGAGCGACCGGATCGCCTCCAGGAACGGCGGATAGGTCGGCGAGTGAACCAGCACCTGATCACCCGCTCGCGTGAAGGCGAGGATCACGCAGCACAGTGCCTGGGTGATTTGCGCACAGACCTCCACCGCTCGGACGTTCGGGCGCCAGCCTTGCGTCCGATGAATCCGCTCTGCGAAGAGTTCGGCCAGGTGCACCGGGGTGCCGCTGGTGTAGTCGGGATAGCCGAGGTCCGACCGGTCGACGGCGTCGGACAGCGCCGCGCGAATGGGTGGCGCGACGGCGAAGTCGAGTTCCGCGATGTCGGCCGGAATGACGTCGCCCGGGACACGGCCCCACTTCAGCCCTCGTCCAGCCCGCAATTGCTCGTCAGACAGCGCGATCAGCCGCATCGTCACCCACCTCGAACCCTGCGTGATCGCGAACGGCTTCTTGTGCGGACTGCTCCGGCCGACCGAGATTCCTGCTCGTCACCTGCAGGACGGAGATCACGCGAATCCGGGAACCCGCGGGCACGTCCTCGGTGATCCTCGCCCCGGACTCGATGCGGCAGTCGTCGCCGATGGTCACGGGTCCGAATACGGCGACGTTCCCGGCGATCTCCACGCGGTTGCCGATCCGGGGATGCCGCCTGCCTGCCCACTGCGCCGGGCCACTCCTGATCGCCCGGCTGCCCAGGACGACGTTCTGCAGCAGATAGCAGTCGCTGCCCATGCGCACTTGCTCGCCGATGACCGTCCCGTAACCGTGGTCGATGACGGTCCGGCTGCCGATCACCGCTGCCGGATGGATCTCGACGCCGGTCTCTCGCTTGGCCGTCTCCGCGATGCATCGGGCAGCGATCACCAAGGCGTGGTCGGGCTGCCGGCCGCCGGTCATCGCCATGCCGATGCGATGGAGGTCATGGGCCACGCGATGGGCCAGCAATGCGCGGAAGCTGAGATGACTCTCGTACGCGTAGACCACGCTCGACCTGGCTGCCGGGTCCCGCGCAACCAGCGCGTACAGGTCCTCCAGCACCATGACTGGTACGTCGGACATCAGTTCCAGGACCGCTGCGGGGCTGAGCCCCACGTGCCTCAGTCGCCTGCCCACGAGACGCAGGAGCGTACCCATGTCGGCCTGGATCTGCCGGACCGGCACCGTGTTGGTCATTCGTAGTCCTCTCCGCGGTCGTAGAGAAAGGAGATGCAAACGACCCCGGAGGGCACACGAGCGGCACCCGGGGGAAACATCTTGAGGACGGCTGCGAAATTGCCGCAGCTGCTGGGGCCGACAAATACCCGGTACTCGGTCGAAAGCCGCCGTCCGGCTGCAGCGACTTCGTCGTCCGTGACCGGGACGATCTCGTCCAGTTCCGAGCTCGGGAAGAAGGGGGCGGGCTGTCCCACCGAAAATCCCTGCAGCGCATGACTGCCGTGGACATCTTCTTTCAGATCACAGTTGGGGGGCTCCACCCCGATCACGGTGACCTGCCGGAACCACTGGCCCAGGGCTGATGCGACACCTCGCGCGGTCGCTCCCGTGCCGAGGCCGGTGACGAGGAGAACCTTGGTGTCACGGCCGTGGCCGCCGCCGATCAATTGGGCCAGGATTTCCGCCCCGGTGCCCTGCTCATGGGCTGTCGGATTTGCCGTGTTGTCGAACTGATTGAGGTAGTGAAATCGTCCGGGTTCCCGGCGCAGGATCTCCTGTACTGCCGCTTCGTTGTCCTGGCATCCCGGATGAGAGATTCCCCGATCCAGCACGGTCGCGCCAAGGCGAGCGGCCAGTTCCTTTTTTCGCTTGGAGTAGCCGGGGTCGGTGACCAGCACGAGTTCGTATCCACGGATTTTCGCCTCGATGGCCAGACCTATGCCAAGATTTCCGCCGGTACGCTCGATCAGCGCAGTGGAGCCGCCGCGCACAATGACTCCACGCCGTTCCGCATCATCCACGAGGGCACGGGCCACCCTCGCTTTGTGACTGCGCCCCGGATGCAGGAATTCACATTTCAGGAGTACACCCGGCAGTGCTTCGAGCAGCGGTGTAGGCAGCAAAGGGTCCGACATGAAGAGAGTGTAGTACCGGGCATGACAACCCTCAAGCAAGTGCGGAATATTTCAGCCAGCCCGTACGAGGGGCCAGGGCGACAAGAAATGGTGCGAAATATTCTGCTGTTTCTCGTGGGGTCGATCGGGATTGATTCACCCGGGTTGCCGCTCAAACGCGAAGGGCCGCGCCCCCGGTGCCCGGGGACGCGGCCCGACCGCGTGGCGTGATCCCTTACTTGCGGATCAGGCTGCGCAGCACGTACTGCATGATGCCGCCGTTGCGGTAGTAGTCCGCCTCACCGGGGGTGTCGATGCGGACGACCGCGTCGAACTCGACACCGGTGTCGGTGGTGACCTTCACCGTGCCCGGGGTGGTGCCCTCGTTGAGCTCGGTGACGCCCGAGACGGAGAAGGTCTCCTCGCCGGTCAGGCCGAGGGACTCGGCGGTCTGCCCCTCCGGGTACTGCAGCGGCAGGACGCCCATGCCGATGAGGTTCGAGCGGTGGATGCGCTCGTAGGACTCGGCGACGACGGCCTTCACGCCGAGCAGCGCGGTGCCCTTGGCCGCCCAGTCGCGGGACGAGCCGGAACCGTACTCCTTGCCGGCCAGGACGACCAGCGGGATGCCCTGCTCGATGTAGTTGCGCGAGGCGTCGTAGATGAAGGAGACCGGGCCGTCCTCCCGCGTGAAGTCACGCGTGTAGCCGCCCTCGGTGCCCGGCGCGATCTGGTTGCGCAGGCGGATGTTGGCGAACGTTCCGCGGATCATGACCTCGTGGTTGCCGCGGCGCGAGCCGTAGCTGTTGAAGTCGCGGCGCTCCACGCCGTGCTCCGTGAGGTACTGGCCCGCCGGGGTGTCGGCCTTGATGGCGCCGGCCGGGGAGATGTGGTCGGTGGTGACCGAGTCGCCCAGCTTGGCGAGCACCCGGGCGCCGGCGATGTCCTCGACCGGGGCCGGGTCCATCGTCATGCCCTCGAAGTACGGGGGCTTGCGGACGTACGTCGACTCCGCGTCCCACTCGAAGGTGTTGCCGGTCGGGATCGGCAGCGACTGCCACTGCGCGTCGCCCGCGAAGACGTCCTGGTAGGACGTGGCGAACATGTCCTGGCCGATCGCGGAGGCGACGACCTCGTTGACCTCCTGCTCGGACGGCCAGATGTCCTGAAGGTAGACCGGCTTGCCCTCGGCGTCGGTGCCGATCGGGTCCTTGGTGATGTCCACCCTCATGGAACCGGCGATGGCGTAGGCGACGACCAGCGGCGGGGACGCCAGGTAGTTCATCTTGACGTCGGGGTTGATCCGGCCCTCGAAGTTGCGGTTGCCGGAGAGCACCGAGACGACGGCGAGGTCGTTGTCGTTGACCGCCTTGGAGACCTCCTCCGGCAGCGGGCCGGAGTTGCCGATGCAGGTGGTGCAGCCGTAGCCGACCAGGTTGAAGCCCAGCTTGTCGAGGTACGGGGTGAGGCCGGCCCGGTCGTAGTAGTCCATGACGACCTTGGAGCCCGGGGCCAGGGTGGTCTTGACCCACGGCTTGCGGGTCAGGCCCTTCTCCACGGCCTTCTTGGCGACCAGGGCGGCACCGACCATGACGTACGGGTTCGAGGTGTTGGTGCAGGAGGTGATGGCGGCGACGGTGACGGCGCCGTGGTCCAGGTCGTACTCCGAGCCGTCGGGGGCGGCGACGGTCACCGGGTTGGACGGGCCGGGGCCGGGGACGACGGCGGAGTGCCGCGGGGCGCCCGCGCCGTTCTCCGTGTGGCCGTAGGCCGGGGCGTCGCTGGCCGGGAAGGACTCGGCGGACGCCTCGTCGACCGGGGACTCCACGCCCTCCGCGGCGCGCTCGCCGTCCTGGACGTAGTTGAGCACGTCGCTGGTGAACTGCTCGGCGGCCCGGGACAGGACGATGCGGTCCTGCGGGCGCTTGGGGCCGGCGATGGACGGCACGACCGTGGACAGGTCCAGCTCGAGCTTCTCGGAGAAGTCCGGCTCGGCGTGCGGGTCCAGCCAGAGGCCCTGCTGCTTGGCGTACGCCTCGACCAGGGCGACCTGCTGGTCGGAGCGGCCGGTCAGGCGCAGGTAGTTGAGGGTCTCGTCGTCGATCGGGAAGATCGCGGCGGTGGAGCCGAACTCCGGCGACATGTTGCCGATGGTGGCGCGGTTGGCGAGGCTCGTCGCGGCGACGCCCTCGCCGTAGAACTCGACGAACTTGCCGACGACACCGTGCTTGCGCAGCATCTCGGTGATGGTCAGCACCAGGTCGGTGGCGGTGGTGCCGGCGGGCAGCTCGCCGGTGAGCTTGAAGCCGACGACGCGCGGGATCAGCATGGAGACCGGCTGGCCGAGCATGGCGGCCTCGGCCTCGATGCCGCCGACGCCCCAGCCGAGGACGCCGAGGCCGTTGACCATGGTGGTGTGCGAGTCGGTGCCGACCAGGGTGTCGGGGTAGGCCTTGCCGTCGCGGACCATGACGACACGGGCCAGGTGCTCGATGTTCACCTGGTGGACGATGCCGGTGCCCGGCGGGACGACCTTGAACTCGTCGAAGGCGGTCTGGCCCCAGCGCAGGAACTGGTAGCGCTCCTTGTTGCGGCCGTACTCCAGCTCGACGTTCTGCTTGAAGGCTTCGTGGGTGCCGAACTTGTCGGCGATGACGGAGTGGTCGATGACCAGCTCGGCGGGGGCCAGCGGGTTGATCTTGGCGGGGTCGCCGCCCAGCTCCTTGACGGCCTCACGCATGGTCGCGAGGTCCACGACACACGGGACGCCGGTGAAGTCCTGCATGATCACGCGGGCCGGCGTGAACTGGATCTCCTGCGACGGCTGGGCCTGGGAGTCCCAGTTGCCGAGGGCACGGATGTGGTCGGCGGTGATGTTCGCGCCGTCCTCGGTGCGCAGCAGGTTCTCCAGCAGGACCTTCAGGCTGTAAGGCAGTCGGGCCGAGCCCTCGACCTTGTCAAGCCGGAAGATCTCGTACGACTCGTCGCCCACCTGCAGCGTGCTGCGGGCGTCGAAGCTGTTCGCCGACACGACAGTCTCCTTCATTGATGTGCGCGTACCACCACGATCCTGCCGCCACGGCATCTCGGCCAATCCGCTAAGGTAGGCCTTAGTTAGGTAAGCCTTACCAAGGTGGCGGCTGCGGTGCGCCTTGGCAGATATCTCGATGTCGAGATAACTCTAGTACATGGGCGCCGGATGGTCATGCCCGGCCTCGCGCGGACCCGCGCCGCCGCGCGTGAGCAGGCCCACATCCGCACCACCCCCTCCCCTCGGCGGACCGGCGCCGGACCGCCGGGCCGGGCGTTCTCGCGTATGTCGCACGGAAGTTGCGCCATGAGCAGGCCGGACGGGGGTATGCGAGGTGAGCCGGGGCAACCCGGCACCACTTGAAATCGCCCGCTGTGCACGACTTCAGAACGGAGACACCCATGGGGCTCACGTTCCGCAAGAGCTTCCGGATCCTTCCGGGGGTGCGGCTGAACATCAACAAGCGGTCCTGGTCCATCACGACCGGCGGGAAGAACGGGCCGAGGCACACGCACAGCAGCACCGGACGTCGTACGACATCGATGGATTTGCCGGGACCTTTCGGATGGCGTAGCACCCATTCCGGAAAGCGTCACTGACGGCGCCTCACCGCGCCTCCTCACCCGTCTGGCCCCCCACAAGAGGTGCCATCTCATATCTGAGATAACCTCAGCCTCATGGCAGACGACTACCTCGTACGTATCGGCAAGCTCATCCGTGACGCCCGGCAACACCGGGGCTGGACACAGGCGCAGCTCGCCGAGGCACTGGGCACCAGCCAGAGCGCCGTCAACCGCATCGAGCGCGGCAATCAGAACATCAGCCTTGAGATGATCGCCCGGATAGGTGAGGCTCTCGACAGCGAGATCGTGTCGCTGGGCTACGCGGGCCCGATGCATCTGCGCGTGGTCGGCGGCCGACGGCTGTCCGGCGCCATCGACGTGAAGACGAGCAAGAACGCGTGCGTGGCACTGCTGTGCGCCTCCCTGCTGAACAGGGGGCGCACGGTGCTGCGCCGGGTGGCCCGGATCGAGGAGGTGTACCGCCTCCTGGAGGTGCTGGGCTCGATCGGCGTCCGCGCCCGCTGGATCAACGACGGCACCGATCTGGAGATCGTGCCGCCGGCCGAGCTCGACATGGCCGCCATCGACGCCGAGGCCGCCGTCCGCACGCGGTCCATCATCATGTTCCTCGGGCCGCTGCTGCACCGCATGGACCGCTTCATGCTGCCGTACGCGGGCGGTTGCGACCTGGGGACGCGGACCATCGAGCCGCACATGATCGCGCTGCGCCGGTTCGGTCTGGACGTGGCGGCCACCGAGGGCCAGTACCACGCCGTGGTGGACCGCTCCGTCCGCCCGGACCGGCCGATCGTGCTGACCGAGCGCGGCGACACCGTGACCGAGAACGCCCTGCTCGCGGCCGCCCGCCACGACGGGGCCACGGTCATCCGCAACGCGTCCTCCAACTACATGGTCCAGGACCTCTGTTTCTTCCTGGAGGCGCTCGGCGTCCGCGTCGAGGGCATCGGCACCACCACGCTCACCGTGCACGGCGTGCCGGCCATAGACGTCGACGTGGACTACTCCCCCTCCGAGGACCCGGTGGAGGCGATGAGCCTGCTGGCCGCCGCGGTCGTCACCGAGTCGGAGCTGACGGTGCGCCGGGTGCCGATCGAGTTCCTGGAGATCGAGCTGGCGGTCCTGGAGGAGATGGGCCTCGACCACGACCGCAGCCCGGAGTACGTCGCCGACAACGGCCGCACCCGGCTGGCGGACCTCACCGTCCGGCCCTCCAAGCTGGAGGCGCCGATCGACAAGATCCACCCGATGCCGTTCCCCGGCCTGAACATCGACAACGTCCCCTTCTTCGCGGCCATCGCGGCCGTCGCGCAGGGCAAGACGCTGATCCACGACTGGGTCTACGACAACCGAGCCATCTACCTGACGGACCTCAACCGCCTGGGCGGACGCCTGCAGTTGCTCGACCCGCACCGCGTCCTGGTCGAGGGCCCCACCCGCTGGCGCGCCGCCGAGATGATGTGCCCCCCGGCCCTGCGCCCCGCGGTGGTAGTCCTGCTGGCGATGATGGCGGCGGAGGGCACGTCGGTCCTGCGCAACGTGTACGTCATCAACCGCGGCTACGAGGACCTGGCCGAGCGCCTGAACTCGATCGGGGCGCAGATCGAGATCTTCCGGGACATCTGAAGCTTCTAGGAAAAAGTAGCGTGAAACCCTCCTGACTTGCACAAATGCGAGGCAGGAGGGAACTCATGGGCGCCTCTGGGACTTTCCTGGGAGTTCTGGCCAGGCGCGGAGCTTGGGGAGTGACAGGCACTTCACGTGATCCGTCATCTGGAACAGGTCACGACGTGCGGAAACCAGACGTAGACCAGTCCAGGCCGAGATCCACCGGAGCAGGGTGCTGAAGAGGCGCTGAGGGAGCCGCAGGCCCGTCTCACCGGGACGGGCGGTCAACGGCGTTCCATGGCTTGATCAGCGTCCGCCAGTCGTCGTCCGCGTTTCAGAGCCGGTTCCCGGCACCTGACCGACGGCGGAATCATTACCTGGGGCCTCATGGACAACCAGGCAGCGGTTGAACACCTCCGACAACTTCACTATCCAGGTCAGCTCCTCCTGGAAACTCATCCTTGGCGGTCCGTCGATCATCACGTCGCCTTGGCCTCGACCTCCGGTCTCATAGCTCTCCAGGGCGGACGCCAGCTGGGCTGCCTGCACCGCTGCCAGCAGATCATTGCCGCTCAGCCCGGCCGCGCATCCCTGTTCCAGCGCTCTGCGAGCCACGCCGGGGGCTACGCGGTGCCGCACGGCCAGAATCCCGTCCCGGATTTCGATGACACGCCGATAGAGCTTGAATTCCACACTCCAAAGCACCAGGACCCTGCCCATAAGGCTGTTGTCGGGTTGCAGCGCCACCTCCGGCACGGCCCGGTGCACTGCACGCCACAACGGGTAGAGCGCGCGATACTGCTGATACTTCCTCAGGCTGCCAGAGACACGCCCTATCCGGGGTCCCCATTCCGGTAGGGTCCACCCGATGATTTTGCACAGTGCACCGGCATCTCCCACGGTCCACACCAGGTCCTCCCAGGGCACCGGTGACAGATGGCGGTACTCGACACAAGCGTCGACAATACCGATCCCGGTGTACGAAAGGGTCAGTACGGCGCCTGTGGCCGCTACCACGAGGCCCCTGCGCAACCAGTGATGCGACGCCCTCGCATAACGCAGACAGAGGACGGCCACTTCTATTTCCACAACGGCGTAGACCGCGTTGTAGACCAGCGAGCACGCCAGTCGATACGGCCGCCCGGCCTCCAGGGCGGCGGTCGACAGATGACTGCCGACCACGCTGAGCAGGAACAGACCGAACATCCCGACGGCGGCGATGGCGACGTGTACGAAGCGTCTGGCCAACCGTTTCCGGGCCCCTGACGGCGGCTCCATCCAGTACGCGAGCAGGACCTGCTGCCCCAGCGCGAAGGACATCACGCAGGTCTGCAGCGCCAGCGGCGCCAGCCCCGGTATCCCGGACCAGCGATTGAGCTCGCCCCATATCGCCGGAAGCGACACCGTGAAGCTGAGGGCCGAGGCTCCGAGGACGAAGCACAGCGCGCGCAGGGCCACCTCGTCCGGCGCTCGCGACAGCGTCCTGATCTTGAAGAAGAACGCAGCCCAGGCGGCTGCCGCGCACAGCGGGTGCAGGGACATCGTCAGGAGGTGAGATCGACCGGCCGACGGCACAGCGACCGGTCGAGTCTGCCCAGCACCTCGGCGGCTTCCGGCGGTGCGTTGTGGACCGGCTCGGACACCGGGTGGCTGAGCCGCTGGAGCAGGAGGGATGCGAATATCTCCGCCTCCTGTTCCTCGGCGTTCGCGTAGTGCCTGCGGTGCAGGACCTGCCCCACAACACCCGGTTCGAGCGCGGGCAGCAGCGTGTGCAGGGAGTCGGCGTCCCACGGATCGGCCGCGCGCCCGTGGCGGCACAGCATGTGGCCCAGTTCATGGGCGATGATGTGTTCCTGATGGAAAGGGCTGGTTCGTTCCTCGAAGAATATGTAGTCCGTCTTCGCTGTGGACAGCCACAGGCCGTAAGGCCCTTCCGGCGCCAGCGGGACAGCCTCCAGGTGAATGAGTCGACCCCGTTGCTCCGCCACACGCCGACACAGGGCGCGAACATCGAAAGAGGCCGGAACATCGAGGGCCTCAACCAGAGCTTTGCAGCGCCCGTACGTCCTTCTCAGCTTCACTCACTCCCCCTAGCGAGCTGGCCACAGCGGACCGATTGACCAGCCGTTTGATCGGCGTAGGTGCCGGCTACAGGCTATCCGAGGTCCGGATCACCGTTCGGCAGGCCTTCCAACTCCCGCACACGGTCAATGACCTCCCGGATCGAGGCGAGACTCCTGGGCGAGACTCCGGCGGCCCTCAGAGCCACCTCCTTGACCCCGGTGTCCCGCAGCGCCGTGAGCAAAGCCAGTTCGGCATTGACGTCCGAGGTCACCGAATCGTCGAAGAAGTAGGCCGGCGGCACCCCGAAGAACCGGGCCAGCGCCGTGAGATGCCGCAGTGTCGGATTGTCGCGCTGCCCCTTGCGCAGCAGCCAAATGTAGCTGCCCGAGATCGGCACGCCGCTGTCGGTAATCGTCTTGGCGACCTCTTCGACGCTGTAGGGGCCACGCCCGGCAGGGACCACCGTCTGGAACAGGTGACCCAACTTGTCGGCCAGGGTCTGCGGAGGCGGCGGTGCGCTGCTGCCGTCCAAATGCGATACCTCCTGTGCACAAGACTCCTGCCATCCGAGCCTCCCACACTGGTGTTGGCGGGTCAAGGCGCTTGATTATTACCCCCGTTGACAGAACTTCAGGGGTCCACTTAACGTCTCCGTGAATGCGTCAACTGATGTTCCAGCAACCCTCCATAGATGGCATCGCCAGTTGACGACCTGACCGACCGTCATCTCACCCCACAGGCAGCGTCGCCCACAGCCGGCACTCCGGCCCGCCCGAAGGCGGAGACCGGCTCCTCAGTCATGCCTGGCCGCGCCAACCCCTCCCCTTGGAGACACCCTTGCGTCGCGATCTCGACATCAGACTGCTACGCACTCTGGTGACCATCGTGGAAACCGGCGGCTTCCGCCGCGCAGCAGACACCCTGAACATGTCGCAGCCCGCCGTGAGCCAGCACGTGCGAAGACTCGAGGGGCTCATCGGGGGATCGGTCTTCCAGGAGACGGGCCGCTCCATGCGACTGAGCAGCGGTGGAGAGGAACTGCTCCAGTACGCCCGCCGGATGGTCCGTCTGAACGACGAACTCGTCATCCGACTGGCCGGTGGCCGGTCGGGGCATCGTGTCGCCATCGGCGTGTGCGACACCCTGTCCTGGGCCCTGCCGGGCCTGCTGTCCCGGATTTCCGAGCAGCGTCCGCAGTCGACGCTCACCGTGCGCACCGGTGACACCGACTGGCTCGCCGAGCAGGTCGCCACGGGCACGCTCGACGCGGCGCTCCTGCTGAACGCGCCGGACAGCACGCGAGACCGCTGCGTCGGGCACCTGGCCTGTGCCTGGTTCGGGCAGCCTGCTCTGCTCGCCGAGGAATCCCTGCCCATCGCGACGGTGAGTGAGCCCTACCGGCTGCGCCGGATGACCGAGGAGCTGCTGGAAGCCGTGGACAGGCCGTGGAGGGTCACCTACGAAGGCGTCGGACTCGAGGGAGTGGCCGCGGCGAACAGGTCTGGTCTGGGAGTGAGCCTGCTCTTCGCCGGCGCCGAGGCCGTATGGGGGCTGCGCCCTCTCTTACCGGCTTCGCTCGCCGACCCGGACCGGTCGCTTCCCGTGACGTTGCGGGTCGCCGCCCACCTCGGTGAGGCGCTGGTCTGTTCCCTGCTGCGGGCCCTGTCGGACGCGCTGCACGACCTGCCCGTCGAGTTCCGGGTGATGGAGGCGGTGATCGGGGACGTGCTGTAACTCACGCCGCGCTCCGCGGCCTGAGGAGCCGCCGCATCGGGAGCACGGACGTCTCGGAAGCGCCCCGGACGGCTCCTACCCGCCGGTGGTCGGCGTGGCGGGGGCCGGGTCGGCCAGGCAGCGGAACACGACGTCGAACAGTCCGGGGAAGCGGGCCTCGAGGTCGTCCAGCCGCAGTGAGATGAATCTCCAGGTGCCGTCGACCCTGGTGTGGGTGATCCCCGCTTCCCTGAGCACCTTGAAGTGGTGGGAGAGCGTCGACTTCGCCAGTTGCGTGTTGAGCTTGCTGCAGTTGCGTTCCTGGCCGTTGGCCAGGTCCCGGACGATGTGCAGCCTCGCCGGGTCGCTGAGCGCGTGGAAGACGGCGGCGAGCTGGATGTCCTCGCGGGCGGGCTCGCTGAGAGAGCGCAACAGGGACTCCGTGGTTCGCTTGTTTGGTGATCGTTGAACTTCTACTGTACCTGCCGCCGGTGGGCGGAGGTACGGTCGGATGTGGCGGCCGCCGTCCGGAACGAAAAGCGCCCAGGGCCCTCCGGCGGGCGGCCGGCCCGTCACACCGTGCGGCCGCCGTTGAGGGCCGGCTCACGGACCGTCGGCTCGTCGTCGGGCGACGCGCCGCGCACCGGGCCGAGCGGCCGGCTCCGCCGCGTTTCGACGCGGACCGCCCATCCCTCGTCCTTCATCCGGCGCGCCAGGTCCAGGGCCTGGTGGGGCGGCACGGCGAAAACGGCGCGGCCCCCCGTCTCGTCGGCGCCGTAGTCCACCGCCGCCCGAGTCGTGTCGCCGGTCAACTGCTCGGCCACGGCCAGTATGTCGGCCAGGGCTCCGGACTCGTCGGGGAAGGCCACGCACACGGTGACCGTACCGGGCCCGGCGCCGGCCTGTGTGTCCGTCACCCGGGCCCGTCCGGCGACACCCCGGGCGAGCAGGTCGGTCAGCACCGCCCTGTCCCCGGCGAGCGCGCCCTCCCGGTCCGGACTCAGGTCGCGGAGGATTCCTATGACCTGTGAGAGGTCGGCCCTGACCAGGTCCAGGACGTCCGCCACGTCCGCCGCGTTCTGGTGGAGGATGTCCGCCCAAAGGCCGGGGTCCCCGGCCGCGATCCGGGTCACGTCCCGTAGCCCCGTACCGGCAAGCCGTACGGCCACGTCGGGGGCGGCCACCAGCCGCGCCGCCATCAGGGCGGCCAGCACATGCGGCACATGGGACGTCAGCGCGACGACCTGGTCATGGAGCCCGCTGTCCATCACCATGGGCACCGCCCCGCACGTGGAGACCATGCTCAGGGTCCGGTTGAGCGTCTCGCCCCCGGTATGCGGCGAGGGGGTGAGCACCCACGTCCGGTCCTGAAACAGGTCGGCCCGCGCGCCGAGCGGCCCGGAGCACTCCCGGCCCGCCAGCGGGTGGCCCCCTATGAAGGTGGAGGTGTCCACGCCGAGCTTCGCGAAATCCCGTTCGGTGGCCCGCTTGACGCCGGCGACGTCGGTGTAGCTGTGCGCCAGCCGCTGCCGTTGCCGCTCGGCCAGGACCGGGCCCACCAGGCCCGGCGGCACGGCCAGCACGGCCAGGTCGACCGGCTCCCCGGGCGCCGCCGACGTCCCGGCCCCCAGGGAGGCGGCCGTCCGGACCGCCACGGCGTCGGTGTCCACCAGGTGCACGTGGACACCGGCCCGGGTGAGGGCGAGCGCCACCGACGTGCCGATCAGGCCGGTCCCGACCACGGCCGCGGTCCGCAGGATCACCGCGCGCTCCCCGCGACCGGGGCGCGGCCGGCTGCCCACCGCGGCACCACGGGCAGCGGTGGCCGGGTCCGGTGGAAGGTGCCCCGGGCAGACGCCGTCAGCTGTCGATTTCCGGCCATGTGCCGTTCCTTTCCGAACAGTCGGGTGGTACCCGCGTGGCCGGCGCGCCTCGCCGGGAGGGCCGCGCCGTCAGAAGACGACATCGACCCGGTAGCGCCGCAGCCACGCGTCGAGCTGGAGGATGCGGGGCAGCATCGGCGGCGGGCTGAAGGAACCCGAGCCGCTCTCGGTAGCGCGCACCATGCCCGCGACGGCATCTGTGTCGACCAGCGCGAGAACCGGCGAGGACCGGTCGGCCAGCAGCGCGCGGGCCCGCTCCCGGGTCGCCGCCAGATAGGCGGAGCCGACACCCGACGGGAAGGCGCTCTTGGGCCGGTCGACGATGGCGTCGGGCACCAGTCCCCGGGCAGCCCGGCGCAGGACGCTCTTCTGGACACCGTCGGCCGTGTGCAGGGACCAGGGAATGTTCCAGGCGTACTCGACGAGGCGGTGGTCGCAGAAGGGCACGCGTACCTCCAGGCCCACCGCCATGCTCATGCGGTCCTTGCGGTCCAGCAGGAACGGCAGGAACCGGGTGAGGTTCAGGTAGAACACCTCGCGCATACGCCTCTGGACGCCCTCTTCGCCCGGGAGCGTGGGCGCCTGCCGGACCGCTTCCGCGTAACGGTCGGCCGCGTAGGCGTTGAGGTCCAGCTTGCCGCGCAGGTCCGGAGCCAGTACGGCGTTGCGGTCGCCCGCCCCGGCGGCCCACGGAAACGATGCGGTGGGCCGGGCGGCTTCGGCCGCGTACCACGGGTAGCCGCCGAACACCTCGTCGGCCGCCTCGCCGGACAGCGCCACGGTGGAGTGCTTGCGCACCTCCCGGAAGAGCATGAGCAGCGAGGCGTCCAGGTCGCCGATGCCCGGCAGGTCGCGGGCCGTGATCGCCTCATCCTGGCAGCCGTACAGCTCCCCGGCGTCCAGCACGATCTCCTGGTGCGAGCTGCCGATGTGCTGTGCGGCGGCTTTCGCGAACGGCGCATCGGGGCTGGAGTGCAGCGCGTCGGCGGTGAAGCCCTGCTCGTGGTGGACGAAGTCCACGGAGAAGGTGGAGACCGTTCCACGCCCCTGGGCCGTGAGGTGCCGCGCCGCGAGCGCCGTCACCACGCTGGAGTCCAGACCGCCGGAGAGGAGGCTGCACAGGGGAACGTCGGTCACCAGCTGGCGATCGACGATGTCGGAGAGCAAGTCCCGTACGGTGGCGACCGTGGTGTCCAGGTCGTCCTCGTGCGGCCGCGCCTCCAACTGCCAGTAGGTCTCGACGCGGGCGCCGTCGCGGCCGCAGCGGACGACGGTTCCGGGTGCGACCTCGCGCAGGTCGCGGTAGACGGCGTCGCCCGGCCGCTTGGCGGCCATCACGAACAGGTCGGCCAGCCCGTCGAGGTCGATGCGCGGAGCGAACAGCGGGTTCGCGAGGATCGCCTTGGGCTCGGAGCCGAAGAGCACGGCGGAGCCGCGGACGGCGTAGTACAGCGGCTTGACGCCGAGGCGGTCGCGGACGAGAACCAGTTCCTGCGAGCGCTCGTCCCACACCGCGAAGGCGAACATGCCGTTGAGGCGCCGGGCCAGGTCGGGGCCCCATTCCAGATAGGCGTTCAGCACCACCTCGGTGTCCGAGCCGGTGCGGAAGGCATGGCCCCGCGCCGAGAGCTGGTCGCGCAGCTCGCGGAAGTTGTACACCTCGCCGCTGTAGCTGAGGACCACGGTGTGTTCCCCCGCCCGGGCCGTCATCGGCTGGGCGCCGCCCTCCAGGTCGATCACCGAGAGGCGGCGATGCCCGATGCCGGCCCGCGGCGAGAGCCAGGTGCCGGCGGCGTCGGGTCCACGGCACACCATGGTCCGGGTCATGGCCTCCACCGTGTCCTTCTCCTGGGTGAGGTCACGTTCCCAGTCGGCCCACCCGGCGATTCCACACATGCTTGCTCCTTGGAGATCTCTGGTTCGGTTACGCGTCGTGCGGCGACGACACGGGTGCGGCACGATCCGTGGTGCCGGTAACGCCGCCGGGCCTGTTCAGTCGCCGGCGGGGCCGTCCTCGGTCCTGCACGTCCAGCTGCAGCCGCGGTCGGCGAGTTCGTGGGACAGCGTGGCCCCCAGCTGCTCGGCGGTGCGGTAGCGGAAGTCGACGCAGAACTCACAGGGCCGCTTCAGGGTCAGTTCGACGCCTTGCTTCTGGACCCGCTCCCGGTAGTCGTAGATGCCGCAGCGCCGGACCTGAAGGTGCTTGGTCCCGTCGGCTTCCGTGGTGGTGTAGTCGGAACCGTAGACGTCGAGCATGCTCGCCAGGCCGTCGAGGAGGCTGCGTGCCTGGTCCGCGGGGTCGGGGAGCCGCTTCCTGGTCGATTCGGCCGTGATTCCGGCCATGTACTCGGTCCACTCCGGGAGCCGTTCCGCTCCCATGTACTTCTCGATCGCGGCCTGGGTCCGGAAGTAGACCCCGAGGACGAACTGGGCCTTCTCGGCGTCCGTCATGGCAGTCATTCAGCTGGCCTTTCCTTCTGGGCTCGGTTGCGGAGCGGTGGAGGGGGTGCCGACGGCCCCCGGCTCGGCTGCGTCGGCGGTGCGGGTCCTGGAGATCAGGACCAGAGGAACGACGATGAGCGTGCACAGCGCGCACAGCGCACCGATGACCAGGAAGCTGGAGCCGGCCGACAGCAGTGCGGCTGCGGCCGCGGTGCCCACCATGACGCCGACGTACTGGGAGGACGCGTTCAGTGACAGGGCCGTCCCGCGGGCACGGGGGCTCAGCTCGCTGACGAGTGTGGTCAGGGACGCCTGGCCGAAGCCGATCGCGGCCCCCCAGATACCCTGCACGACGATGGCCGCCACGAGGGAGCCGGTGGTCAGGGAGAAGATGACGACGGCGAGCGCGGCCGAGGCTCCGGCGACGGCGATCACCAGCCGGCGTCCGTACCGGTCGGCCGTCTTGCCGCCGTAGAGGTTGCCGAACACGCTGCAGAGGCCGGCCAACAGCATGGCCAGACCGGTCTGTCCCGTGGTCAGGGAATAGGTGGAGCTGTAGAACTCGCCGACGTTGGCGAACATGCCCTGCAGGCCCGCGCTCCAGAACATCGTCGAGCCGAGCACGAACAGCACCGGCTTCATCGACAGGGCGGCCTTGAACTGACCGATGTACACCTTCACCGGCCCGCCGGGCAGTTGACGGGGCGGCCGACCGCCGGGGAACCGCAGGGCGGCCCATACCAGGGCCACGGCGCCCAGCGCGCCGATGCCGAAGAAGCACCAGCGCCAGGAGGCCGCCTGGGCCACCAGAGCGCCGACCGGCACACCGATGACCGAGGAACCCATGAGCATGCCGGTGATCACGCCGATGGCGGAGCCGCGGCGCTCCGGCGGGACCCGGTCAGAGACGGCCGCGAAGACACTCGGCAGCAGCATGGCGGCACCGAGACCGGCCAGGGCGCGGAACGCCAGGGTGAGGGCGAAGCTGGAACCCACGCCGGTCAGCGCGGTGCTGACCGAGAAGACCACCAGACCGGCCAGGGCGGTGGGCTTGCGGCCCCAGCGGTCGGAGACCGGGCCGAACAGGGGTCCGACCACGGCGTACACCAGGGCGTACGCGGTCACCAGCAGGCCGCCCGAGTGGGCGGATGTGTGGGTGTCCGCGGTGATGCTGGGGATCAGGGGTGACACGACGAGCGTGTCGGACCCGACGAGCAGGGCGGCGAAGGCGCCGACGGTGAGCAGGGCCTTGGTGGGCGCGTCGAAGGACGCGGGCCGGCCGGTGCCGCCGACGGTGGCGGTGGCGGACATGATTCCTCCGTGGGGGACGGTGCGGTCAGGAGCCGGTCGGGGAGAGGGCGTGCAGCGCGGCTGTGGCGCCGGGCAGGCCCCCGCCGAACTCGGGTGGGGGGATGAGCGCGATGATCGTGGTGTCGATGCCGGCGGCCACGAAACGCTCCAGGTGCTCCCGGCACTCCTCGGGGCTGCCGTGCACGAACAGTTCGTCCAGCAGCCGGTCAGGCAGCAGTGTCTGCGCCCGGTGCCAGTCGCCCGCGAGCCAGGCCTCGCGCATGGGCCCGAGCAGGTCGGCCCGTCCCAGCCAGGAGTGGAACGCCCAGTAGGTGCGGGCCATGAGCATCGGGGTCAGCACGCGCCGCCCGATCATGCGGCCGAGCTCCCGGTCGGCGGTCGGACACACGAAGAAGCGCCCGATCAGCTCCTTGTCCGCGCCCTCGGCGCGGAACTCCTTGGCGACCCGCGGTACGTCCTCCACGGTGAGGACGTTGGTGATCGCCCCCTCGGCCTCGCGGGCGGCGAGCCGCAGCATGCCCGGCCTGAGGGCGCCGAGCATCACGCGCGGCGCCCTGGGCGGGAGCTGGGACAGGTGGAATCCCTTGATGCGGAAGGTGTCGAAGTCCCCCTGGACCAGCTCACCGCGGAACGCGGTGCGCAGGAACCGGGCGGTGTCCCGCACGTGCCGGTAGGGCTCGCGGAAGGGAATGCCGTTGATGTCCTCGACGAACGGCGGCCCGGAGGCCCCGATCCCGACGACGACCTCGGCGTCCGTCGCCTCGGCCAGGGTCGCCGCGGTCATCGCCAGGGTGGCGGGGCCGCGGGTCTGGGCCGGGATCACCGAGGTGCCGAGCCGCAGCGACGGCGACCAGGCGGCGGCGAGCGCGAGGGGGGTGAAGGCGTCCGGGCCCGCCGACTCGGCGGTCCAGACGTCCGTGTAGCCCCAGTCGGGCGCCCGTTCCAGAAGCGTCCGGTGGTCTCTGAGCGGTAACCCCGGGATCGGGATCGAGAATCCTGCGCGGTGTGTCATGGCTCTCTCCAGGCGTCTTGGCTGCCGGAGTGGCAACGGACCCTGATACTAGGCTTGATTCGCTAGTTCCACAATCTACGAACTAGCCAGCTCGGCAAGGGTCTTCTGGACGATGTCCGCGATCGGGGCAGGAAGCCGGCCCCAGTTGCGCTCCTCGTCCAGGTCCAGCACGCGGGACAGCTTCCAGCCCAGGTACTGGCCCAGCGACGCCAGCGGAGGAAGCTGCTCCACCGCCCGCACCGCCAGCCGCTTGCCGGGGAAGAGATCCGCCAGCGTGGCCGCCATCTCCTCCGCCCAGGACGGCGCCGGCGGCTCGTCGGTCGTGGTCAGGCACAGCACGTCGTCGCCGCGCAGGATCAGCATGTAGTTGAGGACGATCGGCGCGGGAGCGGTCGGCGCCCACATCCTCGCCTCGACGTCGTTCTGCCGGATCCCCCGGTCGGACAGCGGCAGGACGTCCTGCGACCGGCCCTGGGTGCGCAGCACCGGCAGCGCCAGGCCGCACGCGCAGCTGCCGGAGTCGGTCTCGACCAGGTCACCGGTGCGGTAGCGCAGCAGCGGCCGGCCGTCCAGGTCGAGGGTGGTGACGACGAGTTCGCCGCGGTCCGGGCTGCCGTCGATCAGCCGGGTCCCCGAGTCGTCCAGCAGCTCCAGGACATAGCTCTGGGTCTGCAGGTGCAGCGAGCCCTCCTCACAGCTGAGGGCGGTGGTCCCGGTCTCGGACGAGCCGTACGCGGCCACGTACGCCGTCGCGCCGGTGAGCCGCTCCAGATGGCGCAGGAAGCTCGGCCCGGTCTGCTCGGCCATCAGGAGCAGCGTCTTGAACCGCGGCACGGCCACGCCCTGGCGCCGGGCGAACTGGATCAGCTCCAGCAGCCGGGAGGGCGGCCCCACGAAGACGTTCACCTTCAGGTCCTCGGCCAGGCGCAGCACCCGGCTGTAGTCACCGGTGATGTTGTCGACCCAGGGGCGCAGCGACATCACGCCCAGGTACTCCAGCACCTTCTCGAACTGGTAGGCGGCCGGCGCGAAGGGAGCGTTGATGAGGATCATCGCCGCGTCGCCGGGGCTGACGATCCGGCCCCACATCTCGCCGATGTTGACCGTGTTGGCCACCAGGTCGTCCACGGCCTTGGGCGCGGCGATCGGGTTGCCGGTCGTCCCCGACGACTCGTAGTAGTGCACGAACTCGTTGAGCTGCCGGGTGAAGGCCCCCTGCCCCAGCTTGCTCAGCAGCGGCTTCTCCAGGAGCGGCAGGGACGGGAGGACCTCGTCGAGCGCCCGGGCGGGGTTCACCGTGCCGGCGGCCAGCGCGTCCCGCAGGTCCTGCGGCAGGACGTCGGCGTACAGCTCCGACTGCGCCGCGGCGGCCAGGGTGCGCACCAGCTTCTCGCCGTGCACGGCGCGCAGATCGGCGCGGCCGGCGTGGACATCCGCGACCAGGGAGGCGTGGCGCTCGAACCGCGCTTCCGCTTCCTTCCGGGCGCGCTCGTCCCGCATGAGCAACATGTCTTCTCCGTGGGGTTCTCTGCGGCCGCAGGGGCCGGGTAACTGGCGAGTGCCTGCCGACAGGACCGGCGACCGCGCCGGGGCAGGGTGGTGGCGTCGGTCAGTTCGCGGAGGTGACGCCCGCGGCCTCGGCGACGGCGCCCGTGCGGATCAGCTCGACGACCGCGGCGATGTCCTGGTCCATGCGCCGGTCCGAGTCCACGAAGGGCACCGCGGAGCGGACCAGTTCGTGCACCGCGCGGGTACGCGGGCTCATCTCGTCGGTGCCGCGCAGGTCCAGGGCCTGGCAGGCGGCCAGCAGGTGTATCGCCGTGACCTCCCGGGTGAGTCCCACGATGTTGCGGGCGTCGCGCGCCGCAATCGGGGCCATGCTCACCTTGTCCTGGTTGTGGGCCTCGGTGGACCGGGAGAAGACGCTGGCCGGGTTGGAGGTCTTCAGCGCCTCGGCGGTGATCGCCGAGCACGCCAACTGCATGCCCTTGAAGCCGTGGTGCAGGCCGCCCTCCCAGTTGTCGTCCTCGAAGCGGGGAATGAGGTTGGGGGTGAGCCCGTTGTTGAACTTTTCGTCCACCAGCAGCTCCAGCTGGCGGTCGAGCAAGTCCGCGATGTTCGCCACCGCGACCTTCAGGGAGTCCATCGCCTGCACCACGTGCCCGGCGTAGAAGTTGCCACCGCTGTGCACGTCGTCGGTGCCGGCGTCGAAGAGCGGGTTGTCGGTGGAGGCGTTGATCTCGGTCTCCAGCCAGCGGTCCACCCACTCCAGCGTGTCCCGCAGCACACCGTTGACGTGCGGGGCGCACCGCAGCGAGTATCGGTCCTGGATGCTGCGGCGAAGCTTGCCGTGACCCCGGCCCTCGAGCGGGTCGTTCAGGTCGACCACCTGGTTGTGCGGCAGCGACAGGCCGGACCCGTCGAGCAGCTCGGTCAGCAGGGCCGCACTGTCCCGCTGGCCCCGGTGCGGCCGCTGCTCGTGGATGAACGCGGCGTAGTGGCCGCGGTTGCCCAGCAGGGCCTCGGAGGCCAGCGCCGTGCAAATGTCCGCCGTCACGGCGAGCTGATGGGCGTCATGCGCGGCGAGCACGGCGAAGGCCGCGCTGAAGGAGGTGCCGTTGATCAGACCCAGGCCGTCCTTCGCCTCGAGCGCCACCGGTTGCAGGCCGAGCTGCGCCAGCACCTCGCCGGCCTCGTGGGTCCGGCCGCGGAAAGTGAGCTGTCCTTCGCCGATGAGGGCCGAGGCCACGTAGCACAGGGGCACCAGGTCGCCGCTGGCTCCCACGGAGCCCCGTTCGGGGATCTGCGGCAGCACGTCGTGGCGCAGGAGGTCGAGGAGACGCTCCACCACCGCTGGCTGGATGCCCGAGTTGCCGCGGGCGAGGCAGTTGGCCCGGATGAGCAGAGTGGCCCGGACGACCTCGTCGGGGGCCAGTGGGCCCGTGCCGTTGAGGTGGTAGCGGATCATGTTGCGCTGGAGCTGGGCGGCCTTGGCCGGCGCGATCTGCGTGGTGACGCTGTCACCGAAGCCGGTGGTCACACCGTAGATGGGCTGGCCGGTGGCGATGAGACGCAGTTTCAGTTCACGCGATTCATCGACGGCCTTCTGCGCGGTTTCGGAAAACAGCACTTCCTTTGCCGAATCTCGGGCAACCGACACCACGTCGGCCAAAGAGAGCGAATTTCCGTCGACCACCACGGGCGTCATGTGAAGACCCTTCTGGGAGTGGGAAGCACCTGAAGAAGCCGGTGCTCAAGAACACTGGGTCGAAGATATTGACGAATCCGCGCGGGCGCCAATCACGCTTTCTTATCGGGCCGATAAGCAGCCGAAGTCACCAACACCTCCTTTTCCGCGTACGCTGCACAACACGTATTCCCACAGAGTCTGCGGATGACCGGCGAAGGACTGAAGTTGATGAAATCTCAGGCAACCGGGACGCTCTCTTCAACCCCCCGGACCACCGGATCCGACGAGTCGCTGGAGCCTTGGCAGGGCCTGCCCGCCGAGCAGCAGCCCGCATGGCCTGACGGGGCGGAGCTCCGCCGCGTGGTGACCGAGCTGCGGACCGTGCCGCCGCTGGTCTTCGCCGGCGAGTGCGACCAGTTGCGCGACCGGCTGGCGGCGGTGGCCCGTGGCGAGGCGTTCTTGCTTCAGGGCGGTGACTGCGCCGAGACGTTCGACGGCGTCTCGGCCGACCAGGTAAGCGGCAAGCTGAAGACACTGCTGCAGATGGCCATGGTGCTCACCTACGCCGGCTCGGTGCCCGTGGTGAAGGTGGGGCGCCTAGCCGGTCAGTACGCCAAGCCCCGCTCCAGCGCCACCGAGACCCGCGAGGGGATCACCCTGCCCGTCTACCGGGGCGACGCGGTCAACGGTCTGCCCTTCACCGACGAACAGCGCCGTCCCGATCCGCGGCGGCTGATGCGGATGTACCACGCGTCCTCGGCGACGCTGAACCTGGTCCGCGCCTTCATGACCGGCGGATACGGCGGGCTGCGGCAACTGCACGCGTGGAACCGCGACTTCGTGCGCACCTCACCGGCCGGCCGGCGGTACGAGGCGCTCGCCCGGGAGATCGACCACGCGCTGAGCTTCATGGCCGCCTGCGGCAGCGAACCGGACGAACGGCTCACGAACGAGTTCTACGCCTCCCACGAGGCCCTGCTGCTGGACTACGAGGATGCCCTGACGCGCATCGACTCCCGTACCGGCGAGCGTTACGACACCTCGGCGCACATGGTCTGGATCGGCGAGCGCACCCGTCGCCTCGACGGGGCGCACATCGCCTTCGCCGCCTCCGTCCGCAATCCGGTCGGCGTGAAGCTCAGTCCCACGGCCACCCCGCAGGAGGTGGTCGATCTGGTCGAACGGCTCGACCCCGCGCGGGAACCGGGGCGGCTGACGCTGATCTCCCGGATGGGCGCCGCCAAGGTGCGCGACCGTCTGCCGGCCCTGGTGGAGAAGGTGCAGGCGACCGGGGCCCAGGTGGTCTGGGCGTGCGACCCCATGCACGGCAACACCTTCACGACGGAGTCCGGTCGCAAGACGCGCCGCTTCGACGACGTCCTGGACGAGGTGCGCGGGTTCTTCGAGGTGCACGACGGCCTGGGCAGCTACGCGGGTGGCATTCACGTGGAACTGACGGGGGAGGACGTCACCGAGTGCGTGGGCGGCGGCCACGAGATCCTCCCGGACCAGCTGGAGCTGCGCTACGAGACCGCCTGCGACCCCCGGCTGAATCGCAGCCAGGCCCTGGACCTCGCGTTCATAGTGGCGGAGGTCCACCGGGCCTCCCGGACTGGGCGGACCGCCCGCGCCGGCGGCCGGGCGTGAACGCGCACCCCGACTTCGACGTGCTCCTCGGCTCCGACCACGCCGGCAAGTCCTCCGCCATGACCGGGCTCGCCGCCTCCGGCTCCGGGGTGCGGATCGTCTCCGTCGACGACGCCTTCCTCGGGTCCGGCCACCAGCTGCTGGCGGAGCTCAGGCGCGCGCTGGTCGACGACGTGGTGCCGGGGCTCGGCCGCTCCTACTCCCCCGACTTCATGGCGGCCCTGCTGCAGACCGCGGTCGTCCATCTACGGGACCGGGTGCTGGAGAGCGAACCGACGGCGCCCGTCCTGGTCGACTCCTACTACTACAAGATCCTCGCCAAGTGTCGGCTGGCGGGAGTGGCCGAGAACCCGATGTTCGACTGGTGGCGGCGTTTCCCACAGCCCCGCCGGGTCCTCTTCCTCGACGTCCCCCCGGAACTGGCCTGGCAGCGAAGCCACGCGGGCGCCGAGGTGAACGGACTGGAGCACTACGGCGCAGCGCCTGGGCGGGCGTCGTTCGAGAGGTACCAGAGGGATCTGCGCAAACTCATGCTCGAAGAGGTCCGGCACCTGCCGGTGACCTTCCTGCCGCCCCGCACCTCGGTGGACCGCACCGTACGAGACATCACAGAGGTCATCGGACATGTACACGTCTGATTCAGCATCGGATCCGGACCGGATCGCACGCTACCGCGAGCGGGTGTTCAGCGAACGCGCCGCGCTCCGGGACGCCGCCCGGCAGCCCGCACTCCACCAGGACCGGGTGCTGCGGGAGCTACTGGAGCACAATGCCGGCACGGAATTCGGGAAGGAGCATGGATTCGCCTCGATCCGCTCCTTCGAGGAATTCCGCAAGGCCGTTCCGGTGCGTGACTACAGAGGCCTGTCGCCCTGGATCGAGAAGATGGCGGCGGGCGCGCGCAACGTTCTCACCGCCGACGACCCGGCCGTCTACTTCACGAGCAGCGGCACGACAGGCGCGCACAAGAAGATACCGGTGACTCCGTCGTTCATGCGCCGGACGTTCTTCCCCTTCTACTACGCCGCGTGGGCTCCGCTGATCGAGCACTTCCCCGAGGTACTCACCGATCGCGACGCCGTGCTGAACCTCAAGCACGACCCGTTGGCGGCCCCTCCGAACACCGGTTCGGGACGGCCCCATGTGGGTGCGAGCCAGGTAGACCTCGGTGGCACGTTCGGCGAACCGCTCGCCGCCGAGCCGGGTTCGTCGGCCACCTGGGCGACCCTTCCCGTACCGGTCGCCGCGGACAACCACCTGCACCGGATGTACCTGCGGCTGCGGTTGGCCGTGGAGAGCGACGTGCGCTGCGTCATCGGGATCAACCCGGCCATGGTCGCCGCCCTCCCCTACCAGCTGAAGCTCTGGTGGCCCCGTCTGATCAAGGAGATCAGGGACGGGACGCTGGGCGGTGTGCCCTGGGGCCGGCGGAACCACGAGCGGGCCGCCGAACTGGAACGGCTCGCCGACCACTTCGGCACCGTACGCCCCGCCCACGTCTGGCCCCGTATGAAGGCCGTCTTCTGCTGGACCACCGGCCTCGCCTCGCTGTATCTGCCGCGCCTGCGCGAGGAGTTCGGCACGGGCGTGACGGTACTGCCGGCACCGGTGGCGGCGTCGGAAGGGCCGGTGGGTGTGGCCCTGGACCGGCATGGCTCGGCCGGCAGCCTGGTCGTCACCGCCTCGGTGTACGAGTTCGTCGAAGCCGACACCGACATCTCGGAGGACGTCGAGACACTGCGGCCCGAGGACCTCGAGGCCGGCCGCGACTACCACGTCGTCTTCAGCCACATCGGCGGGCTCTTCCGCTACGCCGTGGGTGACGTCGTCCATGTCGTGGACCGCTCGGGCGGGGTGCCACGGGTCGAGTACGCGGGCCGCGGCGGCCGCTCCGACGTGGCCGGGGAGCGTCTGCTGGAGGCGCCGGTGATCCGCGCCCTGGCCCATGCCGCCACCGCCACCGGCCTGGAGCCCGGCAACGCGGCCTGCCGTGTGGCCGCCGGCCCGGACGGCGGCCACCGGTACGAGTTCGCCGTCTCGCACCGGACGCCCTGGAGCCCCGGGGAGGGCGACCGGTTCGCCGAGGCACTGGACGGCGAGCTGTGCCGACAGGCGCCCGGCTACCGCACGGCACGTGCCACGGGCCGCCTCGGTGCCGCGTGGGTGACCCGCCTGGACGGTGACGCGTTCCGGCGCGACTGGCACAACACCGTCGCGACAGGCATACGGCCCACACAGGTCAAGGACCGGCTGTTCCAGCAGGACCCCGCACAGTGGGCCCGGCTGACCGGCGGCACGGCGGACGTCACCGGAAACGAGGCGACATGACCGATCTGCTGAGCGCCGTCGAACGGACCGCGCTGCTGACCGCCGCCCTGCGGGCCGCCGAGAGCGCCCGCGAGGACCGGCTGTACCACGACCCCTACGCGGCCCGGCTCGCCGGGGACACCGGCCTCCGGCTGCTGAGCCGCGTCCGGGAGGTCACCTTCCCGTCGGACGGACGGCGCACCACGCCGAGCACGCCCGACTTCAACGCCACGCGTACCCGGTTCTTCGACGAGCACCTCCAGCAGGTGGCATGGTGCGGACACACTCCCCAGATCGTCCTCGCGCCGGCGGGCATGGACTCGCGCGCCTACCGACTGGACTGGCCGTCCGGGGCGCGGTACTTCGAACTCGACCAGCCGGCCGTGCTGTCGTACAAGAAGGAACGCATGCCGGACGCCGTACCCCGGGTCGACCACCGTTCCGTCGCTGTGGATCTGACGGCCGACGACTGGGAGGACCCGCTCCTGGCCGCGGGGTACGATCCGTCGCTTCCGTCGGCATGGCTGATCGAGGGGCTGCTGTACTACCTGCCGGGCGAGGACGTGCACCGGCTACTCGCCGGCATCGCCGCCGTCACGGCGCCGGGCAGTCACATCGCCGCCGACCTGGTCAACACCACCGCCCTGACCGCGCCCGGCACCCGCCCCCTGCTCGACGTCTTCGCCGACTGGGGGTGCCCCTGGCGCTACGGGACGGAGGAGCCGGAGCAGGTGTTCCACGAGCACGGGTTCACCGTGGAAGCCGTACAACCGGGCGACCCGGCCGCCGACTACGGCAGATGGCCGGACCCGGTGCCGCCCCGCACCGTGTCCGGGGTACCGCGGGTCTTCCTCGTCCGGGGAAGGCGGCGCTGAATGCCGGACACCATCGTCGCGGAAGACAGCACCGCCGGTCTCCGCGCACTCGCCCCGCCCGGTCCTGACCGCCGGCGCGTCCTGCTCGCCCCGGTCACCGTCACCCCGTCCAAGCCCCTCGCCCCGAGCCACCTCAAAGGGCTCTTGTGGACCGACGTGATGTACCGGGCCACCTCGGCCCTCGCCGACGTCAGTTACCGCTACAGCCCCACGACCTATCACGTCACCGAACAGACCCTCGGCTTCTGGGAGTTCCTCGACCGCACCGTCGGCGCCGCCGACTACTCGGGCATGACGGAGGTGGAGATCGGCGAGCTCTACGTCCGCTTCCGGGCCGAGGGACGGGCCGCCACGGCCGCGACGCTGCGTCCGTACGCCGAAGCGGTCGAGAGTCAGGGCTGGGTCCACCCCGCTGCCCGTCGCGTCCTGGGGCTGTGGGCGTCGCACTACCGCAGACTCGGCATGCACGATCCCGGTCTGCTGGCACACCAGCCGCCGGGCATGACGCTGCCGGAGATGATCGACCGCCTCTCCTCGCTCGGCATGTGCCTGGACCTCAGCGCCTACGGCTCCCCCGTCTTCCTGGACGCGACCCGGTACGGCCTGCCGCTGCGGCAGATCGTCGACGCCGACGGCCGGCCCAACTACCTGGCCTGTGCCCTGCGGGAGTTGCTCCCCCTGGCGCCCCTCCACGACGAAGTCGTGCTGCTGTACGACCCCGAGTTGGGGGCCGACTATCTGCTGCTGGAGCGCGTCCTGCTCCGGCTCGCAGTGAAGGTCTGCCGAGTCGCCGTCGGACGGGTTCCTGTGGAGGGCCGCATCCGCTCCGCCCGGCAGGGCGGTTGGCACGGCTACGGCGCGGGTGATCTGCTGGCTGCCGCGTACGCCGAGCACGGGGACAACGACGTCATACGGCTCGGTATGCGGCTGTATTTCATCGCCACGCTGGGACCGGGGCAAGCGCAGTCCTTCCGCCACGACACGCTGCGCCGGTGCCTCGGCCGAGCCGCACGGCTGCTGGCCGCCGCCGACGGCGACGGTGCCCCCATGACCGAGGTGCTGGCGCGCCATCGCGGTGACCGCGCCCACGTCGACCCCTACCGGCTGACGTCCGGCCTGCTGGCCCGCCACAAACCCACGCCGGGCCGGGAACTGCTGGCGGAGGTGTACCTGTGATACGCCGCCAGGAACCCGCGGCCCTCGGTCAGGAGGCGCTCCGCGACCACGCGGCCCTGCGGATCCGCCGCTCACGGCCCGGCCTCGCCGTGCCGGACACGCCCACCACGACCGACCTGCTGTCCCTCCAAGACGAGATCTCCCTGCCGCCCGACGACGAGCCGCTCCTGGCCACCGTCGTCCTGCGCGGGTTCGATGCCGCCGCCTGGGTCGCGGCGACCTGCGAGTTCGCCTCCGTGATCGAACCAGCGACCGCCCGGCGGTGGCAGCGCTCGTTCACCCGCACGGTCTTCCTGGCCGGCAATCCGGAGAACCTGCTGCATCGGTTCTCCTTCGACCACGTCTGCGCCGACCGGTCGGCCGCGTGGCTCGGCCCACTGTCCGCGGACGGATCGGCCACCCTGCGCCGGCTCCTCAAGACCTTCGACGGCCGCTGCACGGTTCCGCCCGTGCCTCCCACGACCGTCCGGATAGCAGGCGACGGACAGGGCACCGGGGCATTGCCCGTCCACCGGGACCTCTACATCGCCACGGCGGGGGTCGCCCTCGCGGACTGCCTGATCCATCTCAACCATCTGCTCGTGGAATCCGTGATCGATGGCCTGGTCGGCCCGGGCGACCGGCTGACGCTGCGGCAGGTTCCCCACCTGCTGCACGCGCCCACGCCCTTCGCGGCCCTGCGGGTCGCTCAGGACCCGAACGGCACCGACCGGTTGCGTGCATACGCCGGTCTCACGGAGGAGCCCGCGGCACCCGCTGGGGCGGAGGAGGAACAGCGACGATGACCCGGCTGCGTTGGCTGACCGCGGGTGAGTCCCACGGTCCTGCACTTGTCGCGACGCTGGAGGGCCTTCCCGCCGGCGTGCCGATCACCACGGAGATGGTGGCGGACCACCTCGCGCGGCGGCGGCTCGGCTACGGCCGCGGTGCGCGGATGAAGTTCGAGCGGGACGAGGTCACCTTCCTGGGCGGTGTCCGGCACGGGCTGACCCTGGGTTCCCCGGTCGCGATCATGGTGGGCAACACCGAGTGGCCGAAGTGGGAGCAGGTCATGGCGGCCGACCCGGTCGACCCCGAGATCCTCGACGGCCTCGCCCGCAACGCGCCGCTGACCCGTCCCCGCCCCGGCCACGCCGACCTGGCGGGCATGCAGAAGTACGGCTTCGACGAGGCGCGCCCGATCCTGGAGCGGGCCTCCGCCCGCGAGACAGCGGCCCGGGTGGCGCTGGGCGCGGTGGCCCGGTCGTACCTGAAGGAGACGGCCGGGATCGAGATCGTCAGCCATGTCGTCGAGCTGTGCTCGGTCAAGGCCCCACGTGGGGTGTACCCGACCCCGGCCGACGTGGAGAGGCTGGACGCCGACCCGCTGCGCTGCCTGGACGCGGACGCCTCCAAGGCGATGGTCGCGGAGGTCGACCAGGCCCACAAGGACGGTGACACGCTCGGTGGCGTGGTGGAGGTGCTGGCGTACGGCGGGCCGGTCGGCCTGGGTTCGCACGCGCACTGGGACCGCCGGCTGGACGCCCGGCTCGCCGGTGCCCTGATGGGTATTCAGGCGGTCAAGGGCGTGGAGGTCGGGGACGGCTTCGAGCTGGCCCGGGTGCCCGGTTCGAAGGCGCACGACGAGATCGTGGGCACGCCCGAGGGCATCCGGCGGGTTTCCGGCCGGGCGGGCGGTACCGAGGGTGGCTTGTCCACGGGTGAGCTGCTGCGGGTGCGGGCGGCGATGAAGCCGATCGCGACCGTGCCGCGCGCCCTGCGGACCGTGGACGTCACCAGCGGCGAGGCCGCCCGGGCCCACCACCAGCGTTCCGACGTCTCCGCGGTCCCGGCCGCCGGCATCGTCGCCGAGGCGATGGTGGCGCTCGTGCTCGCGGACGCGGTCGCGGAGAAGTTCGGCGGCGACAGCGTCACCGAGACCCGCCGCAACGTGCGGTCGTACCTCGACCACCTCCACATCCGATGAGCGGCCCGCTTCTCGTCCTCGTCGGCCCGATGGGGGTGGGCAAGTCCACCGTCGGACAGCGGCCGGGCGTCGGCCACCGGGACACCGACGACGACATCGTCGCCGAGCAGGGCCGCGCGATCGCCGACATCTTCGTCGAAGAGAGCGAGCCGCCCGCGCGATCGAGAAGGGCCGTCCCGGGGCAACCCAACCTGCACAAGCTGCCCTGTGCCGAAGGAGTGCCCGCAGGGCGTGGGAGTCCCCTGGGACTCTTCTGGGACTTCCGGCTGCATCAACGGGCACGAGCGTGAAACAGCCGAAAGGCCATGGGTGCAGGTCACGGCCCCAAGATCGGCCATCGCGGTAGGTCACCACGGTAGCTGGTCCCTTCCCGGGCATCTGAGGGGCGCGGGCCCCGGGGAAACGCAGCGACGCGCTGTGCCCGGCCTGGGCAGGCCGGGCACAGCGCGTGGTGATGCCGGCGGGGCGAACCCCGCTCACCCGGGGATTCAGCCCCAGATGTCGTACTGCTGGAACCCGGTGCCGACCGAGATCCTGGTGGCGAAGATGCTGCTGGACGCCTGGCCGGTGCCCTTGTACAGGTAGAGCGTGCCGCCCTTGGTGCGGGCCAGGAAGTCGGCCTTGCCGTCGCCGGTGATGTCGCCCACGGCGTCGAAGGCGTTGTAGTCGCTGGTCCAGGTGCGGACGTGGAGCCGGGTGGAGAACGCCCCGGAGCCGGCGGTGCCGGTGCCGCGGTAGAGGTAGACGTAGCCGGTGCTCGTGTTGCGGGCGATCAGGTCCGCCCTGCCGTCACCGTTGAAGTCGCCGTGCCCGCGCAGGGAGTTGTACTGGCTCCAGCCGGAGCCGACCTTGACGCGCGTGGCGAACGAGCCGTCACCCTTGCCCGGGTAGATCCACAGGTAGCCGGCGGAGTCGACCGACAGCAGGTCGGGCAGGTAGTCGCCGGTGACGTCGCCGGGGGCGACGGTGAACTTGCGGGTGCTCCAGTCGCTGAAGATCTGCTTCGTGCCCCAGCTCTGGGTGGCCGGGATGTAGTGCAGCCAGAAGACCGCCCCGTCGCTGCTGCGGCGCAGCACGAAGTCCTGGTAGCCGTCCCGGTTCAGGTCCGTCTGCAGGATCGTGTTGTAGCCCTTGAAGCTGCCCCAGGACTGGCGGGTGCCGAACGAGGTGCCCGTGGAGTCCTTCTCGTAGCCCGTGTACGTGGAGCTGTTGCGCACGAACAGGTCGGCCTTGTGGTCACCGCTGAGGTTGGTGTCGTCGATGCGCGGGTAGGCCGCGCCGACGTACGTCCGCACCTTGGTGAAGACGCTGTACGCGCCCTTGGCCACGCAGTCCTGCACACCCCAGGAGACGATGCCGACGATGCGGCCGCCCACGATCAGCGGGCCGCCGGAGTCGCCGTTGCAGGCCGAGGTGGTCCCCGAGTCGCTGCCGGTCGCCGGCTGGCCGGCGCAGACCATGTGGCCCTGGACGAAGTCGCTGCCGTAGTAGCCCGCGCACGTGGTGTCGGACTGGATGGGCAGTGTCGCCGTCTTCAGGGTCTGCGAGATGTCGTTGCTGGTGGAGCTGGTGCGGCCCCAGCCGTAGAGCTTGGCGCTCGTCCCGGCCGCGTACGACGCCGTGTCGGTCGACGTCGCCATGCGGATCGGCGTGGCGCTGATCGGGTTCGGCAGCGTCAGGACGGCGACGTCGTTGTCGATGGTGGTCGCGCTGTACGACGGGTGGTTCCACTGCCGCCAGACGCCGGAGACCGTGCCGCCGTGCAGGTCGGTGTTGCCGGAGCTGTCGGTGGTGGGCAGCTGGTCGGTGCCCGTGAGGATGGCGCCGCTCGCGTGCCAGTCGTAGCCCTTGACGCAGTGCGCGGCGGTGAGGATCTTCGTGGGCGCCACGACGGTGCCACCGCAGAAGAAGCCGACGTCGTCACCGGTGTCGCTGGTGCCCTTGTCGTCGTAGTACCACAGCTGGGCCATCCACGGCGCCGAGGTGATGCTCGTCGTGGTGCCGCCGATGATCATCGGGCTGGTCGTCGACGTGGACGAGGACCCGGACGAGGTCGACGAGGTGGACGACGTGCCCGACCCGCCCGACTTCGTGTCCTTGGTCTTCGACGCCTTCTTGAAGTCCTTGTCGGTGGCCAGCGCGCCCGAGATGCGGTCCGTCAGCTCGGTGAGCGACGCGGAGCCGGTGCTCGGCTTGACGGTGGGCGAGGCCGAGGCCGTGGCGGCGCCCGCGGAGGCGGTCAGGAGCGCGGCGGTGACGGCCACGGCGGCGCCCGCGGCGGCGACGGGCAGGACGATGCGTATCCGGCGTCTGTGACGGCCTCTGCCGGACAGGGGTGTGGTCAAGGAAGTCCCCCCATGAGACGTGACCTGGGAGGGCGCAGGGTGCGCCCTCCCTGTCTGCGCCACAGGGCTGTCTCCTGTTACTCGAGTGACGGGGGGTGGTCTGCGGGACGGCGCTTCGTGCCCTCCGCGCCGGTCACCGACCGGGAGCCGGAGCCGGCCGAGGGGCTGGTGCGAAGGGCCGCCGGCCGTCGCCGCCCGCGGCGTGGGCCAGGTCGCGGTACCGGCCGGGTGGCAGGCCCGTCGCGGTGCGGAAGGCGCGGCTGAACTCGGACGGGCCGGGATAGCCCCATCGCGCCCCGATGGCCTGCACGGGCAGGTGGCGCAGGCCCGGATCGCTCAGGTCGCGCCGGCACCGGTCCATCCGCCGGTCCCGGACGTAGGCACCCACCGAGGTCCCGTGCTCCTGGAAGATCCGGTGCAGGTAGCGCAGCGAGATCTGGTGGGCCCGGGCGATCGCGGCGGGTGTCAGCTCCGGGTGGTGCAGGTGCTGCTCGACGAAGGTCGTGACGCGCAGGAACAGCACCTCGCGCGGCGAGCGGGACGGCTCGTCGGCGTGCTCGTCGCCCAAGTGGTGGGCCAGCAGGGCGACGACCAGGTCGATCGCGGTGGAACCCAGCCGGGCAAGGTCCTGCGGGCCGCACCGGTGCCGTTCGGCGGCCAGCTCGGTCAGGAACCTGCTCATGACACGTCCGATGCCCTGGCGTCCGGACAGCGGGACCGCCAGCAGCCGGGCGAGGTCGGATTCCGCCAGGGGCAGCAACCGCCGCGGGAATTGCAGGAGCAGCGACTCCGAGCCGGACTCATCGGTCTCATCCGGCTCGACCCGCGCGTCGAAGGCACGGGAGGTGTCGTAGAAAACCATGTCGCCCGGGTGCAGGAGGGCGCGGTTGCCCGCCTGTTCCAGGCGCTGACGCCCGCTGAGGATGACGGCCACCTGGTAGTGCTCCGGGTCCGAGCGCCGGATGAGTCCGGGCGTCCGCCGGGACCGCAGCGGACCGTAGGACATGACGCTGAGGCGGCCGGCGCCCAGTGCCGTCGTGTGCAGGCGCGCCCGGAACCGCGCCACGTCCAGCAGTCTGCAGTCCGTGGTGACCAGCGCGCGGGCGGTGGTGTCCATCCACGCCGCGGCACGGTCGCGTTCGGGTAAGGCGGCGGTGTCGAAGAGCAATTCCACGAGAAAGCCCCCGTTTGTGGTGAATCGGTCCGGATGCATTCTGCTCCGGCGCCACCGCCGGGCGACAGTGCGCTCCACGCCAACAACCGTGCGCGGGCGGCCAACGACACCCGGCCCCGGCGCCGGGAGCATCGTGCGTACCGGATCGTCGCCGTGCGTCGTCCGGTGAAGCGCGTGAAGTACATGGAGCGCACACAGCGCATGAGCCTGGAAAAGGAGCACCTGCAATGTCCTCGTCCTTGCTGCGCCGGTCGGCACTGCTCGCCGGCGGTCTCGCGGTCGCTGTGACGCCGCTGCTGGCGTCGTCGCAGGTCTCGGCCGCACCCGCGGCCGGCGGCCCCACCGGCAAGTCGGTGTCCGCGTCCGGCTGGTGTCACTACGCCAAGCCGTGGGGCGGCACGTTCTACTGCAAGAGCGACGTCAAGATCAAGCTGCCGAACGGGTACTGGCAGGCGTTCGTCATCGGCACGAACAAGGGCGCCTACACCCAGTGGAGTTCACGCTCGGGGCTGAGCGGCTGGAAGCACCTGGACAACGGCTACTGCACCAAGCCCGGACACCATTCGATGGACGTCTGGGACACCCGCGGCTGGTCGTTCAACGTCACCTGCATCGGCCTCAACGGCAAGCGCTACTACGACCACCGGTACGCCAACGGTCACTGGAGCGGCTGGATCACCAAGCGTATTCGCTGACCGGGGCGGCGAGTTCGTGCCCTGCGGCTTCGGGGAAGCCGCAGGGCACGTTCGTGTGCCCGCGGCTCGGCCGACGGGATCGACGGGCGAATGGCCCGGGAAGGTGGTGGGGGCGGAGGTGGGTTCCTCTGCGTCCTCCGGGGCACCTGCGGTGTCCGGGGCACCTGCGTCCTCCGGGGCGCGGTGTGACGTCCGACCGGTTCTGTGCGCTTGATCAGATACCGCCCCGGAAGGGTGGGGCATACACGGAACTGACGTGGGGTGGGCTGTGGGTCGCCGGAGAAGGCGTGTGTGGCGGGGAGCGGCGCGGATGGGGAGCGTGTGGCTGACCGGCGGGGTCGTCCTGGCGGCCGGGGCGGGGGCCGTCACGTACGCCGTCGCGTCTCCGGTGGCTCCGGCGCGGGCGGCTTCTGTGGGCGGACCCCCGGTGCGGGCCGGGGAGTTGAGGGGGCGCGGCGCGCAGACCGTGCCCGCCCCGCCGGGGCGCGCTCGCCCGCACCCCGCTCCGCCCACCTCCGACTACAACCGCGACGGCGTCCCCGACCTCGCCGCCGGTACTCCCCGGGCCGGCTCGGTGACGGTGGTCCCGGGTGGTGTGGGCGGCCCGGCGGCGAGGTCGGGGAGGACGCTCACCCAGAACAGCGCGGGCGTGCCCGGCTCGAGCGAGCCCGGTGACGGCTTCGGCGCCGCCACCGCCTGGGGCGACATGAACGGCGACGGGTACGCCGACCTCGCGATCGGCGCCCCCGGTGAGGACGGCACGAGCGGCCGCGCCGACCGCGGCGCGGTCACCGTGCTGTACGGCCCGGGGCTCGACAGCGGGTTCGCGTACAGCACCTCGGGGGCGGTCGCGGCGGCCGGGGCGAGACTCGGCTCGGCGGTCGCGGTCGGCGACTTCGACGGCGACGGCACGGGCGACGTGTTCTCGGCCGGCACCGGCCACGGCGGCAACTGGACCGTCCGCCTGAGCGGCGGCGCCACCACCTCCGGCACGCTCACCCGCGCCACCGGCCCGGTCGCTCGTCCGGACGCGGTGAGCGGCGACTTCGACCGGGACGGCTACGCCGACGTCGCCCTCACCTACCTCGACGCGGGCGGCGTGGGGCGCGTCGTCCGGTTCACGGGCTCGGCCACCGGCCTGACCGAGGCGGGGGCCCTCGCCGTCAAGGGCGGCCGGTCGCTCGCCGCGGGTGACATCAGCGGCGACGGCTACGACGACATCGTCCTCGGCCAGCCCTACGCCTCCGAGTCCGGCGGTGCGCCCGGCGGCCAGGTCTCCGTGCTCCTCGGCACCGCGCACGGCCTCACCACGGCCGGCCTGAAGGTCGTGCGGCAGGACGGTGTCGGTGTGGCGGGGGCCGACCGGCCGGGCGACGCCTTCGGCGCCTCGGTCGCCGTCGGCGACGTCGACGCCGACGGTCACGCGGACGTGCTCGTCGGCGCGCCCGGACAGGCCTTCACCCGCGACGGAGTCCGCCGCGACGGCGCCGGTCAGGCCACCCTCCTGCGGGGCACCGCGACCGGTGTGACGGTCTCGGGCTCGTTCACCCTCTGCCAGGACACCCCAGGAGTCCTGGACTCCACCGAGAAGGGCGACCGGTTCGGCTCCGCCGTGGCCCTCGCGGACCTGTCCGGCACCGGACGCGCCGGTCTCGTCCTGGGCGCGGAGGGCGAGGACGCGGGCGACGGCCTGCTCCTGTACGTCCCCGTGGACCGCGCCGGTTTCGGCCTCGCGCGGACCGCCGCCCTGCGCGCGACCGCCCTGGGGGGACCTGGCGGAGCCCGTCTCGGGCAGACGCTGGCGCCGTGACCCCGGCAGGATCCGGCAGCGAGGTCCCCGACGCGTCAGCCGTTCGTCAGCGTCACGTCCTGCCGGCTCACCGCGTGGAAGCGGGGGAGCAGAAGCAGGCCGCTCGGGGCGAGTTCGGTGACGGTCGCCTCGACGCGGGCGGGGCCGGCCCGGAGCGCCTCGGCGGAGGGCAGCCCGGTGTTCGTCCAGCGGTGCTCGGCGCCGTCGCACACGGCGCGGGTGCCGCCGATGCCCTGCTGCGTGGTGGAGGAGCCCTGGCCGACGGAGGAGCTGACGAGGGCGACGCCCGCGGCTCCGGTGCAGCGGTAGGTGCCGGAGAGCATGACGGTGCCGTCCGCCGCCAGACGGCCCGCCGGGTCGACGGTCACGGTCTCGGACGGGTCCGCGGTCGCGGGGGCGGCGGGCGCTGCGAGCAGCAGCGCGGCGGCGACCGCGCCGAGGGCGCCGAGGCGGGGACGGCGTACGGGCATGGAAGGACCTCCCGGGGGTGACTGGAACGGAGGTCCAGTGGTACCCGGCGCCCACACCGGCGGCCGTGATCCTCACCCCTTCGGTGGCGTGTCCGCCCCGGTCCCGCCCCGAACGTCGGTGAACGGTCCGTGCCGTGTCCGCGTGTTGTCACGCTTCGCGCCGGCCCGTTCCGCCGGGCCCCTAACGGGCGCATGGTCGGAGGTACGGGCGGTCGTACCGGCCGTCCGGCCGATCTGGAGGTGCGCCATGTGTTCCCACCGGTTCTCGTGCCCCGCCGCCGACTCCGGCGCCCCGCACATCGTCGCCGCCCACCCCGAGCAGGGCTGGAGCCTGCGGTGCGACGGCGCGATCGTCTTCGACGACACCGGTGAGCTGCTGCCCGACGGCCGGGTGGTCGCGCCGCACCGGGGGCCCGCCGGGCGGCTCGTCATGGCCGCCTGACCCGCCCGACCCGCCGGACCGCTGCCGACGGTCGCTTCCCCGTCCCCGCGACGAACTCCCGCAGTACGGAGACGAGTCGTTCCGGCCGGTCCTCGGCGATCAGCGTCCGGCTGTCGTCGGTCTCCACCAGGAGCCCCCTCGCGAGGAGTTCGGCGAGGCGGCGGCCGTGGGCGCGGGGCATCATCAGGTCCTCGGTGGCCCGGACGACGAGTGCGGGTCCGTCGAACTTCCGCAGTCCCTCGGCGGCTTCGAGCAGTTCGGTCCTGCGGATGTGCGTGTTGTAGTGGCGGAAGTCCCGCCGGATCGCCGGGTCGGTGCGCAGCGGGCGCAGCCAGCCGTCGACGATCTCGTCGGGTACGGGACGCTTGGTCGGGGAGCCGATGCCGACGGGCAGGCGGCGCAGCGGCGCGAGGCCCAGGACGCGGACCAGGAGCGGCAGGGCGCCGGGCACCCGGCAGGCCCCGCCGAACATCCTCCCCGGCAGGCCGGGCGGGTAGTTGTCGAAGGCCTCGCAGGAGACGAGGACGAGCCGGGCGAGCCGCTCGGCGTGCCGGACCGCCACCGTCTGGGCGCGGCCGCAGTCGTTCTCCACGAGGGTCACGTCCGTCAGGCCGAGCCGGTCGAGGAACTCGGCGATCAGCTCGATGACGAGGTCGGGGGTGGGCGGCCGGTCCAGGGGCCTGCGGGGGGCGCCGTAGGGCAGGGTGGGGGCGATCACCCGGTGGCCGGTGCGCAGACCGGCGGTGACCTCTCGCGCCACACGGTGGAGTCGTGGACCAGCCGTGCAGGAGGACCACGACCGGGCCGTCGCCGCCCGTGTCCTCGTACTCGACGGTCCCCGCGGAGAGCCGGATCTCGGGCATGACGGCATGTCAGGCCCTGGGGTCCGTACACCGGACTGCCTTTGTCCGCCCGGCCCGGAAGATCAGGACAGCACCGCGAAGCCGTCGAGTTCCACCATCGCCTTCTCGTCCCACAGGCGAACGACCTCGACGACGGCCATGGCGGGATACTCGCGGCCCGCCAGCTCGCGCCAGATCGCGCCCAGTTCGGGGGCGTGCGCGCGGTAGGCGGCGAGGTCGGTGGCGTAGACCGTGACGCGGGCGAGGTCGGCGGCGGTGCCGCCCGCCGACCGCAGCGCGGTGAGGAGGTTGGCGAGGGCCCGCCGGAACTGCTCCGGCAGCGTCTCGCCGGTGACCTTGCCGTCGGTGTCGAGGGCGGTCTGGCCCGCCAGGAACACCAGGCGGGAGCCCGCGGCGACGACGGCGTGCGAGAAGCCGGTGGGCGGGGACAGCTCGGGCGGGTTCACACGTTCGGCGGTCACTGGCCGTCCTCCGGGGTCGCGTACAGCTCCTTGGCGATGATGCCGCGCTGCACCTCGCTCGCGCCCTCGTAGATGCGGGGCGCGCGCACCTCGCGGTAGAGGTGTTCGAGCAGGTGGCCGCGGCGCAGGGCGCGCGCGCCGTGCAGCTGGACGGCGGCGTCGACGACGTACTGCGCGGTCTCGGTGGCGAGCAGCTTGGCCATCGCGGCGCGCCGGGGGACGTCCGGGTCGCCGTCGTCGTACGCCGTGGCCGCCGCGTAGACCATCAGGCGGGCGGCCTCGGTGCGCAGCGCCATCTCGGCGACCTGGTGGGCGACGGCCTGAAGGTCCTTCAGGCGGCCGCCGAAGGCGTTCCGTCCGGCGGTGTGGGCGACGGTCGCGTCCAGCGCCGCCTGGGCCATGCCGACCGCGAAGGCGCCGACGCTGGGGCGGAAGAGGTTGAGGGTGCCCATCGCGACCCGGAAGCCGCGGTCGGCCTCGCCGAGCACGTCGTCCGCCGTGACGGGGACGCCGTCGAAGCGGAGGGCGCCGATGGGGTGCGGGGAGAGCATCTCCAGGGCACTGCCGGTGAGGCCGGGGCGGTCGGCGGGGACCAGGAAGGCGGTCACGCCGCGGGAGCCGGCACCGGGCGTGGTGCGGGCGAAGACGGTGTAGAGGTCGGCCTCGGGGGCGTTGGAGATCCAGCACTTCTCCCCGGTGAGCCGCCAGCGGGAGGGGCCGTCCGGCCGGGCGGCGAGGGAGAGCGCCGCCGCGTCCGAGCCCGCATCCGGCTCGCTGAGCGCGAACGCCGCCACCGCGCTGCCCTCGCTCACCCGGGACAGCCACCTCTCCCGCTGGGCGGGGGTGCCGTGGGCGTGCACCGGGTGGGCGCCGAGGCCCTGGAGGGCGAGGGCGGTCTCGGCCTCGGTGCAGGCGCGGGCGAGGGACTCCCGCATCAGGCACAGGTCCAGGGCGCCGGAGGTGAACAGGCGCTCCAGCAGCCCGAGCCGGCCGAGTTCGGCGACGAGCGGGCGGTTGACGCGTCCGGGTTCGCCTTTCTCGGCGAGCGGGCGCAGCCGGTCGGCGGCCAGGGCGCGCAACTCGGCGCACCAGGCGGTTCGTTCCGGTCCGAGCGCGAAGGCGGGCATGGCCGGTCCTCTCTCCCCGAATCTCCCCGAAGGCCCCGTGAGGTGCCCGTGAGCGGTTCACGGGCGCCCGGCGGGGACGCGGCTCCCCCGACGTTATCGCGCACCATTGACTGTCGTCACCAACACGATACGCTCCGGGTGCGAGCCCACCACGACGCCCACCGGGGCGGCCCACCACGGCAAGGGGGCGAACTGCCATGGACCCCACCAGGGACGGCACCGGATCGACGGCCTCGGCCCACGTCGACACCTTCGCGCGCGACCACCTCCCGCCCCCCGACCAGTGGCCCGAGCTCCACTTCGACCTGCCGGAGCTGCGCTACCCCAACCGGCTGAACTGCGCCGCCGAGCTGATGGACCACGCAGATCCGGGGCGCCCGGCGTTCCACTTCGCCTCAGGGGAGACCTGGACCTACGGCGAGCTGCGCACCCGCGTCGACCGGATCGCGCACCTCCTCACCGGCGACCTCGGCGTGGTCCCCGGCAACCGCGTCCTGCTGCGCGGGCCCACCGGCCCGTGGCTGGCCGCCTGCTGGCTGGCCGTGCTGAAGGCGGGCGCGGTGGCCGTCACCGTGCTGGCCCAGCAGCGGGCGCACGAGTTGAGCACGATGTGCGAGATCGCCCGGATCAGGCACGCGCTGTGCGACGTCCGGGCGGTGGACGACCTCGCCAAGGCGGAGGTGCCGGGGCTCGCGATCACGACGTTCGGCGGGGACGCCCCGGACGACCTGCTGAACCGCCCGGCGCCCGAGGATCCGTATCCGGCGGTGGGCACCGCGGCCGACGACGTGGCCCTGATCGCCTTCACCTCGGGCACCACCGGCCGGCCCAAGGGCTGTATGCACTTCCACCGGGACGTGCTGGCCATCGCGGACACCTTCGGGCGGCATGTGCTGCGGGCCCGGCCGGACGACGTCTTCGCGGGCAGTCCCCCGCTGGGCTTCACCTTCGGCCTCGGCGGGCTGGTGGTCTTCCCGATGCGGGCCGGTGCCAGCACCGTGCTGCTCGAACAGGCCGGCACCCGGCAGCTGCTCCCCGCGATCACGCGGCACCGGATCTCGGTGCTGTTCACCGCGCCGACGGCGTACCGTGCGATGCTCGACGAGCTCGACGACCACGACATCTCCTCGCTCCGGCGCTGCGTCTCGGCCGGCGAGAACCTGCCCGCGGCCACCTGGCACGCCTGGCACGAGCGCACCGGGATGCGCATCGTCAACGGCATCGGCGCCACCGAGCTGCTGCACATCTTCATCTCCGCCGCCGACGAGGACATCCGCCCGGGCACCACCGGAGTGCCGGTGCCCGGGTGGCGCGCGCGGGTGCAGGACGAGCACGGCGTCGTGCTGCCGGACGGGCAGCCCGGTCTGCTCGCCGTGCAGGGTCCCGTCGGCTGCCGCTACCTCGCCGACCCACGGCAGCACGACTACGTGCGCGGCGGCTGGAACATCACCGGCGACAGCTACGTCCGCGAGCCCGACGGCTATTTCCGCTACGTCGCCCGCGCGGACGACATGATCATCTCCTCGGGGTACAACATCGCCGGCCCCGAGGTCGAGGACGCGCTGCTGCGCCACCCCGACGTGCTGGAGGCGGCCGTCGTCGGGCGGCCCGACGAGGCGCGCGGCCAGATCGTGGTGGCCTGCACCGTCCTGAAGGAGGGCGCCGCGCCGGACGCGGAGGCGCTGCGCGCGTATCTCAAGTCGACGCTGGCGCCGTACAAGTGCCCGCGCGAGATCGTCTTCATGGACGCGCTGCCGCGCACGGCCACCGGCAAGCTCCAGCGGTTCCGGCTGCGTACCGACGGCGGGCCGGTGTCACCGACGGCCTAACATGATCAACGTGTCCGAGCAGCACGTACAGCACGCCCCGAGGTCCCTCATCGTCACGTTCTACGGCGCCTACGGCCGCTTCGCTCCGGGGCCGGTGCCCGTCGCGGAGCTGATCCGGCTGCTGGCCGCGGTCGGGGTGGACGCGCCCTCCGTGCGCTCCTCGGTGTCGCGGCTGAAACGGCGCGGACTGCTGGTGCCGGCCCGCACGGCGCAGGGCACGGCCGGATACGAACTGTCTGCCGAGGCACGGCAGTTGCTCGACGACGGCGACCGCCGTATCTACGCCGCGGCACCCCCCGGGGACGAGGGCTGGGTGCTCGCCGTCTTCTCCGTGCCGGAGTCGGAACGGCAGAAGCGGCACGTGCTGCGCTCCCGGCTGGCCGGGCTCGGCTTCGGCACGGCGGCGCCCGGCGTGTGGATCGCCCCGGCCGGGCTGTACGAGGAGACCCGGCACACCCTCCAGCGGCTGCGCCTGGACCCGTACGTGGACTTCTTCCGCGGCGAGCACCTGGGCTACACGCCGACCGCCGAGGCGGTGGCGCGCTGGTGGGACCTGCCCGCGATCGCCGCGCAGCACGAGGCGTTCCTCGACTCCCACGCGCCCGTGCTGCGCGCCTGGGACAAGCGCCCCGACACCCCGCCCGAGGACGCCTACCGGGACTACCTGCTCGCCCTGGACTCCTGGCGCCACCTGCCCTACGCCGACCCCGGCCTGCCCGCGCGCCTGCTGCCCGGGGACTGGCCGGGCGCCCGCTCGGCGGCCGTCTTCCGCGGGCTGCACGAGCGGCTGCGGGACGCGGGGGCGGAGTTCGTCGGGGTGTGAAGAGGCCCGCCCCGCGGTCTGCGGGCCTGCCCGGCGCCGTGAGGGGCTCTCCGGATGCCCTCAGAAACGGCGCAGCCGGGCCGCCACGCCATGTCCGGCCGCCAGGTAGATCACCGCGGGCAGGCCGTAGTTCAGGACCACCCGGAGGTTCTCCGTGTCCATCGTGAAGATGTCCTGCGACCACCAGGCCAGGACGTCGGCGACGTCCTGGACGAACCGGACGAACACGTTCCCCTGGTTGGCCTCGAAGAGGTACAGGACGATCCACAGCGCCAGGAACGCCGCCGCGACGTCGGCGATCGAATGGATGACCAGAGCGGTGCGCCGGGTGCCCGAACCGTCCCCGCGGCGCTGCCGGCCGGTACCGGCCGACTGGTAGGGGGGCTGGTACGCGGGCTCCGCGTACTGCGGTTCCGGGGCCGCGGGCGGGCCGTAGCCGTATCCGGGGGGCTCGGGGAAGGGCCTGGGGTCACTCATCGCAGTCTCGGTCTCTTTTCGGTCATTCGCATCGACCAACCGAACCTAGCCAGCCGACCCTGAACGCGCGGTTCAGGAATCGTGCGGATCGCGTGGAAGGCGTGTGACCGGAACTGTGCGTTCCGTCGGCCTCACCCGTCCAGGGTCAGCCGCGGCTTGGGGGCGTCCAGGCGGCCGGTCTGCGGTCGCCGGCTGCCCGCCCGGTAGGGGGCCGGCCAGAGGGCACCGGGGCCCTCGTAGCCCTGCTCGGCGGCGGCGTGCAGCGTCCAGTGGGGGTCGTAGAGGTGGGGGCGGGCCAGCGCGCACAGGTCCGTACGCCCGGCCAGGATCAGGGAGTTGACGTCGTCCCAGGAGGAGATCGCGCCGACCGCGATCACCGGGACGCCGGTCTCGTGCCGGATGCGGTCGGCGAACGGCGTCTGGTACGAGCGCCCGAACTCGGGTCGTTCGCCGGAGACGACCTGCCCGGTCGACACGTCGATCGCGTCGGCGCCGTGCGCGGCGAAGGCGCGGGCGATCGCGACGGCGTCGTCGGCCGTCGTCCCGCCCTCCGCCCAGTCGGTCGCGGAGATGCGCACGGTCATGGGCCGCTCCCCCGGCCACACCTCCCGGACGGCGTCGAAGACCTCCAGCGGGAAGCGCAGCCGCTTCTCCGGCGATCCACCGTAGGCGTCGGTGCGGTGGTTGGTCAGCGGGGAGAGGAAGCCGGAGAGCAGATAGCCGTGCGCGCAGTGCAGTTCGAGCAGGTCGAAGCCGGAGCGGGCGGCCCGCCGGGCGGCGGCGGTGAACTGCTCGCGGATGTCCGTGAGCTGGGCCCGGGACAGGGCGCGCGGGGTCTGACTCTTCGGCGTGTACGGCAGTGCGGAGGCGGCCACCAGCGGCCAGTTGCCGTCCTCCAGGGGCTCGTCCATGCCCTCCCACATCAGCCGGGTCGAGCCCTTGCGCCCGCTGTGGCCGAGCTGCACGCCGAGCGCGGTGCCCGGGGCCTGCCGGTGCACGAAGTCCGTGATCCGCCGCCAGGCCCCGGCCTGTTCGGTGGTCCACAGGCCGGCGCACCCCGGGGTGATCCGGCCCTCCGGGCTCACGCACACCATCTCGGTCATCACCAGTCCGGCGCCGCCGAGCGCCCGGGCGCCCAGGTGGACGAGGTGGAAGTCGCCGGGCACGCCGTCCACCGCCGAGTACATGTCCATGGGCGAGACGACGACCCGGTTGCGCAGGGTCAGTCCGCGCAGCCGGAAGGGGGTGAACATGGGGGGCGTACCGGGCGGGCAGCCGAACTCGCGCTCCACGGACGTGGTGAAGCGGGCGTCCCGCAGCCGCAGGTTGTCGTGGGTGACCCGGCGGCTGCGGGTGAGCAGGTTGAAGGCGAACTGGCGGGACGGCTGGTCCAGGTACAGCGCGAGGTTCTCGAACCACTCCAGGCTGGCACGGGCGGCCCGCTGGGTGGAGGCGACGACCGGCCTGCGCTCCTCCTCGTAGGCGGCCAGCGCCCGCTCCGGGGAGTCCTGCTCCTGAAGGCACGCGGCGAGGGCGAGGGCGTCCTCGACGGCGAGCTTGGTGCCGGAGCCGATGGAGAAGTGGGCGGTGTGGGCGGCGTCGCCGAGGAGGACCACGTTGCCGTGCGACCAGCGTTCGTTGACCACCGTACGGAAGGTGGTCCAGGCGGAGTTGTTCGAGCGCAGCGGGCGTCCGCCGAGCGCGTCGGCGAAGATCTTGGCGCAGCGCTCGATCGACTCCCGCTCGTCGGTGTCCTCGAACCCGGCCGCTCGCCAGGCCTCCTCGCGCATCTCGACGATGACCGTGGAGAAGTCGGCGGAATACGGGTAGCCGTGGAGCTGCATCACGCCGTGCTCGGTCTCGGCGATCTCGAAGCGGAAGGCGTCGAAGGCGAAGTCGGCGGCCAGCCAGATGTACCGGCAGCGGTGGGCGGTCACCCGGGGGCGGAACGCGTGGGCGAGGGCCTCTCGGGTGGCGCTGTGCACGCCGTCGGCGGCGACCACCAGGTCGTACGCCTTCGCGAGCCGGGCCGGGTGCGGCGCCTCGGTGGAGAAGCGCAGTTCGACACCGAGGGAGCGGCAGCGCTCGTGCAGGATCGCCAGCAGCCGCCGCCTGCCGAGCGCGGCGAAGCCGTGCCCGCCGGAGGTGTGCCGGGTCCCCCGGTGCACCACGTCGATGTCGTCCCAGCGGACGAACTCCTCGCTCAGCGCCTGGTACACGACCGGGTCGGCGTGCTCGATGCCGCCGAGCGTCTCGTCGGAGAGCACCACCCCGAAGCCGAAGGTGTCGTCGGGGGCGTTGCGCTCCCAGACGGTGACCTCGCGGGCCGGGTCGAGGCGCTTGAGCAGCGCCGCCGCGTACAGACCTCCTGGACCGCCGCCGATGACCGCGACCCTCACCGCCGGGTCACCTCCCCCGCCACTTGGGCGGCCGCTTCTCGGTGAAGGCGGCGTGGAACTCGGCATAGTCCTCGCCGTTCATCAGCAGCGCCTGGGTGGCGGCGTCCATCTCGACCGCGGCAGCCAGCGGCATGTCCAGTTCGGCAGTGAGGAGGGCCTTGGTCTGGGCGAGGGCGAGGGCGGGGCCGTCGGCCAGGCGGCGGGCCAGCGCCTGTGCGGCCTCGTCGGCGCGGCCCTCCTCGGTCAGCTCGCTGATCAGGCCGATCCGCTCGGCCTCCGGGGCCCGCACCGGCTCGCCCAGCATGAGCAGCCGGGTGGCGTGACCGAGTCCCACGACCCGGGGCAGCAGATAGGCCGCGCCCATGTCGCCGCCGGACAGGCCGACGCGGGTGAAGAGGAAGGAGAAGCGGGCCGAGGGGTCCGCGACGCGGAAGTCGGCGGCCAGCGCCAGCACGGCTCCCGCTCCGGCGGCGACCCCGTGGAGCGCCGCGACGACCGGGAAGGGGCACTCCCGCAGGGCGCGCACGACCTGCCCGGTCATCCGGTTGAAGTCGAGGAGGCCGGCCGTGTCCAGGGACAGGGTGGCGCCGATGATCTCGTCCACGTCGCCGCCGGAGCAGAAGCCGCGCCCCTCGCCGGCCAGCACCAGGGCGCGGACGGCCCGCTCGCGGGACAGCTCGGCGAGCAGGTCGCGCAGGTCGGCGTAGGCGCCGAAGGTGAGCGCGTTGAGCTTCTCGGGGCGGGCGAGGGTGACCGTGGCGACGCCGTCGGTGATGTCGACGCGCAGATGGCGCCACGGGGAGGTGCGGCCGGCGGAGCCGGTGAAGGGACTCATGTCGTGCGGCCTCCTCGGGGGCGGGCTCGCTGCGCTCTCCCTCCGAAGTTATCACTCATCCGTGACTGTCGTCACGAGTGCGCGATACGGCCCGTCGCGATGCGGCCGGGACCGCCGCTTCGTCACGGGACGTCGACAGCGCGGTAACGACCGGAGCCGTCGCGGGAGGGGGCCCCTTCACCCGGGTAAGCCGTCCGGTGCCGGGGTCGCGGCCCCCGGACGGGGCCCGCCCGGAGGCTTCGGCACCGGGCGCCGTACCATTCCTGAGGTTGAAAGCAGGACAGCCTGATGGTGATCACTGGGACGCCCTGCGCCACGAACGGACTCACCTTGCACGAACCCTCCTCCGCCTCCGCCTCCTGGCGCGTCGCGCTGCCGCACACGGTCGCCGCCGTGCCCGTGGCCCGCGCCCTGGTCCGTACGGCGCTGGCCGAGCTGGAACACCCGGCGGACCACGACACCGCGGAGCTGCTGACGGCGGAACTGGTGGCGAACGCGGTGGAGCACACCGCGGGCAGGGGCCCGATCGAGCTGGTGGTGGAGCTGCTGCCGAACGGCTGCCACGTCGAGGTGCACGACCCGGACCCGGCGCCGCCCGGCGGCCTCGCCCGTCCCGGTCTGACGGCGCCGGACCCCTGGCAGGAGCACGGGCGCGGTCTGCTGCTGATCCGCGCCCTGAGCTCCGCCTGCGGACACCGCCCGACCTCGTCGGGCAAGGCGGTGTGGTTCAGACTGCCCGCGCCGCCGTCCCGGCTGCGTCCGGCGTGACCTCCGCCCCGTCCGTCGCGTCGTCCCGGGCCGGGGCGGCCAGGCGGGAGTGCCGGCGGCCGTAGCCGACGTACACCAGCAGGCCTGCCGCGAGGAACGCGGCGAACTGGAGCCAGGTCGTCCAGCCGGTCTCGTACATCAGGTACAGGCAGAAGGCGACGCCGAGCAGCGGCACCACGGGGTAGAGCGGCACCCGGAAGCTGCGGGTCAGGCCGGGCTCGCGGCGGCGCAGCGCGATCACCGCGATGTTGACGACGGCCATGACGGCGAGCGTGCCGATGGTGCACAGGTTGACCACCGCGTCCAGGGAGGCGAAGGCCGCCGGGAGCGCGAAGACGAGCGCGACGATCAGGGTGCCGGCGACGGGCGTGGCGGTGCGCGGCGAGACCTTCTCGAAGACGCGCGGGACGAGCCCGTCCCGGGACATCGACATCAGGATGCGGGTCTGGCCGTACATCACGGCCAGCACCACGGAGGCGATGGCGACGACCGCACCGAAGGCGATCACACCGCCGCCGACGCCGGAGCCGGTGACCACGTCGACGACGTAGGACAGCGCGGCGGGCCGGCCGCCGACCTGGTCGCCGCCGACGGCGCCGATCGCGGCGAGCGCGACGGCGCAGTACAGCAGGGTGACGATGCCCATGCAGACCATGATCGCCACGGGGACGTCCCGGCGCGGGTTCTTCGCCTCCTCGCCGGCCGTGGTGATCGCGTCGAAGCCGATGTACGAGAAGAAGGCCGCCGTGGTGCCCGCGCCGATGCCGCCGAGGCCGGCCGGGGAGAACGGGGTGAGGTTGCCGTCCTTGAAGGCGCTGTAGCCGACGGCGCAGAACGCGGCGAGGATCACGAGCTTCAGGACCGCCATCGCAGCCGTGGCGCGGGCGCTCTCGCGCACCCCGCGCACGAGCAGCACGGAGGCCATCGCGATCACGATCACCGCCGGGAGGTTCACTACCCCGCCGTCGCCGGGACCGGCGGAGAGCGCGGCGGGCAGCTGCATGCCGGTGAGACCGTGCAGCAGTTCGTTGACGTACTGGCTCCAGCCGACGGCGACCGCCGAGATGGAGACGCCGTACTCCAGCAGCAGGCACCAGCCGACCAGGAAGGCGGTGCCCTCGCCGAGTCCGGCGTAGGCGAAGGAGTACGACGATCCGGAGACCGGGATCGCGCCGCCCAGCTCGGCGAAGGAGAAGGCGGTGAACACGCAGGTGATCGCGGCGAGGACGAAGGAGACGACGACCGCCGGGCCGGCCTGGGCGACCGAGTCGGACAGGCCGACGAAGATGCCGGTGCCGACGATCGCGCCGACGCCGAAGCAGATCAGCTGGAACAGGCCCATCGTGCGCTGGAGGCCGTGGCCTTCCCGGTCGGCGCCGGATTCGGCCACCAGGAGCGCGGGGGACTTGATACGGGGAGCGGGCATGGAGGGTGGTGCTCGTTTCTGGTGGTGCGGGTGCGACGGGGTTGGCGCCGCACGGCGACCGCGGAAGGGGTGGCTCCGGGGTCGCCGGTCAGGATACGGGCTGATCCCGGCAGGTCAGGCCAGGGTGGCGACGAGGACGGCCTTGATGGTGTGCAGCCGGTTCTCCGCCTCGTCGAAGACGACCGAGTGGGCCGACTCGAAGACCTCGTCGGTGACCTCCAGGGAGTCCAGGCCGTGGCGCTCGTGGATGTCCCGGCCGACCTTGGTGCCGAGGTCGTGGAAGGCGGGCAGGCAGTGCAGGAACTTCACGTCCGGGTTGCCGGTGGCGCGCAGCACGTCCATGGTCACGGCGTACGGCGCGAGGGCCCCGATGCGTTCGTCCCAGACCTCCTGCGGCTCGCCCATGGAGACCCAGACGTCGGTGGCGACGAAGTCCGCGCCCGCCACGCCCTCGGCGACGTCCTCGGTGAGCGTGACGCGGGCGCCACTGGAGACGGCCAGCTCACGGGCGCGGTCGACGACCTCCGCGGCGGGCCAGTACGACTTCGGGGCCGCGATGCGCACGTCCATGCCGAGCAGGGCGCCGGTGACCAGGTAGGAGTTGCCCATGTTGAAGCGGGCGTCGCCGAGGTAGGCGAGGGTGATCTCCCGCAGCGGCTTGGCGCTGTGCTCGGTCATGGTGAGCACGTCGGCGAGCATCTGGGTGGGGTGCCAGTCGTCGGTCAGCCCGTTGTAGACGGGCACTCCGGCGTGCGCGGCGAGCTCCTCGACGGCGGCCTGGCTGTCGCCCCGGTACTCGATCGCGTCGAACATCCGGCCGAGTACCCGGGCGGTGTCCTTCACCGACTCCTTGTGCCCGAGCTGCGATCCCGACGGGTCGAGGTACGTCGTCGAGGCGCCCTGGTCGGCGGCGGCGACCTCGAACGCGCAGCGGGTGCGCGTCGAGGTCTTCGCGAAGATCAGCGCGATGTTCCTGCCGCGCAGGTACGCGGTCTCGGCCCCGGCCTTCTTGGCGGCCTTCAGTTCCGCGGCCAGCTCGACGAGACCGCGGAACTCGTCCGCGGTGAAATCGAGCTCCTTGAGGAAGTGGCGGCCGGCGAGGGCGGTCGGGACAGTCGCCATGAGGGGCGCTCCAACGGTTCAGGAACAGGGATGATGGAATTCTATACGACGCACAGAATTTATATACACCCACCCCCACCGCCCGCCCGGTCTCCCGTCTCCCGCCCCGCCTCCCGTCGGCCGCCTCGACTCCGCCGGGCATCTCGTGCCGCCGGCCGCCTCGCCCCCGTCGGCCCCTCAGGCTCCCACGGCGTCGCGCTGCACCGGACAGCTCATGCAGCGCGGGCCGCCCCTCCCCCGGCCCAGCTCGCTGCCCGGGATCTCTATCACCTCGATGCCCTGCTTGCGCAGATGCGTGTTGGTGGTGGAGTTGCGCTCGTAGGCGACGACGACGCCGGGCTCCACGGCGAGGACGTTGCAGCCGTCGTCCCACTGCTCGCGCTCGGCCGCGTGCACGTCCTGGGTCGCGGTGAGGACCCGGATCTCGCTCAGGCCGAGCGCGGCCGCGATCGCCCGGTGCATGTGCTCCGGCGGATGGTCGGTCACCTTCAGCTCCTTCTCCTCGGAGCCCGGCTCGATGGTGTACGAGCGCAGCATGCCGAGGCCGGCGTACTTGGTGAAGGTGTCGCCGTCGACCATGGTCATGACGGTGTCGAGGTGCATGAAGGCCCGCCGCTTGGGCATGTCGAGCGCGACGATCGTGCGGGCGGAGCCGGCCGCGAACAGCTTGTGCGCGAGCATCTCGACGGCCTGCGGCGTGGTCCGCTCGCTCATCCCGATGAGCACCGCGCCGTTGCCGATCACGAGCACGTCCCCGCCCTCGATGGTGGAGGGGTAGTCGGCCTGCCCCTCGGACCAGACGTGGAACGTTTCGTCACGGAAGAGGGGGTGGTGCCGGTAGATCGCCTCGAAGTGCACGGTCTCGCGCTGCCGGGCGGGCCAGCGCATCGCGTTGATGGAGACCCCGTCGTAGATCCAGGCGGAGGTGTCGCGGGTGAAGAGGTGGTTGGGCAGCGGGCCCAGCAGGAAGTCGTCGAGGTCCATGGCGTGGAAGCGCACGGACGTCGGCTCCATGTGGGCGTACAGGAATTCCCGCTTGGTCATGCCGCCGACGAGGGCCTCGGCCAGTTCCGGCGCGGGCAGCGTCTCGAAGGCGGCCCGGAGGTGGTCGGTGGCGAGCGGGCCGTACTCCTTCTCGTCGAAGACACGGTCCAGGACCAGGGACCGGGCGGCCGGGATCGCCAGCGCCTCGGTCAGCAGGTCGCCGAAGAGGTGCACGGCGACCCCTCGGTCGCGCAGCACGTCGGCGAACCCGTCGTGCTCGGTGCGCGCGCGGCGCACCCAGAGCACGTCGTCGAAGAGAAGGGCGTCCTTGTTGCTGGGGGTGAGCCTTTTGAGCTCGAGATCCGGCCGGTGCAGGATGACGCGGCGCAGCCGCCCGGCCTCGGAGTCGACATGGAGTGCCATGCCTCCATCCTGACCATCGGGGGCCCGGTTCACCCCCTGCTCGCCCGTATCCGCCCCGGTCAGTTTTCGTCCCCTTGACGACAAGTGCGGCCGCCGATTATCGTCATGGCGACGAGAATCGAGGAGGGGGCCACATGGCCGACATCACCCGGCGCCTGGGCCTGCGCCACCTGCGCAGCGCGCCCACGGCGCACATCCGTCACCACCGGGCGGGCCGGCTGGTCCACGACGGCCCCGGGCTCAGCTTCTGGTTCCGCCCGCTGGCCGCGGCCCTCTCCGAGGTGCCGGTGGACGACCGCGAGCTGGCGATGACCTTCCACGCCCGCACCGCCGACTTCCAGGACGTGACGGTGCAGGCGACGGTCACCTACCGCGTCGGCGACCCGGCCGTCGCCGCCGCACGCCTCGACTTCTCCGTCGACCCCGACACCGGGATCTGGCGGGGCGCGCCCCTGGAGCAGCTGGGCACGCTGCTCACCGGGACCGCCCAGGAGCACGCGCTGGCCGTCCTGGCCCGTACGCCGCTGTCGGCCGCGCTGACCGACGGGGTGACCGCGGTGCGCGAGCGGGTCGCGGCGGGGCTGGCCGCGGAGCCCCGGCTGCCCGCCACCGGCATCGAGGTGGTCGCCGTCCGGGTCGTGTCGCTGCGCCCGGAACCCGAGGTCGAGCGCGCCCTGCGCACCCCCGCCCGCGAGCAGATCCAGCAGGAGGCCGACCGGGCGACGTACGAACGGCGGGCGGTGGCCGTGGAGCGGGAGCGGGCGATCGCCGAGAACGAACTGGCGAGCAGGATCGAACTGGCCCGCCGCGAGGAGCGGCTGGTCGAGCAGCGGGGCACGAACGCCCGTCGCGAGGCCGAGGAGCAGGCGGCGGCGGACGCGGTCCGGGCCGACGCGGAGGCGGCCCGGACGGTACGGCTGGCCGAGGCCGAGGCGGTCCGCACCGGACAGCTGGCCGAGGCGGAGGCCGCGCGCACCGAGCGGCTGGCCGAGGCGGAGGCCGCGCGGGCGGTCCGCATGGCCCGCGCCGAGGCCGAGGGGGCGCGCGCGGTCGGCGAGGCCCGCGCCGAGGCACGGGCCGCCTGGCTGCGGGTGCACGGGGAGGCCGGGGTGGACGGAGTGACGACCCTGCAGGCGCTCACCGGCACCCGGCTGGCCGAGAACCTGCCGCGCATCGACAGCGTCACCGTGTCGCCGGACGTGCTGACCGGGCTGCTCGCCCGGCTCGGCGCCGGGGAGCGGGCGTGAGCCTGGCCCCGCGGGCGGTGATCGTCCACCGCACCACGGAGTACGAGGAGTTGGTGGCCCACCACGGCACGCACGGCCAGGCCGCCTTCTTTCTCTCCTCCCGCGGGCGGTCCGTCGAGGAGGTGGCCGCACGGCACCGCCGCACGCACAGGGCCCTGGCGGAGGTGGCCGCCGGCATCCCGCTCACCTGGCGGCAGACCCGGGTGGAGCGGGCCGACCTGGACCGCTTCCTGTTCGCCCCTCAGGACGTGGTCGTCGTGGTCGGGCAGGACGGGCTGGTGGCGAACGCCGCCAAGTACCTGGCGGGGCAGCCGGTCCTCGGCGTGGACACGGACCCCGGCCGCAATCCCGGCGTGCTGGTACGGCACCGGCCCGGGGACGTGGCGGCCCTGCTGCCCGCCGCGCTCGCCGGGGGCGCGGACGTCGAGGAGCTCACCATGGTCGAGGCCGTCGCCGACGACACCCAGCGGCTGGTGGCCCTGAACGAGATCTATCTGGGCGCGGCCGGCCACCAGACCGCCCGCTACCGCCTGGGCCTCGACGGCGACGGGGGTGTCGCCGAGGCCCAGGCCTCCTCGGGGGTGCTGGTGGGCACGGGCACCGGGGCGACCGGCTGGCTGCGGTCGGTGTGGCAGGAGCGGGGCGGCCGGCTGACCCTCCCCGCGCCCACCGAGGAGCGGCTGCTGTGGTTCGTCCGCGAGGCCTGGCCCTCCCCCGCCACCGGCACCTCGCTGGTGGCGGGGGACCTTCCGGGCCCGCGGCGGCTGAGCCTCACCGTCGAGTCGGAGCGCCTCGTCGTCTTCGGCGACGGGATGGAGGCCGACTCCCTGGAACTGACCTGGGGCCAGTCGGTACGGGTGGGCGTGTGCGGCCGGCGGCTGCGGCTGGTGGGCTGACGGCCCGGCCGTCACAGCCTCCGGTGCACCGGCCGTCACAGCCTGGGGTCCACCGGCTCCGACTCCAGGGCCAGCACCCCGAAGACGGCCTCGTGCACCCGCCACAGCGGCTCGCCGTCGGCCAGCCGGTCCAGCGCCTCCAGGCCGAGGGCGTACTCGCGGATCGCCAGCGAGCGTTTGTGGTTCAGGAACCTCCGGCGCAGCCGGGCGAGGTTGTCCGGGCGGGTGTACTCGGGACCGTAGATGATCCGCAGGTACTCCCGTCCGCGGCACTTGACGCCGGGCTGGACCAGGCGGCCCTCCGGGCCGCGCACCAGCGCGGCGGCCGGCTTGACGACCATGCCCTCGCCGCCGCGGCCGGTCATCTCCAGCCACCAGTCGACGCCCGCGCGGACCGACTCCGGGTCCGCCACGTCGACGTGAAGGCGGCGGGTCGTGCGCAGCAGGCCGGTGCCGTCGTGCTCCACGAGCCGGTCGATCAGCGCGAGCTGTTCGACGTGCGGCAGGGCGGCGAGGCTGCGGCCCTGGGCGGCGAGGATCTGGAAGGGCGCCAGGCGGACGCCGTCCAGGCCGTCGGTGGTCCAGCAGTACCGGCGGTAGGCGGCCGTGAACGCGGCCGCGTCCAGGGCCCGTTCGCTCTGGCGGGCGAGCAGGTCCGTGACGTCGACGCCGCGCTCCGCGGCGCCCCGCAGCGCGGCCAGCGCGTCCGGGAACACCGCGCCGGAGGCCGCGCCCACCGCCGCGTACTGGGTGCGCAGCAGCCCGGCGGCCTTCAGCGACCACGGCATCAACTCGGCGTCCAGCAGCAGCCAGTCGCCCGCCCCGGGGGCGACGTCGGAGGGGGCGAGTTCCTCCCACAGGCCCGCCTCGGTGACCGCCGTGCGCAGCCGGGCGAGGATCTCCTCGGCGACGGCCCGGTCGTCGAAGAACGGCCTGCCGGTACGGGTGTAGAGGGAGCCCGTGACACCGTCCGCGCCGAACCGGCGGCGAGCCGTCTCCTCGTCCCGGCACACCAGGGCGACAGCCCGCGAGCCCATGTGCTTCTCCTCGCACACGACCCGCTCGACGCCGTCCTCCCGGTACTGCGCGAAGGCCTCCAGCGGGTGCTCCAGGTAGCCCTCGACGTGCGAGGTCGGCGTCGGCGCCATGGTCGGCGGGAGGTACGGCAGCAGGCGCGGGTCGACCGCGAAGCGGCTCATGACCTCCAGGGCCGCCGCCGCGTTCTCCTCGCGCACGGAGATCCGGCCCGCGTGGCGGGTCTCCACCACCCGCCGGCCGTGCACGTCCGCGAGGTCCAGCGGCCGCCCCTCGTGCCCGCGGGGCGCCTCGGTGCGCAGCGGCCTGGCCGGCTCGTACCAGACCCGCTCGGCCGGTACGTCGACCAGCTCCCGCTCCGGCCAGCGCAGCGCCGTGAGCCGGCCACCGAAGACCGCGCCGGTGTCCAGGCAGAGGGTGTTGTTCAGCCAGCCGGCCTCCGGCACCGGGGTGTGGCCGTAGACCACGGCCGCCCGGCCGCGGTAGTCCTCGGCCCACGGGTAGCGCACCGGCAGGCCGAACTCGTCGGTCTCGCCCGTGGTGTCGCCGTACAGCGCGTGCGCGCGCACCCGGCCGGAGGTGCGTCCGTGGTACCTCTCGGGAAGTCCGGCGTGGCACACGACGAGTCGGCCGCCGTCCAGGACGTAGTGGCTGACGAGACCGTCGAGGAACTCCCGGACCTGGCGCTTGAACTCCTCGCTCTCGCCCTCCATCTGCTCGATGGTCTCGGCGAGCCCGTGGGTGTGCCGGACCTTGCGGCCCCTGAGGTAACGCCCGTACTTGTTCTCGTGGTTGCCGGGCACGCACAGCGCGTTGCCCGACGCCGTCATCGACATCACCCGGCGCAGCACACCGGGGCTGTCCGGTCCTCGGTCGACGAGGTCGCCGACGAAGACGGCGGTACGGCCCCCGGGGTGGACGCCGTCGACGTAGCCCAGCTTGCCGAGCAGGGCCTCGAGTTCGGCGGAGCAGCCGTGGACGTCGCCGACGATGTCGAACGGTCCGGTGAGGTGGGTGAGGTCGTTGAAGCGCCTCTCGGTGACGACCGAGGCCTTCTCCACCTCCTCCACCCCGCGCAGGACGTGCACCTTGCGGAAGCCCTCACGCTCCAGGCCGCGCAGGGAGCGGCGGAGTTCGCGGGTGTGCCGCCGGATCACCCGGCGCGGCATGTCCGCCCGGTCGGTGCGGGCCGCGTTGCGCTCGGCGCACACCTCCTCGGGCACGTCGAGCACGATGGCGATGGGCAGGACGTCGTGCCGCTTCGCCAGGTCGACCAGCAGGCGGCGGGAGTCCTGCTGCACGCTGGTGGCGTCGACGACGGTGCGGCGGCCGGCGGCGAGGCGCTTGCCGGCGATGTAGTGCAGGACGTCGAAGGCGTCCCGGCTGGCGCTCTGGTCGTTCTCGTCGTCGCAGACCAGGCCGCGGCAGAAGTCCGAGGAGATCACCTCGGTGGGCTTGAAGTGCCGCCGGGCGAAGGTGGACTTGCCCGAGCCGGAGGCGCCGACGAGGACGACGAGGGAGAGGTCGGTGACGGGCAGGACGCGTCCTGCCCGGTTCGTGTTCTCGCTCATGCTGCCTCCGCCTCCTTCTCGTCGTCGCTCGTACGCGTCTCGTCGTCGCTCGTACGCGTCTCGTCCTCGCTCTTCCGCAGCCGGAACACGGCCATCTGGGTCGGCGGGCCCACCTCGGGGTCGTCGGGGCCGACGGGCCGGAACTCCACGGTGTAGCCGTGCCGTTCGGCGACCGCCGCCGCCCAGGCGCGGAACTCCTCACGGGTCCACTCGAAGCGGTGGTCGCCGTGCCGGACGTGCCCGGCGGGCAGGCTTTCCCAGCGGACGTTGTACTCGACGTTGGGGGTGGTCACGAGGACCGTCCGCGGGCGGGCCGCGCCGAACACGGCGTACTCCAGGGCGGGCAGCCGCGGCAGGTCGAGGTGCTCGATCACCTCGCTGAGCACGGCGGCGTCGTAGCCCTTGAGCCGGGCGTCGGTGTACACGAGCGAGCCCTGCAGGAGCCTGACGCGGGCGGCCTGCCGCTCCCCCATCCGGTCCAGCCTCAGCCGCCGGGAGGCGATGGTGAGCGCCCGCGCCGACACGTCGACGCCGACGATCTCGGTGAACCGCGGGTCGATCAGCAGCGCCCGCACCAGCTGTCCCTGGCCGCAGCCGAGGTCGAGGACCCGCGCGGCGGCGGCCTCCTCCAGCGCCGCGACGAGGGCGTCCCGGCGCTGCACGGCGAGCGGTGCCGGCCTCTCCTCCGTCTCGGTCTCCGCCGCCACCGCGTTGTCGAGCTCCTCGACCTCGCTGTCGTCGGTCTCGGCCAGCCGCAGCAGTTCCAGGCGTTCCCGCGCCTGCCGGGTGAGGGACCAGCGGCGGGACAGGTAGCGGCTGGTGATGAGCTGCTGCTCCGGATGGCCGGGCAGCCAGCCCGCGCCGGCCCGCAGCAGCTTGTCCACCTCGTCGGGAGCGACCCAGTAGTGCTTGGCGTCGTCGAGGACGGGGAGCAGGACGTAGAGGTGGCGCAGGGCCTGCGCGAGGGTCAGCGTCTCGGCGTCCAGGGCCAGGCGCACGTAGCGCGAGTCGCCCCACGCCGGGAACTCGGCGTCCAGGGGAACGGGTTCGGCGGTGACCGTCCAGCCGAGCGGCTCGAACAGCCGCCGTACGAGACCGGGGCCGCCCCGGGCGGGCAGCGCGGGGATCTCGATGCGCAACGGCCTTGGCTGCGCAGGCAGTTCGGGGCGGGCGTGGCACGTGCCGCGCATCGCGCTGGAGAAGACGCGGCTCAGGGCCACCGCGAGCAGTGAAGAGGCCGCGTAGGGGCGGTCGTTGACGTACTGCGCGAGCGCCGCGTCGGGGGCGCCGCCGCGGCCCTTGCCCTTGCCGCGCCGGACCAGTGCCACCGCGTCGACCTCCAGCAGCAGCGCCGCGGTGCAGCGCCGGACGTCCGCCTCGGGGTAGAGGACGTGCGCGGTGCCCAGGGACGTCGAGAACGCCTGCGATCGGTCCGGGTGCTTGTGCAGCAGGAAGCCGAGGTCGGTGGCCGGGCTGCCGGGGGTCCCGGTGGTGGTGACGGTCAGGAACACGGTGGGCCCTCGATGTGCGGTGGGCGGAGACGGAGCGGGCGCGCCTCGTGGCCTGTCCGGGCTCACACATGCGTGCGAACGCGCCCCGGCCCAACGTACCGAGAACGCCTCGGGGGCACCCTTGATTTTCCTCGTGTCCCGCTCACGCCCCGCTCAGGGCCGCCGCCGGCGCGAGTGCCGGGCGGGTGTGCAGCCGGTGCAGGTAGGCGTGCGCGGTCGGGAGGGTCTCCAGCAGGATCGCCTGCTGGCGCTTGATCCGCGCGAAGTGGGCGTCGGCGGTGCGGCGGGCGTCCGGGCGGTGCGGCAGGGCGGCCGGCGGGCGGCCGCCGAGCGGGTCGAGCGCGGTCAGCAGGGCCCGCAGCGGCACCTCGCCCGGGACGGGTGCCAGGCCCGCGCGGTGGCCCTCCAGGCAGTCCGCCAGGGCGTCGGACAGCGGCAGGGTGCGCTGCGCCCGCCAGAAGGGCGTGTCGGCGCGCGGGGCGGCGCGGTACAGGAGCTGCGCCCGGTCGCAGGCCGCCGCGGTGTCCGCGGCCGCGTCCCGGTTGAAGCGCGCCGCCGGGGCCCCGCGGTCCCGCCGGGAGGGGAAGTCCCGGATCAGACGGGCGAGTTGGCGCAGGACATCGGTGAACTCCTCGTCGGCGAGCGGGTCCGCTGACCGGGCCGCCGCGCCTAGCGCCACGCAGTTCCTCACCCAGGGGCGGCGGGCGGCCCCGGTCCGGTGGGCGAGGATCCTCACCTCGGCCTCGCCGGGGCGCCGTCCGCACAGCGCGAGCAGGGTGCGCGCCGCCTCCTCCTCGCCCGTCCAGGTGCTCGCGCAGACGAGCCCGGCACCGTAGCGGTCGGGCAGCGGCCGCCGCCAGCACCAGCCGTACGGCAGGGCGGTGGCGGTGCCGTACGGCTCCACGCCGTCCACGGCGGCGTCGTACGGCACGGTGACGGTGACCGTCCGGTCGGTGAGCAGGCGGCCTCCCGGACCGGTGAACGGCTCGCCCAGCAGCCCCGCCAGGAGCAGGCTGTCGGGGCCCGTGCAGTCCAGGAAGAGGTCCCCGGCGAGCCGGGTGCCGTCGGCGGTGCGCAGTGCGGTGATCATGCCGTCGCCGTCCCGGTCGCAGGAACGCGGTTCGCCCCTCACCGCCCGCACCCCGAAGCGCTGGACGGCCGTTCTGCGCAGGAATTGGGTGAGCATTCCGGCATCGGCGTGCCAGCCGTAGGGGACGGCGGCCCTTCCGTCCAGCCAGCGCGGTGATTTACGGGCGTCCAAGAGGGGCGGTTCACGAAAACACGCGTAGTCGTAGGGCTCGACGGTTTCTCCCCGGCAGCGGCGCAGCCGCCAGAATTCGGAGAGCGGGAACTCCTCGCATTCCGGAAGGGCCGCGAAAGGGCGGAGAAAGTGGTCGGGGCCGTGCCCCGCGGTGGTCCGGGGAGCCGTCCGCGCGGGGCCCGGGGTGCGCCAGTTGACGTGTCGCGTCCCGAGGCTGAAGGACGCCGAGCAGGCCCGCATCCAGGTCTCCTCCCGGATGCCGAGCCGGTCGAAGAGGTCCCGCTGCGTCCGCGGCGCCAGGGCGACCACCTGGCCGTTCTCCACGGCGGCCGGGCGGGATGGACTCTCCAGCACCGTGAGTCCGGCCGTCCGCCCGAACGCGGCGGCCAGCCGGGCGGCGGCGGCCCAGCCGGCGAGGGTGCCCCCGACGATCACGACTTCTTCGATACGGCTGTCCATGGGGACATCGTCGGCACGGCCCTGTATTCGGGCGGTACCGCGTCTTGCGGCGATCTGTATCGGTGCGTACGGACGGGCCGAAGAATGCGTACAGAAGTGCGGCCGAACCTGTCGGTGCGGGGCCTGAAGAGGACCCGGAGCGAACAGGAGGAGCACATGTTCGACGAGAAGATTCCCCCGTCCCGGGTCCAGCACCCCCTGGCCATTCTGACCGAGATCGAGAATGCCGCCGCGGTGGACCAGGAACTGCTGCTGCGGGACGCGGGGACGCCGTGGGCGGGGCTCCTGGCCGCCTACGTGGACACGCTCAACGAACTGGCCCTGGGCGCGGCCGAGGACACCGACTACATCGCCACGTTCGGGCTGGACGAGGGGCACGCGGGCGGCTGCGGCTGAGGGGCGCGCGGCTGCGGGCGGGTGCGGGGGCGGCGTGCTCCGCGGGTGGCCGACGCGGGCGGCGCGCCCGCCGGTGGGCGGCGTGGTCCGTGGGTGGGCGGCGCGTGACGTGCGCAGGGCGGGACGTGCGGAGGTCAGGGCGTGCGGAAGGCCCGGTGGCCGGCCGGGGGGACGGGCCGGGCGGCCACCGGGCCGGGTGGGGTGCCGTCAGCGGGCGGAGTCGAGCAGCGGCGCCGCGGTGCCTGGGTGGCGGTCGTGCCACTGCTTCGCGTACAGCCGTACGAGCGGCATGAGCCGGTAGCGGGGCGCTCCGGCAGCGGGGGCGCCGGACGTGCCGAACGGGTCCTCGGGCGGGCGCCACGCCTCCAGGAGCCGCGCGTCGGCGAGCTGGTCCAGGAGGTCCTCGGCGTCGTCCGGGCGGCGGTCGAGCAGGGCGGCCGCGTCCAGGGCGGTCGGATGGGGCAGGCCGGCCGCCGCGAGCGCGCCGAGCGCCGTCGCGGCGGGCGGGGGCAGGGCGTGCAGGGCGCGATGGAGCCCGGTGGAGACGTCCAGGCGGCCGATGCGCAGTTCCTCGAGGCGGCGCTCCTCGGAGGCGAGCCGGTCGGCGAGCCGGGCGACGGGCCAGTGCGGACGGGCGGCGAGCCGGGCTCCGGCGACGCGCAGCGCGAGCGGCAGCCGGTCGCAGAACTCGGCGACGCGCAGGGCCGCCCGGGGTTCGGCGGCGAGCCGTTCGGCGCCCGCCACCGACGCGAGCAGCGTGGCCGCCTCGGCCGGGGTCATCGGGCCCAGGCGCACCAGCCGGACCGCGTCGAGCGAGGCGAGGGCGGGGTGTGCGCCGGTGACGACGGTGCGGGCGGCGCCGCCGGGCAGCAGGGGGCGTATCTGGGCGTCGTCGGCGGCGTGGTCGAGGACGACGAGGACCCGGCGGCCGGCGGCGAGCGTGCGGAACAGCCGGGCCCGCTCGTCGACTCCGGCGGGCAGACGGTCCTCGTCGGTGCCGAGGGCGCGCAGGAACCGGCCGAGCACCTCCTCGGTGATGCGGCGGCCGCCGTCGGGGGTGCGCAGATCGGCGTAGAGCCGGCCCTCGGGGAAGTCCTCCCGGCACGCCTCGGCGACGCGCAGGGCGAGCGCGGACGTGCCGGTGCCGGGGGCGCCGGTGACGACGACGTCGTGCCGGGCCCGCAGTGCGGCCAGCACCTCACCGAGCGCCGTCGAACGTCCCGTGAAGTCCCTTGGAGCGGGCGGCACTTGGTCGTGCGCGGGCCCCTCGCAGGCGACGGTTCGCGCCACGCGACCCGGTATGACCGGGCCGGCGGCCTCGGCCTCAGCACCGGTCGTCGCGCACGCCGGGGCCGTCGCGGACGCCAGGGTGACGGGAGCCGGAGGCCGGGGGGCCGGGAGGGTGCCGGTGAGGATGTGGTGGTGGAGGGTGCGCAGTTCGGGGGTGGGGTCGATGCCCAGGTCGTCGGCGAGGATGCGGCGGCCGTCGCCGTACACGGCGAGCGCGTCGGCCTGGCGTCCGCAGCGGTACAGGGCGGTCATCAGCTGGCCGCGCAGCCGTTCGCGCAGCGGGTGGCGGTCGACGTGCCCGGTGAGGGCGGGGACCAGGTCGGTGTGGCGGCCGAGGGCGAGTGCCGCCTCGGTGTGGAGTTCGAGCGCGGCGAGCCGCGACTCCTCCAGGTGCGGCCCCGCGTCCGCGGCGAGCTGCTCGGTGACGTCGTCGAGGGCCGGGCCGTGCCAGAGCGCGAGGGCTTCGGCGAGCCTGCGCTCGGCGTCCGCGTGGCGTGCCGCGCGCAGATCGGCGCGGCCCGCGTCCACGAGGCCGCGGAAGACGTCCCAGTCGAGGACGGCGGCGCCGAGGTCCATCCGGTAGCCGGTGCCGTGCCGGGTCAGTCCGTGTCCGGGTCCGAGCCGGGTACGCAGCCGTGACACGTAGGTGTACAGCCGGCGGGTGCCGCCGGCGGGCGGGTCCCAGCCCCACAGCAGGGTGGTCAGCCGTGCGTCCGAGACCACCTGGCCGTGGGCGAGCAGCAGGGCCGCGAGCGTGGCGCGCTGCTTCGCGCCGTCCAGGGCCACGGGGTGCCCGTCGCGCTCGGCCGCGACCGGGCCGAGAATCCTGAACTCCATGCGGGCCTCCGCGGGTGCGCGGGCCCGCTGCGGTCCCGGGCCGTGTGCCGCGAAAGCTAGTGACCTGCGGTTTTTCGGTGCCATCGGTTCGATTTCGGGGCAGCGAAAGAGATTTGAAAGCGCCGGAACAGGACGGGTCCGTAGCGTTCCGCACAGTTCAGCGGTTCGGCGGTACTCGGATACGGCAGCGCACCGGTTCGGAAGTACGGCGTTCCGGCAAGACGGTGGAACAGCGTTGCACCGTTCAGGAGTTCAGGAGGCCGGCATGAAGCGTGTTCATCTCTCCGCCAGGGCGACCGGGGCGGCCACGGAGCAGGCGACCGGGACGACCGTGACGGCGGCGGCCTCCCAGGCGGGCCGGCTGGCGGCCGGGGCCCTGCTGCTCCTCGCGGCGGTGGGGACGGCCGGTGCGCACCAGGCCCTCGGTCCGTTCGCCCGCCCCGACGGGGCCCAGGTCACCTCCGACGACCCGTGGACGTCGGCGCGGGCCGCGGCGGGCGCCGACGATCCCTGGACGTCCGCGCCCGCCGGGATGCTGCGGGACGACCCGTGGACGTGACCCGGCGCGGGACGTGAGGGGGAACTCCGTCAGGGGCGGGTCTGTGCGAACAGCTCTGCGCAGTGGCCCGGTTCGTCCTGCCCGAGCATCCGCAGCAGCCGTTCCACCCGCTCCCGCCACAGCCTGACGCCGACCTCGGCGAAGAGGCCGTCCGCCTGGGTGAGGCTCGCGGCTGCGCCCGCCCGGTCGGAACGGACCGAGCGCACGCAGCCGAGCACGACCGCCGCCCGTGCCTGGAGATACCGGTCCGGGACCTGTTCGGCGGTCTGGAGCGCGCCGCGCAGCACCGTCTCGGCCTCCTCCAGCCTCCCCTGGCGCCACAGTGCCTCTCCCAGGGAGCGCAGCACATGGGCCTCGCCCCGGCGGTCGCCGCTGTCGAGCACCAGCTCCAGCGCGCGCCGGCAGGCCGCCTCCGCCCGCTCGCCGTCGCCCTGGTGGATCAGCGCGTCGGCGAGCCGTACCGTGCTCTGCGCCTCGCCGCGGACGGTGCCCAGGCCCCGGCTCTTCGCCACGGCCTGCGAGGACAGCCGCAGACTCGCCTGCGCGTCCCCCCGCTCCAGTTCGATCTGGGCGAGCATGCCCAGCGCGTGGGCCTCGGCGTAGTGGTCGCCGACCTCGCGGAAGACGTCCAGCGCCTCCCGGACGAGCCGCCCGGCCCGGTCCAGGTCGCCCTGGTTGCGGGCGCACAGCGCCAGGTTGCGCAGCACCAGGGCGCGGCCCTGGGGGCGGTCCAGATCCTGGAACAGGCGCAGGGCCGGCACCAGCCGGGCGTGGGCGCTGTCGAACTCCCACCGGATGATCTCCAGGGTGCCCAGCGACTGCAGCACCGCCGCCTCGCCGAGCCGGTCGCCGGTGCGGCGGGCCGCCTCCAGCGCGGCCCCGGCGCAGTCCCCCCAGTCCTCCAGGTAGTTGCGGTTCTGGAAGAGGGTGACCGCGGTGACCGCCAGGTCCCAGGCGTGGACGGACTCGTCCTCGCGGGCGAGCTGGTCGACGAGGGCGGTGAGCGGCAGCCGCTCGGTCTCGAACCACCCCATGGGGTCCTCCAGCAGACTGTCCACGAGATGCGCGGGCAGCTCCCGCAGCGGCGCCGGGCCGTGCACGACGGTGTAGTCACCGCCGTACATCCTGCGGTGGGCCTCGCGGGCGAGGGCGAGCCAGGCTCCGCCGGCCCGGCGCACCGCGGCGCGCCGTTCCTCCTCGGTGTCCTCGGCGAGCGCGCACTCGCGGGCGAACAGGCGCAGCAGGTCCTGGAAGCGGTAGCGGACGTGCCCGGCGCCTACGCTGACCGGTTCGAGCAGCTGGGCGTCGACGAGCTGCTCGATGAGGTCCTCGGCGTCGACGGGGTCGAGGTCGAGCAGCGCGGCGCCCGCCCAGGCGGAGAACTCGGGAACGCTGAGCACGCCGAGCAGCCGGAACATCCGTGCGGTCTCGGCGGGCAGCCCGCGGTAGCTGAGCCGCAGACCGGCGCGCACGCCGCGGGAGTCGATGCTGAGTTCGTCGAGCCTGCGGTGCTGGTCCTCCAGGCGGGACACCAGGGTCCGTACCGACCAGTGCGGTTTGGCGGCGAGCCGGGCGGCCGCGATCCTGAGGGCCAGCGGCAGCCGGTCGCACAGCTCGCTCAGCCGGGCCGCGCCGACCGGGTCGGCGCCGAACCGTTCGTCCCCGGCGACCCGGGAGAGCAGCGTGATCGACTCGTCCTGTTCGAGGGAGCCCAGCTGGAGCGGGACGTAGGCGTAGTCCCCGGCGAGGTCACCGCCCATGCTGTCCCGGCTGGTGACGAGGACGCAGCAGCCTGAGGTGGCGGGCAGCAGCGGGCGTATCTGCTGGAAGGAGCGGGCGTTGTCGAGGACGATCAGCACCCGGCGGCCGTCCAGGACGCTGCGGAACAGGGCGGTGCGCTCGACCTGGTCGGCGGGGATCTGCGGGCCGGGCACGCCGAGGGCGCGCAGGAAGCGGTCCAGTACGGCGCCGGGCCGGCGCGGGGCCTCCTCCTCGTCGTAGCCGCGCAGGTCGGCGAAGAGCCGGCCGTCGGGGAAGCGGGCGACGACCTGGTGGGCCCAGTGGACGGCCAGCGCGGTCTTGCCGACGCCGCCGGTGCCGGTGACGCAGCCGACGGGCAGGGCGGTGCCGTCGAGGTGGTCCAGCAGCCGGTCCAGGGCGGCGAGTTCGTCGCGTCGGCCGGTGAACGAGGCCGGGGCGGGCGGGAGATGGGCGGGTACGGGGGTGGGGGGTGCCGGCGTGACGTGTTCGGTGGGCGGCATCAGGCGCGGGGAGTCGGCGAGGATCTCCTCGTGCAGTTCCTGGAGGGCGGGGCCGGGGTCGATGCCGAGTTCCCGGGCGAGCAGGCGCTGCCCGTCCCGGTAGGTCTCCAGGGCCTCGGCGCGGCGGCCGCAGCGGTACTGGGCGAGCATCAGCTGTCCGATGGCCTGTTCGCGCAGCGGGTTCTCGCGGACGAATCCGGTGAGTTCGGCGACGAGGTCGCCGTGCAGGCCGAGCTCCAGACGGATGGCGGTGAGCTGTTCGTACACGTCGAGGCGGAGTTCGGTCAGGCGCTGGGCCTCGGCCTCCACGCGCGCGGCGGTGATGCCCTCCAGGGCGGGTCCGCGCCACATGGCGAGGGCCTCGCCCAGGTGGGCGCGGGCCTCCTCGAGGTCGCCGCGGCGGGCGGCGACCCGGCCCTCGGCGGCGCGCTCCTCGAACTCGACGGCGTCGATGCGGTGTTCGCCGGGGAAGAGCATGTAACCGGGGTGGCTGGTGACGAGGACGCCGTCGACGCCGAACGCGGTCTTGAGGGTCTTGCGCAGGCCGGAGACGCAGATGGCGATCTGGTTGCGGGCGGTGGCGGGCGGGTCGCCGTGCCAGACGGCGTCGGCGAGGGCGTCGACCGAGACCACCCGGCCGGGGGCCAGCAGCAGCATCGACATGAGGGTGCGCTGACGGCCGCCCTGGAGGGCGACGGGCCGCCCCTCGGCACTGATGTCCAGCGGCCCCAGGATCCGGAACACCACCTGAAGCACCGCTGCCTCCCGACTCCGGCCGCAGCCGTACCCGTACCGAACGGCCCGAATTGGCCGCTTTCCGACTGATTAGCAAGACACGCGACCGGGCGGCAACGAGTACGGCAGCAAGCTGCCAGCCGGTACGCCCCTCGGCCGCGCGCCCTCAGGCGCGGGCCTGCCAGGACGCGGGCGGGGGTGTGCCGGGGCGGTGCCAGCGGACGGGGGCTGGGTCCGGGGCGGGACCTGCGCCCTCGGGGGCGGCCGTCATGAGCGCGGTGACGAGCGCGGCGACGACGGCCACCTCCTCGGGGGTGGGGCTGCCGCCGATGACCCGGAACAGGGCCGGGGCGAGCGGCCCCCGGAGGGCGGGCGCCGCGGGGGTGCCGGACATGCGGGTCTCCTCACATCGGGGGGTTGCCGTGCTTGCGCGCGGGCAGGTCGGCGTGCTTGGCGCGGAGCATCGAGAGCGCCGCGATCAGGGCCGGCCGGGTGTCGGCGGGGTCGATGACGTCGTCGACGAGGCCGCGTTCGGCGGCGTAGTAGGGGTGCATCAGCTCGGTCTTGTACTCCTTGACCAGCTGTTCCCGCATCGCCTCCGGGTCGTCGGCCGCCTGGATGCGGCGCCGGAAGACCACGCCCGCGGCTCCCTCGGCGCCCATGACGGCGATCTCGTTGGCGGGCCAGGCCAGGGAGAGGTCGGCGCCGATGGAACGGGAGTCCATGACGATGTAGGCGCCGCCGTACGCCTTGCGCAGGATCACCTGGATCCGCGGCACGGTGGCGTTGCAGTAGGCGTACAGGAGCTTGGCGCCGTGCCGGATGATGCCGCCGTGCTCCTGGTCCACGCCGGGCAGGAAGCCGGGCACGTCGACGAGGGTGACCAGGGGGACGGAGAAGGCGTCGCAGAGCTGCACGAAGCGGGCGGCCTTCTCGGCGGAGTGGATGTCGAGGACTCCGGCCAGGGAGCGGGGCTGACTCGCGACGATGCCGACGACCTGGCCGCCGAGCCGGGCGAACGTGGTGATGACGCTGGTGGCCCAGCGTTCGTGGACCTCCATGTGCTCGCCGTCGTCGACGAGTTCGGCGATGACCTCGCCCATGTCGTAGGGGCGGCTGCCGTCTAGGGGCACCAGGTCGCGCAGCCGCTCGCAGCGCCGTTCGGCGGGGTCGGAGGAAGGTACGGCGGGGGGCGCCTCGCGGTTGTTCTGCGGCAGGAGGGAGAGGAGGTAGCGCACCTCGGCGATGCACGTCTCCTCGTCGTCGTAGGCGAAGTGGCACACCCCGCTCGTCTCGGCATGCACGTCCGCGCCGCCCAGACCGTTCTGCGTGATCTCCTCGCCGGTGACCGCCTTGACCACGTCCGGACCGGTGATGAACATCTGCGAGGTCTCACGGACCATGAACACGAAGTCCGTCAGCGCCGGACTGTAGGCCGCACCACCCGCGCACGGGCCCAGCATCACCGAGATCTGCGGGATCACCCCGGAGGCCCTGGTGTTGCGCTGGAAGATCCCGCCGTACCCGGCGAGCGCCGAGACACCCTCCTGGATCCGGGCACCCGCACCGTCGTTCAGCGACACCAGCGGCGCACCCGCCGCGATCGCCATGTCCATGATCTTGTGGATCTTCGTGGCGTGGGCCTCGCCCAGCGCACCCCCGAAGACCCGGAAGTCGTGCGCGTACACGAAGACCGTACGGCCCTCCACCGTGCCCCAGCCGGTGACCACACCGTCCGTGTACGGCTTCTTCGCCTCCAGCCCGAAACCGGTCGCCCGGTGCCGGCGCAACTGCTCGACCTCCTGGAAGGACCCCGGGTCCAGGAGCAGCTCGATCCGCTCCCGAGCGGTCAGCTTCCCCTTGGCGTGCTGCGCCGCGGTCCCCGCGGGAGGCCCGTCGAGGGCCTCCTGCCGGATACGGCCGAGTTCGGCGATCCGCTCGTGCATGGTCATGGCCGACTCCCTTGTCGGTTCAGCTGGTTCGGAGGGCGACGTAGTCGCAGAGGGCGAGCAGGGCACGCCGGGCGGCGGGCGGCCGCAGCGCGCCGAGGGCGGTCCGGGCCCGGTCCAGGCGACGCCGGAGCACCGTCTCGGTCTCGGCGAGCGCGGGCGAACGGGCGAAGAGTTCCAGGGCGCGCTGGGCGCCCGCCGCCGGGACGGGTCCGGCCCGCAGGAGGGCGCGCAGTTCGGCGTCGGCCGGGTCGTCGCCGTCGAGGGCGAGCAGCACGGGCAGGGTGGGGACGCCGGCCAGCAGGTCGGTGCCGCGCTCCTTGCCGCTCACGTCGGCCGGGGAGCGCAGGTCCAGCAGGTCGTCGGCGATCTGGAAGGCGAGGCCGAGGTGTTCGCCGTACTCGGTCAGCGCCTCCACGCTGTCGGCGGGCGCGCCCGCCTGGAGGGCGCCGATGCCCAGGGACATCGACAGCAGGGCGGCCGTCTTGCCCGCCGTCACCTGGAAGTAGTGGGTGACGGGGTCCTCGCCGGGGGCGGGCCCGGCGAGTTCGCGCAGTTGCCCGGCGACCAGCCGGCCCGCGGTACGGGCGTTGAGCGCCACGGCCTCGGGGCCCAGCTCGGCGGCCAGCCGGGCGGCGCGGGCGAGCAGCCAGTCGCCGCCGAACACCGCGGCCCGTTCGCCGAAGCGGGCGTGGACGCTGGGGACGCCGTGCCGGGTGGGGGCGCCGTCCATGACGTCGTCGTGGTGGAGCGAGGCGATGTGCACCAGTTCGGCGACGACGGCCGCCTCGACGATCCCGTCCCGCCAGGGGTCGCCGAACTCGGCGCCGAGCAGCACCAGCAGCGGGCGCAGCCGCTTGCCACCCGCGGCGGCGAGGTGCCCGGTGATCGCGGCGACACATGGGTCGGCGGCGTCGGACGCGGTGGCCGAAAGGTATTTCTCGACGCGTTCCAGGGATTCCCGCAGCCGGTTGTCGAGCTCGGCTTCAGCGAGGGCCAGCCGGTCGAGCAATCCCGTTTCCCGGGGGCCCGGGGAGAATTGCGTCCCGGCCCGGTGAATTCGCCGCACGGCCATCGGAAACCCCTCTGAGACACGGTGGAGCATTGCCGGCTTTCGGACATCGGATGCCAACTGTCCGTGGCCGGAACACAGTTCTCAACTGCGCTGACATGAAGGTGCCAGCCCGCGCCGGAACCGCCTCGGCAACGCCCGCTGTCAGCTTCCTGCCACATTCCAGGCCACCTCGCGCGATGCACGGCCCCGCGCCGGTGGCCGCGGATATGTTCCGAGCGGAAACTCCGAGGAAAGGTAAAGGAATTGCGCATCCTAAAGGCGCTCGCCACCGCCGCCACCGCACGCGTCGCCGCACTGGTCACCGCGCTCGCCGCCGTTTCCCTGTCCCTCGCGGCCGCTCCGGCGTCCGCCGCCACCCACGGCGGCGTCGGTGGCGGCGAGCGGACCGGCCGGTCGTGCGGCGCGCTGCGGCTGGCCGGCTCGCTGCCCGCGCCGCCCGCGGGCATGGCCGTACAGCAAGAGGTCTCGATCGGCGCGGACTGCGCGCCGCGGCTCGGCGCGGTGCGCCTGGTGCCGCTCGACCGCTCCGCGGCGGCCGGGAGGGCGCGGACGGCGACCGGGCCCGCGAGCGCGACCGTGAACGGTGCCGCGGCCGGGGACGCGAGGAAGGCGGCCGGCGCGGGGACTGCCGGCGCGGGGACTGCCGGTGCCGGGACTGCCGGCGCGGGGACTGCCGGTGCCGGGACTGCCGTGAGCGGCCCGCACCGGATCGCCGGCTGGAACGAGATGTACGACTGCTGCAACATCCGTATGACCGGCCTCTACACGACGTCGGAGTGGACCACCGAGGACGGCCGTGTGGTGAGCGCGGCCACCGGCGCCACCCAGCGGTGGAACCGGGAGCCCTGGGACGCGGGCTGGTCGCTGAAGTCGGCCGGCCGTGACACCGACTGCGCCGCCGACTGCCCGGTCTCCCGCACCGAGGCTCACGCGGACTTCACCTACCGGGGCGTCTTCGACGTGACCGGCGTCCGGTACGCCAACACCCACCACTCGTCCGTGGAGCTGGGCGCCGACGGCCGCGCCACCTGCCGCTTCGACGTCGAACTGCGCCACACCTTCATCGGCTGGAACTGGCGCCGCGGCTGCGCCTGACCGAAAGCCGAAAGGCTCCCGGTGGGCGGGCCCGCGCCCATGGCAGCAACCTGCCAAGGATCCGGATCGGGACGTCCGCGCTTCCTACACTCGCCGAAACCCCCCACCCCGACGCACCGGTCGGCGACCCGGCAGGGCGACCGGCTGCCCCCGTGCCGACTCCCACCGGGTCCGCACGCCGCCGCCCTCCCCTGCCCCAAGTCCCCGAAGTCCCCGGAACGCCCGGGATTTCCACGTTCACGAAGGAGTCTCATGTTCGGACGGATCGGACGGGCAGCCGTCCTCCGGCCCTGGGTGACCATCTCGGCCTGGATCGTCGCGGCGGTGGCGCTGGCCGTTCTCGCCCCCCAGCTGAAGTCCACCAGCGACCAGGCCGACTTCCTGCCCTCCCACTACGAGTCGGTGCAGGCCGCCAAGGTCCAGGAGCGGGCCTTCCCCCAGCACGAGCAGCCGGCGGCCGTCGCGGTGTTCCAGCGGGCCGACGGGCAGAAACTGACCGCCGCGGACCGGACCGAGGTCGCCGAGATCACCTCCCGCCTCCAGGGACTGGGCATCGACCGCATCAAGCGCGTCGAGACCAGCCCGCAGGCGGTCTCCCCCAACGGGAGGATCGCGCTCGCCAGTGTGGTCGCCACCGTCAAGGACCCCTACGACCCCGGTCTGATGAAGTCGGTCGGGAAGCTGCGCGAGCAGGCCCGGCCGATGCTCCAGGGAACCGGTCTGAAGCTCGGCGTCACCGGTCAGGCGGCCAGCGCGCTGGACTCCAAGGAGGCGTCCGGCGACACCGACTCCATGATCATGTCGGCCACGCTGGTCCTCATCGTCGTCCTGCTGCTGCTCATCTTCCGCAGCCCGCTCATCGCGGTGCTCCCGGTGCTGATCATCGGCCTGGCCTTCATGGTCGCCACCGGGCTGATCTCCACGGCGGCGGAGATCGGGGGCCTCAAGGCCGACAGTTCCATCTCCGCCATCCTGATCGTGGTCCTGTTCGGCGTCGGCACCGACTACATCCTCTTCCTGCTCTTCCGCCACCGTGAGCAGCTGCGTTCCGGGCAGGCCCCCAAGCAGGCCATGATCACCGCGGTCTCGCTGGTCGGCGAGACCATAGCCTCCGCGGCCGGCGCGGTCATCGTCGCCTTCCTGGCCCTGCTGCTGTCCACCATGGGCATGCTCCGCACGATGGGCCCCTCGCTCGCGATCTCGGTGGCGGTCGCCCTGCTCGCCGGCCTCACCCTGGTGCCCGCCGTCTTCTCGCTGCTCGGCACCAAGGCGTACTGGCCGTCCAAGTCCTGGCGCAAACAGCCGAAGAACGCCGTCGCGGGCCGGGTCGGCCGGCTCGCCGCGCGCCGCCCCGGCGCCGTCGCGGCCGTCACCGGCGGGCTGCTGGCGGTGCTGGCCGGCGGAGTGCTCGGATTCCGCGCGGAGTTCGACACCACCAGCTCGCTGCCGCAGCACCTGGAGTCCGTGCAGGCCATGCGGGACATGCAGCGCGGGTTCCCGGCCGGCGAGACCGATCCGACCACCGTCTACCTGGAGAAGTCCGGCGGCCCCGCCCTGACCGAGGGGCAGCTGGACGCCTACGGCGCCGCGCTGGGCAAGGTCGACGGGGTGGGCCAGGTCTCCCCCGCGGTGCTCGCCGGCGACGGGCGGGTCGCCCGGTACAGCGTCGTCCTGGACCACAAGCCCACCGGGGAGAAGGCCATCGGCGTGGTCGCCGGGCCGCTCAGGGACACCGCCCACCGGGCCGCGCCCGAGGGCACGAGGGCGCTGGTCGGCGGCACCACGGCGGTGCTCGGGGACATCGAGAACGCGGTGAACCACGACTACAAGGTGGTCTTCCCGGCCGCCGGCGTCGCCATCATGCTGATCCTCGGTCTGCTGCTGCGCAGCGTGGTCGCGCCGCTGTACCTGATGGTCTCCGTCGCGCTCGGCTTCGGCGCCACGCTCGGCGCCACCGTCTGGCTGTTCCAGAACAGCCAGGGCAAGGACGGGCTGCTGTTCACGCTGCCGGTCATCGTCTACCTCTTCGTGGTGGCGATCGGCACGGACTACAACATCCTGATGGTGGCCCGGCTGCGCGAGGAGATCGAGCAGGGCCGCCCTCCCCGGGAGGCCGCGGCCCGGGCCGTCGCCCGGTGCGTGCCCACCATCGGCGCCGCGTCGGTGATCCTGGCCGGCACCTTCGGCGTCCTGATGCTGGCGGAGAACTCCATGCTCCAGCAGATGGGCTTCGCGGTGGCCTTCGGCATCCTGCTGTCCGCCTTCGTCATGGCGATGCTGCTGGTGCCCGCCCTGACCACCCTGCTCGGCCGGCGCGCCTGGTGGCCCGGGCTGCGCCCGGCCGCCGCCACGGAGCCGGTCCCCGTCCGGGACGACGACCGAACGCTCGTGTGACCGATGTGACCTGTGCGAGAGGAGGGCGCCGTCCGGTCCCCGCCACCCCCGAGTCCTGTCGTCGAACTGTGTGACGACGGGCCCGGCGGCGAGGGCCGGACGGCGCGTGTTCCATGGAGCTCACCCTTTTCCTGTTCATCGCCGCCCTCACCCTCGTCCTCACCGTGGCGCTCCTCTCCATCGGCGCCCGGCGCCTGCTCGGCCTCAGGATCGGCAAGGTGCGGGCCGCCCTCACCGGTCTGGTGGCCATGGGGGCCAGCGGCCTGATCGGCGCGGCGATGGGCGACGCCCGCCGTACCCCCCTGGTCTCGGTGCAGATCGGGCTGACCGTGCTGGTCGCGGTGGGCTTCCTCGCCCTCTCCGAGGCGGTGGTGCCCTCCGGTTCGCTGTCCGGGGTGGTGCGCTGGCCGCAGGCGGTGCGCCGCCGGGTGGCCCGCACCCGCCGGTACGGCCAGCTGAGCCGGATCGCGATGCGGCACGGGCTGGGCAGCGCGCTGCGCGGCCGGGGCCGCGGCGGTCCCGAGGCGGCGGTGGCGCGCGGCCGGCTGGCGGTCCGGCTGCGTCTGGCCCTGGAGGAGGCCGGCGCCACCTTCGTCAAGCTCGGCCAGGTCCTGTCCACCCGGTACGACCTGCTGCCGGGCGAGTTCGTGGCGGAACTCACCAAGCTCCAGCACCAGGTGGCGGCGGAGCCCTGGGACCAGGTGCGGCAGGTGCTCGCCGACGAGCTGGGCCGGGAGGTGGACGCCTGCTTCGCCGCGTTCGACCCGGTGCCGCTGGCGGCGGGGTCCATCGCCCAGGTGCACCGGGCGCGGCTCGCCACCGGCGAGGAGGTGGTGGTCAAGGTGCAGCGGCCCGGCGCCCGTGACGTGGTGGACCGGGACCTGGACATCCTGTTCCGGATGAGCCGCAAGGTGGAGGAACACACCGCGTGGGGGCGGGACATGGGGGCCGTGGAGCTGGCGGAGGGCTTCGCTGCCTCGCTCAACGAGGAGCTGGACTTCCGGATCGAGGCGCGCAACATGGCCACGGTCCGGGCCGCGGGCAACCGTCCCGGGACGGTCTCCACGGTCCGGATGCCGCTGGTGCACGAGGAGTTGTGCAGCAGGCGGGTGCTGGTGCTGGAGTGGCTGACCGGCACCCCGCTGAACGCCGCGGGCGCCGTCATCGACGAACGCGGCCTGGACCGGACCGAGTTGGCCCGGCAGCTCCTGGAGTGCGTGCTCGAGCAGATCATGATCGGCGGGGTGTTCCACGCGGACCCGCACCCCGGCAACATCATGCTGCTCGACGACGGCAAGCTCGGCCTGCTCGACTTCGGCTCGGTGGGCCGGATCGACCGGGTGCTGCGGGCCGCGCTCGGCAACCTGCTGCTCGCCATCCACCGCAGCGACCCCGTGGCGCTCTCCGACGCGCTCCTCGAACTGGTGGACCGGCGCGAGGACGTCGACGAGGTGCGCCTGGAGCGGGCGCTGGGCCGGTTCATGGCCCGCCATCTCACCCCGGGCGTGCGGCCCGACCGGGAGATGTTCGCCGATCTTTTCCTGCTGGTGGCCCGGCACGGGCTGACGGTGCCTCCGGAGATCGCCGCGACCTTCCGCGCCCTGGCGACCCTGGAGGGGGCCATGGAGCAGCTGGTTCCGGGCTTCGACATCGTCGCCGAGGCGCGCGCCTTCGCCGCTGACCAGCTGGAGCGCAAGCTCAACCCGCGGTCGGTGGGCCGCGTGCTCGCGGAGGAGGCGCTCGCGCTGGCGCCGATGCTGCGCCGGCTGCCGCGCCGGATCGAGCGGATCACCAACTCGCTGGAGCACGGGCGGCTGGGCGTCCAGGTCCGGCTGCTCGCGGACGAACGGGACCGCCGTTTCGTACGCTCCCTCGTGCACGACGCGCTGCTGGCGTTCCTCGGCGGGATCACCGCCCTGGTCGGCGTGCTGCTGCTGGGCACCCGCAACGGCCCGCGGCTCGGACCGTCGCTCACGCTGTACCAACTGCTCGGCTACAACGTGCTGGTGGTCAGCTCGGTGCTGGTGATCCGGGTGGTGTTCACCGTCTTCCGGGCCCAGCGACGGCTCCCGGGACGCTGAGCCGCGGGGAAGCACGGCAGGGCCTCGCGGGGGTGCCGCCTGCCCGGGAGGCCGCATAGGCCTCCCGGGGCCCTCAGGCTGCCGTGAACGCCACCGGTGCGCTGCTGTAGCCGTAGAGGAAGTTGGAGTACACGCGCTCGGCCGGGCCCCGGGTCTCCACGGTGCCGACCATGTCGCGCAGGGCGTCGAGAAGTGCCTTGAGCTCCTCGCGGCCGAGGAACGCGCCGAGGCAGAAGTGCGGGCCGAAGCCGAAGGTGACGTGCTTGTTGGGGGTGCGGCCCAGGTCGTAGCGGCGCGGGTCGGCGAAGACGCTCTCGTCGAAGTTGGCCGAGGTGTTCCACAGCGTGACGACGTCGCCCGCCGGCACGGTGCGGCCGCCGATCTCGACGTCCACCAGGGCGCGGCGGCCGAAGTGCATGGCCGGGGTGGTCCAGCGCAGCACCTCCTCGGTGGCGCTGTCCACGCCGACCTCGCCCGCCTTGAACGCCCGCCACTGGTCGGGGTGTTCGACGAATCCGAGGACCGCCCCGATGGAGGCCATCCGGCTCGACTCGTCGCCGCCGATGATGAGGCTGTAGCAGTTGAGGACGATCTCCTCCTCGGTGAGCGGCCTGCCCTCGATCTCGCCGGTGGCCAGTGCGCTGATGACGTCGTCGCCGGGGTTCCTGCGGCGGCTGCGCGCCAGGTCGGAGAAGTAGAGCAGGATCTCGTTGCGGGCGAGCCAGGCGTCCTCGGGGGTTCCCTCGCTGCTGTCGGCGCTCAGCACCTGCTTGTTCCAGTCGAGCAGCGGCTGCCGGTCCTGCGGGGGCACGGCCATCAGGTCGCAGATGGTGCCCATCGGGATGTGCTCGGCGATCGCCTCCGCGTAGTCGAAGCCGTCGCGCTCCAGTGCCTGCGCGAGCAGGTCCCGGGTGCGGATCCGCACCTGCTCGACCACATGGCGCAGGGCCCGCGGCGAGAACGACTTCAGCATCAGGTTGCGGATGGCGCGGTGGCGGGCCCCGTCGCTGACGGCGAGCATCTTCCCGGCCGCGGAGTCGCCGCCCTGCAGCAGGGTGGCGAGCACGTTGCCGCGCTCGGAGGTGAACCGGGCGTTGTCCTTGTAGACGGCCAGCACGTCCTCGTAGCGGGTGAGCGCCCAGAAACCGGGCCGGCCCGGGGTGGGCCGGTGGTGGTGGACGGGCCGTTCGGTTCGGAACCGCTGCCACAGGTCGTGCAGTTCGCCGGGGCTGCCGGTGACGAAGGTCCTGGGGTCGGTGAGGTCCACGGCGTCCAGGTCGCCGTGGGTGGCCCGGACGGTGTCGGTCGTCGTCATGTCCGCTCTCAGTGTCGGTCCCGCGGGGTCCGCGGGTTCACGGGTTCGGTGCGCGCGTGCCGGGCGGCGACTCGGCGCGCCGCCGGATGCCGTGCAGCCACTCGCGGCGGACGAGTCCGCTGGGCAGCCGGATGAGCATCCAGTAGCGGGCGAACCGGCGCCGGGCCGCCTCGTCGGTGCTGAGCACCCGCGTCTCGGTGCTGAGCCGTCCCCCGACGACGCGGAAGTCGAAGGCGACCTTGTAGTGGCCGGGGCGGTCGAAGTCGGTGAAGGACCGGGCGACCGGCGCGGCCAGGCGGGCGGGCCCCTTGGGTTCCTCGGTGGCCACCACCGCCCCCACCACGAGCTGGTGCGCGTCGCGGTGCAGTTCGGTGAAGCCGCCGCTCGTCATGGAGCCCAGGAAGGGCTCGTCGGCCCTGTCGCGCCGAGTGCCGAGGGAGCCGGCCAGCATCAGCGCGTGGAAGAGGGGCACGTCCCTCCAGCGGGTCTCGTCGACCGCCCGCAGCACCCGGGCCCCGGGCGCGCGCACCGCGACCGCGTGCCGCTCCCGGTGGTCCCAGCGCGGCAGCAGCCGGTCCAGGGCCCGCTCGGCCGGACCGTCCCCGTCCCCTTCCCCGTCGTTCCCGGGGCCGTGCGGGGCGGCCGCGCCCTCCCCGTCGTCCACGCCGTCCCTGCCGTGCGTGGCGTGCGTGTCGTCCATGTCAGTCGCTCCCGTCGGGGGCCGGCGCGGGCTGCCGGGTGCGCCGCTGGAAGGCCAGTGCCAGCACGGTGAACAGCAGCCCGCCGAGCATCCAGTAGGGCTCGTAGACGAGCACGCTGAAGCGGTCCTCGCCGGTCAGCGGCTTGTCCCGCTGTCCGGCGAGGAAGACCGCCAGGTCGACCATGGCGGGCGCGGCGTGGAAGACCATCAGCAGGGCGCAGCCCCAGGCCCCGGACAGCACCAGGCGGCGCGGGAAGTACAGGCCCCAGAGCTGCACCAGGGCGAGGGCGAGGGCCGCCCCTCCGAGGTTCATCGGAATGGCGATCAGGTCGATCACGAACAATGGCGTGTTGTCGACCAGGGACTCGCCCGGTGGCAGCCCGAAGGTCCCGCCCAGGGCCCAGTAGGTGTGGAACGCCGCGAACACGACCATCCACGCGCACGCGGTGAAGGCCGTTCTGCGCTGCCAGGCCGCCGCGGGCGGGATGCGGCGGGCCCGCTCGGTGGCGCGGGCGGGGATGCGGTGCTCGGCAGCGGGTGTGCTTTCCATGACGTTCCAATCGGGGCTGGACGGTGGTTCCGTCGGATGCCGGTCAGGCGGACAGCTCGGATCCATACCCCATCGGGCAGCCGTAGACGGTTTCCGCCCCATCGGATTCGGCCTCCCGCGCGTCGGCGGCGGTGGCGTGCACGTGACTGCGGGCCGCGTGGAGTTCGGGGAAGAACCACTTGTCCAGAGTGGTGCGCAGGAACTCCGATCCCGAACTGCCGCCGCTGCCGGGCCGGGTGCCGAGGGTACGGACGACCAGCAGCCAGTGCTGGTAGCGCCACCGGTGGAACAGGGCGTCGTACTCCAGCAGGTCCTCGGCGGTCTCCCGCAGTTCGTCCTCGGGCCGGCCGGGTGCGAAGAGCTGCTCGGGAGCGAGGCCGCGGCGCTGGAGCACCTGGGTGAACACGTCGTTCAGGTTGGCCTCGTGAAAGCGGCTCAGCAGCCGTTCCCGCTCCTCGGTGGTGGCGCCGGGCAGGTTCAGGTAACGGCGGTCGCGCAGCCCGGAGATCATCTCCAGCTCGCGGAACTGCACCGACTGGAAGCCGCTGGACTCCCCCAGCACGCCGCGGAACTCGTCGAACCCGGCCGGGGTCATGGTGCCGAGCATGTCGAGGTGGCCGAGCCACAGCGAGGTCATCCGGGTCACACGGCGCAGCCCCCGCCGGGCCCGGCCGAACCGCTCCTCGCGCAGCGCGTCGCGCACGCTCTCCAGCTCGTGCAGCGCGCAGTTGAACCAGAGTTCTATGGCCTGGTGGGTGATGATGAAGAGGACCTCGTCATGGGCGTCGGTGCGGGGACGCTGGAGCGTCAGCAGTCCGGGGACCTCCAGGTACGAGCCGTAGGAGAGCGGTTCGGCGGGCGCGGTCTGCGTCAGGGGTTCGGCGACGGTGTCGGTCATGGGATGGGTCCCCTCGGTGTGCGACGCTCAACGAGCGGCGGCGGTACGGTACTTGCGGATGGCCAGCGGGGCGACGACCGCGAGGATCAGCGCCATCCAGGCCAGGCTGAGCGCGACGGGGTGGTCGCCCGGGAAGGAGTGGCCGGTGGTCGCGGCGGGGTTGCCCCACAGGTCGCGGCAGGCGCCGACCACGCTGCTCAGCGGGTTCCACTCGGCCGCCACGGTCAGCCAGTGCGGCAGCCCGGTGAGCGGGATGAAGGCGTTGGACAGGAACAGCACCGGCATCAGCAGCAGCGACGGCACGGACGAGGCGGTCGCCGGGTCTCCGAGCGAGAGCCCGATGAGCGCGCCCAGCCAGGCCATCGTGAATCCGAACAGCAGCAGGATGCCGAAGCCGGCGAGGACGCTCGGCGCGTTCTCGTGGGTGCGCCATCCGATGCCGACGCCGACCGCGGCCATGGCGACGCAACTGAGGGCGCGCAGCACGGTGTCGCCGAGGGTGCGGCCGACCAGGACGGCCGCGCCCGACATGGGCAGGGAGCGGAAGCGGTCGACGAGCCCGTTGCGCAGGTCCTCGACGGCGCCGACCGCGGTGCCGGGGACGGCGCTCATGACGCCCTGGACGAAGATGCCGGCCATGATGAACTCGGCGTAGTCGCCGTGCGGCACCTCGATGACGCTGCCGAACAGCACCCCGAAGAGCAGGACGAAGATCATCGGCAGCAGCACGGCGTTGACCAGCCGGCCCGGCGCCCGCCGCAGGTGCCGCAGATGGCGCTCGAGGCAGATCATCCCGTCGTTCAGTGCGGCCCACGGCCCGTCGCCGTGTGCCACCCGTGTCATTGCGCTCATGCCGCGCTCCACTCCTCGCTGCGGTGTCCGGACCCGTCCGCGCTCTCGTCCGCGGCCCGGTCGCCGGTGGTGTCCTCGGCCCCCGCGCCGGGGGCGTCCCCCTGGGTCTCCTCCGCGGGCCGGCCGGTGCGTCCGGTGAGGCTGAGGAAGACGTCGTCGAGGGAGGGGCGGCGGACGGCGAAGTCCGTCACGGCCACTCCGTCGGCCCGCAGGGCGACCGCCGCCTCGGCGATGTCGTGCAGGCCGCCGTCCAGCGGCACCGACAGCACCCGGCCGTCGTCGCCGGCCAGCGGGGCCGCGCCCACCGCGCGGGTGAGCGCGGCGGTCGCGGCGGGCTGCTGGGCCGGGTCGGCGAGCCCCACCTCCAGGCGCTCGCCGCCGACCCTGCGCTTCAGCTCGTCCGAGGTGCCCTCGGCGATCACCCGGCCGGAGTCGACCACCACGATCCGGTCGGCCAGTTCGTCGGCCTCCTCGAGGTACTGGGTGGTGAGCAGCACGGTCACGCCCGCCGCGACCTGCTCGCGGATCAGCGCCCACAGGTCGAGCCGGCTGGCCGGGTCGAGCCCGGTGGTCGGCTCGTCGAGGAAGAGGACGGAGGGCCGGGCGACCAGGCTGACCGCCAGGTCCAGCCGGCGGCGCATACCGCCGGAGTAGGTGCCCGCGGGCCGGTCGGCCGCCTCGGTCAGGCCGAACCGGTCCAGCAGTTCGGCCGCTCGCTGCCGGGCCCCGGCGCGGGTCAGCCGCTGCAGCATGCCGACCATGCGCAGGTTCTCGGCGCCGGTGAGCTGCTCGTCGACGGCCGCGTACTGGCCGGTGAGGCCGATCGCCCGCTGCACCTGGCGGCGTTCGCGGACCACGTCGTACCCGGCCACGCGGGCAGTGCCCGCGTCGGGTTCGAGCAGGGTCGCCAGGATGCGGACGGTGGTGGTCTTGCCCGCGCCGTTGGGCCCGAGCACCCCGAGCACGGTGCCGGCCGGGACCGCAAGGTCGACGCCGCGCAGGGCCTCGTGGTCGCCGTACCGCTTGCGCAGTCCCTCCGTGTGTATCGCCAGCTCCACAGTTCGCTCCTCACTCACCGCGGACTCGGTCCGCGAGCACTCGGCCGATCTCGGCGATCGGCCCGGGACGGGTCATCTCGTCGTGGGCGCAGGCGACTTCGTGGATCTCCAGCCGCCCGGTCACATGGGCCTGCCAGGACTCGGCGCGCGGTGCGTCCGCGTCGCGGCCCTCGGTGGCGAGGAAGTACAGGACGTCGCCGCGGTGCACGCCGGGCCGCAGCGCGTCGCCGAGGACCTGGTTGTTGGCGGCGACCCGTTCGATCGCCGCCACGTGCCGGGCCCGCAGGCCGGCGAGCCCGGTCTCGCCCTCGCCGAGCAGCCGGGCCACGGCCGCGTGGTCGAGGGGGGCGCTCTCGTCGGCGGGCGCGCGGCCGGTCAGCCCGGCGAGCCCGCGCAGGAAGCCGTCGCCGCCGTGCTCCACGTGCTTGCGCCCGGTCGGGTACGCGTCGAGCAGCGCGAGCAGAGCGACCTCCTCCCCCTCGGCCTGGAGCCGGGTGGCCATCAGGTGGGCCACCAGACCGCCGAAGGACCAGCCGAGGAGGTGGTACGGGCCGTGCGGCTGCACCTTCCTGATGTGGGCCAGGTAGTCGTCGGCCATCTCCTCGGCGTTCCGCGGGAGCCGGTCCCCTCCGGTCAGCCCCCGTGCCTGCAGCGCGTAGACCGGGCGGTCGCGCTCCAGGGCCGGCACGAGCCCTGAGTAGACCCAGCCGACGCCGAGCCCGGGGTGCACGCAGAACAGCGGCGGCAGATCGCCACCGGCCCGCAGCGGCAGCAGCACCTCCAGGGCGTCGTCCAGGGTGTCGTGGCCGAGCCGCCCGGCGAGCCGGGCGACCGTCGGCGCCTCGAACACGGTGCGCACGGTCAGTTCGCTGCCGAGCGCCTCCCGGATCCGTCCGGCGAGCCGCATGATCAGCAGGGAGTGGCCGCCCAGGTCGAAGAAGTCGTCGTCGATGCCGACCCGGTCCACCCCGAGCACCTCGGCGAACAGCCGGCACAGCAGCTCCTCGCGCTCGGAGCGGGGTGCCCGGTAGGCCTGGGAGGAGGTGAACTCCGGTGCGGGCAGGGTGCGTACGTCGAGCTTGCCGTTGTGCGTCAGCGGCAGCGCGTCGAGAGCCACGAACGCGGCGGGCACCATGTACTCCGGCAGCGCGCCGGCGACCAGTGTCCGCAGCTCGTCCGCTCCGGGTACGGCGTCCCCGGTGACGTAGGCGACCAGGCGCCGGTCGCCCGGGGTGTCCTCGCGCGGCACCACGGCGGCCCGGGTGACGCCCGGGTGCCCGGCCAGCACGGACTCGATCTCCCCGGTCTCGATGCGGAAGCCGCGCAGCTTGACCTGCCCGTCGCCGCGGCCCGCGTACACGAGCCGGCCCTCGTCGTCCCAGTACGCCAGGTCACCGGTGCGGTACATGCGCGTCCCGGCCGGTCCGTACGGGTCGGCGACGAAGCGTTCGGCGGTGAGCGCGGCCCGGTCGAGGTAGCCGCGGGCCAGGCTCGCCCCGGCGATGTACAGCTCGCCGCGCACACGGGGCGGAACCGGGCGCAGCCACGCGTCGAGGACGTAGGCCCGGGTGTTGGCGAACGGCCGGCCGATGGGCACGGGCCCGGCGGGCAGGGGCTGTCCCGGTTCGATGCGGTACTGCGCGCAGTTGACGGTGGCCTCGGTGGGTCCGTACACGTTGACCACAGTGGTTCCGGGCCGGCGGGACCGGAATCCGGCGAGTGCCTCACCGGTCAACGCCTCGCCGCCGAGGAGGAGTTCACCGGTCGGGGTGTGGGCGTCGGGTGCCGTCGCGAGCAGCGGCAGGTGGCTCGGGGTCGCCTTCAGGAACGTGACGGCGGTGCCGGGTGCCGGTTCGTCGTCGAGTGCGCCCAGGCGGACCTGGCCGCCGGTGACGAGCGGGGTGTAGAGGGCGGTCACGGTCAGGTCGAAGGTGACCGGGGAGTGCAGCAGCGCGGTCCCCGCGGCGCTCGGGTACTCGGCCGCCGTCCAGCTCAGGTAGTCGGTGACCGAGCGGTGTTCGACCACGACACCCTTGGGGCGGCCGGTCGAGCCGGAGGTGTAGATGACGTAGGCGGGGTGGGCCGGGGAGAGCGGGGCGGCGCGGTCCGCGTCGGTGAGGTCGGCGCCGTCCCGCGCGGCCAGGTCCCGGAGGGTCTCCGGGGTGTCGAGCAGCAGCGGGGCGGGACCGGCGGGCAGGCCGGCCGCCACGGCCGTCTCGCTCAGTACCAGCACGGGCGCGGCGTCGGCCAGTACGAACCGGGTGCGCTCGGCCGGGTGGTCCGGGTCGAGCGGCAGGTAGGCGGCGCCGGACTTCAGCACCGCGAGCAGCGCGACCACCAGGCCGGCCGAGCGGGGCAGTGCGATCGCCACCACCCGCTCGGGTCCGGCGCCGTGGGCCACCAGGAGCCGGGCGAGCCGGTTGGCGCGGGTGTTCAGCTCCTCGTAGGAGAGCGTCTCCTCGGCGGCGGCGAGCGCGGTGGCGCGCGGGGTGCGCCGGACCTGCGCCTCGAACAGCGCGGGCAGCGGTACCTCCGGCGTCTCGCGGGTGCCGCCGTCGCCGTGGGCGAGCAGCCGCGTCCGCTCCGCGGGGGTGAGCACGTCCAGGGTGGCGACCGGCGCGTCGGGCCGATCGGTGGCCGCGGTGAGCAGCGTGTCCAGCCGCCCGGCGAGGCGCTCGGCCGTGACCCGGTCGAACAGCTCGGTGTGGAACTGGAGCACGCCGTCGACACCGGCGGGCGTACCGGCGGAGTCGAACCGTTCGCCCAGGTGGAGGGCCAGGTCGAACTTGGCCACGTCCGACTCGGCGGCGTACGGGGCGGTGGTGACGCCGTCGAGCCGGAAGTCGGCCTCGGCGTTGTTGTGCACCGACAGCAGCACCTGGAACAGGGGGTGGCGGGCCAGTGACCTGGCCGGGTTCAGCACCTCCACCAGCCGCTCGAACGGCAGGTCCTGGTGGGCGTAGGCGGCGAGGTCGGTCTCCCGGACCCGGGCCACCAGTTCCCGGAAGGTGGGCGTGCCGGAGGTGTCGGTGCGCAGTACCAGCGTGTTGACGAAGAAGCCCACGAGGTCGTCGAGGGCGTCGTCGGTGCGTCCGGCTACCGGGGTGCCGACGGGGATGTCGGTGCCCGCGCCCTCCGCGGTGAGGACGGCGGCGAAGCCCGCCTGGAGCACCATGAACATGCTGGCACGGGTCTCGTGGGCGAGCCGGGCGAGCCGGGCGTGCAGCCGCGCGTCCAGGGTGAAGCGGACTCCGGCGCCGCGGTTGCCGAGCACCGCGGGGCGCGGCCGGTCCAGCGGCAGTTCGAGCTGGTCGGGCAGGCCGGCCAGGGTGTGCTTCCAGTGGGCGATCTGCCGCGCGGCGACGCTGCGCGGGTCCTGCTCGTCGCCGAGCACCCGGCGCTGCCACAGCGCGTAGTCCGCGTACTGCACGGGCAGCGGGGCGAGTTCCGGTGCGCCGCCGGCCCGACGGGCCGCGTAGGCGGCGGCGAAGTCGCGGGCGAGCGGGGCCATCGACCAGCCGTCGGTGGCGATGTGGTGGACCACCAGCAGCAGGACGTGTTCCGCGGTCCCGGTGGTGAACAGGCTGGCCCGCAGGGGCACTTCGGTGGTCAGGTCGAATCCGCGGGCGGCCTCGGCGGCGAGCAGCGGGCCGAGTTCGGCCTCGGTGGCGGTGGTGAAGGTGAACGCGGTGCGGGTCCGGCCGGCGGGGAGCACCTGCTGGCGGGGCTCGCCGTCGGTCGCGGGGAAGACGGTGCGCAGGGTCTCGTGGCGTTCCGCGACGTCGGCGAGCGCCGCGTCGAGGGCGGCCCGGTCGACGGGGCCGTGCAGCCGTACGGCCAGCGGGATGTTGTACGTGGCGCTCGGCCCCTCCATACGGTTGAGGAACCACAGCCGTCGCTGGGCGAAGGACAGCGGCACCGCCTCGGGCCGGTCCGCGGCCCGCAGCGGGGGCCGGGCACCGCCGGCCGCGGCGACCCGTTCGGCCAGCTCCGCGGGTGTCGGCGCCTCGAACAGGGCCCGGATGGCGAGCTCCACGCCGAGGTCCGTGCGGACCCGGCTGACCAGGCGGGTGGCGAGCAGGGAGTGGCCGCCCAGGGCGAAGAAGCTGTCGTCGACGCCGACCGTCTCCAGCCCCAGGACCTCGGCGAAGAGGGCGCACAGCGCCTCCTCCTCCGCCGTCTCGGGGGCCCGGCCCGTGGTGGAGCCGGCGAGCTCCGGGGCGGGCAGCGCCTTGCGGTCGACCTTGCCGTTGGGGGTCAGCGGGAACTCGTCGAGGACGACGGTGGCGGAGGGCACCATGAACTCCGGCAGCACCGCCGCGACATGCTCGCGCAGCGCCTCGGCCCGCGCCTGCCGTCCCGGTGCCGGGACCACGTAGGCGACGACCCGCTTGTCGCCGGGCTCGTCCTCGCGGACGACGACCACGGCGTGGCCGACGCTCTCGTGCAGGCCGAGCACGGACTCGATCTCGCCGAGTTCGATGCGGAAGCCGCGGACCTTGACCTGGTGGTCGGCGCGCCCGGCGAACTCCAGCCGGCCGTCGGCCCGCCACCGCCCGAGGTCACCGGAGCGGTACAGGCGGGAGCCGGGCGGGCCGAAGGGGTCGGCGACGAACCGCTGCGCGGTGAGGCCGGGCCGGTCGTGGTAGCCGCGGGCCAGCCCGGGCCCGGCGATGTACATCTCGCCGACCGCGCCGGGCGGCACCGGGCGCAGCCAGCGGTCCAGCACGTACACGCGGGAGTTGACGAAGGGGCGGCCGATGGGCGGGGTGCCGCCGACGCCGAGCGGGCCGCTCATGGTGGCGCCGACGGTGGTCTCGGTGGGGCCGTAGCCGTTGAGGAGGCGGCGGCCGGGGGCCCAGCGGGCGACCAGCTCGGGGGTGCAGGCGTCGCCGGTGGAGACCAGGGTGGCCCCGGCGAGGACGTCGTCGCCGGCCGGGAGCGAGGCGAGCGCGACCGGGGGCAGGGTGGCGTGGGTGACCCGGTGCCTGCGGACCAGGGCGGCGAGCGGGTCGCCGGGCAGCAGGTCGTCGGCGGAGCCGAGGACCAGCGCGGCGCCGGAGAGCAGGCCCATCGCGATGTCCCAGAAGCCCGCGTCGAAGCTCACCGACGCGAACTGGAGCACCCGGCTGCCGGGTCCCGCCTGTACGGCGTCGGCCTGGGTGGCGACCAGGCTGGCCAGGCCGTGGTGCGGGACCACGACGCCCTTGGGGCGGCCGGTGGAGCCCGAGGTGTAGATGACGTACATCGGGTGGGCGGTGGTCAGCGGTGTGAGCCGTTCGCCGTCCGTGATGTCGCTGTCGTCGCGGGCCGCGAGGGCGGCGGCGGTGCCGGGCTCGTCGAGGATCAGCCGCGGCACGTCCGGCGCGGTGTCCGCGAGCGGTCCGGCGGCGGCCGCGGTGGTGACCAGCAGGGTGGGCCGGGCGTCGGCCATCATGAAGGAGAGCCGGTCGACGGGGTACTCGGGGTCGAGCGGCAGATAGCCGGCGCCCGCCTTGAGCACCGCCCACAGCGCGGTGACGAGTTCCACCGAGCGGGGCACGGACACGGCGACGAACTGCTCGGGGCCGACGCCGAGTTCGATGAGCCGGCGGGCCAGCCGGTTGGAGCGGGCGTCCAGTTCGGCGTAGGTGACGGTGGTGTCGCCGAAGAGCAGCGCGGGCGCGTCGGGTGTCTCGGCGACCCGGGCCCGGAACAGCTCCGGGAGGGTCGCCGGGGTGACGGCGCGGCCGCTGTCGTTGAACTCGTCGAGCAGGCGCCGGCGTTCCGCCGGGGCGAGCACGTCGAGTCGGCCGACGGGCCGGCCGGGATCGGCGACGACGGCCGTGAACAGCCGTACCAGCCGGTCGAGTACGGCCCGTGCGGCGGCCTCGTCGAACAGGTCGGGGGCGTAGCACAGCCGCAGGTGCAGGTCGTCGCCCATCAGGCCGGCGGCGAGGTTGAGCGGGTAGTGCGCGCCGTCGCGGCCGTCGACGCCGCTGAACCGGACGCCGTCGACCTCCAGTTCCTCGGTGGTCGGGTCGACGGGGTAGTTCTGGTAGACGAGCGTGGTGTCGAACAGCTCCTGGTGGCCGGAGAGCTGCTGCACGTCGGTGAGCCGGACGTGCTGGTGGGCGAGGAGCTCGGCCTGTTCGGCCTGGATCCGGGTGAGCGCGTCCACGAGCGGCTCCCCGGGACGGAACCGGACGCGTACCGGCAGGGTGTTGATGAACAGCCCGACCATGGTGTCGACGCCGGGGATCTCCGGCGGCCGGCCCGAGACTATGGCGCCGAAGACGACGTCGTCGCGGCCGGTGAGGGCGGACAGCAGCAGCCCCCAGACGCCCTGGACGACGGTGTTGACGGTGAGCGAGCGGCTGCGGGCGAAGGCCAGCAGGGCGGCCGTGATCTCCGGCGGCACCTCGTGGCGCAGCCAGCCGGGCCGGACCAGTTCCCGGCCCCGGTGCACCGGGGCGACCAGGGTCGGCTCGTCGATGCCGTCGAGCGCGGCGCGCCACGCCTCGCGGGCGGTGTCCGCGTTCTGGGCGGCGAGCCAGGCGAGGTAGTCGCGGTACGGGGTGACCGGGCGCAGCACGGCGGCGTCGCCCTTGCTCCCGTACAGCTCGAACAGCTCCCGCACCAGGACCGGCACGGACCAGCCGTCCATCAGGATGTGGTGCTTGGTCAGCATCAGCCGGAAGCGGCCGGGGGCGAGCCGGAAGACGGTGAACCGCAGCAGCGGCGGGCGGGTGAGGTCGAAGCCCCGGGCCCGGTCCTCGTCGGCGTGCCGGGCGAGTTCGGCCTCCTGCTTGTCCTCGTCCAGGGCGCTCAGGTCGATCTGCGTCCAGGGCACCTTGACCTGGCTGTGCACCAGCTGCACCGGCTCGGTGGACCGGTCGTGGCGGAAGCCGACCCGCAGGTTCGCGTGCCGCTTCAGCAGCGCCCGCGCGGCCAGGCGCAGGGCGCGGGCGTCCAGGGGCCCTTCGAGGTCGAGGAGGAGCTGGTGGACGTAGAGGTCCGGTCCGTCCTCGTCGTACAGGGCCTGGAACAGCATGCCCTCCTGCAGTGGCGACAGCGGGAGGACGTCCTCGATTGCGGACTTGCTCACTTGGCCATCTCCCATTCGTCCGAGAAGTCGTCCTCGTCGTCCTCGTCGTCCCAGTCGTCCGGGGCGACCGGCCCGGCCCCCGAGGTGAAGGCGTCGAGCTCGTCCTGACTGAGCCGGACCAGGGACAGGTCCGACGGGGTGAGTCCGCCGATGCCGGCGTGCTCGGCGTGGGCCGCGAGGGCCCGCACGGCGCGCGAGAAGCAGGCGGTGAGGTCGCGTACGTCCTGCTCGCGCAGCAGGGTCTGCGGCCAGGACCAGACGAGCAGCAGGCGCGGCCCGTCCGGGTGGTCCTCGGTCATGGCGTTCACGCCGAGGGCGTGGGTCAGCGGGGTCTCCGGGTCGGGCCGGCCGCCGGACAGGTCGGCGCCGCCCACCATCTCCGCGTCGGCGACCGGCGTCCAGGGCGCCGCCTCGCCGGTGCCCGCCGGGGCGGACCGGCCCAGGTAGTTAAAGCTGATCTGGGGTCCGGGCAGACCGTCGAGCACGTCCCGGGTGCGGTGGTTGAGATGGCGCAGCAGGCCGAAGCCCAGTCCGTGGTCGGGCAGGGCGCGCAGCTGCTCCTTGACCCGCTTGAGCGCCTCGCCGACGGCCGGGCCGCCGCTCTCCAGTCCGGCCGGGTCGCACCCGCCCGGGTCCAGCCTGACCGGGTGCAGGCTGGTGAACCAGCCGACGGTGCGGGAGAGGTCCACGCCGTCGACGACGTCCTCGCGGCCGTGGCCCTCCAGGTCGACGAGGACCGCTGTCTCGTCGTCCTCGCCACGGCGGGCCCGCCAGTCGGCCACCGCCAGGGCCAGCGCGGTCAGCAGGACGTCGTTGACGCCGGCGTGGTACGCGGCGGGCAGCGAGGTCAGCAGCGGGGCGACGTGCTCGGCGGGTTCGGTCGTGGTCAGGAAGCACATGGTGGCGAACACGTCCTGACCGGGGTCGAGCGGACGGTCGCCGAGCAGCGCGTCCGGCTCCTCCAGGGTGGCCTCCCACAGCGGGAGTTCGGCCTCGCGCTCCGGGGTGTGGGCGAGTTCCAGCAGGTGCTGGGCCCAGCGCCGGAACGAGGTGCCGGTCGGCTGGAGTGCGGGCTCCTTCCCCGCGGCGAGCGCCTCGCAGGCGGCGGCGAGGTCCGGGACGAGGATCTGCCAGGACACGTTGTCGACGACCAGGTGGTGGGCGACGAGCAGCAGCCGGCCGCTCCGTCCCGGCCCGGCGTCGAACCAGACCGCCTGGAGCATCACCCCGGCGTCGGGGTCGATCCGCCCCCAGGCGGCCTCGCTCTCCCGCGAGGTGAGCGCGCGCAGCTCCGCGGCGTCCAGGCCCGCCGCGTCCACCCGCAGCACCCGGTCCACGGCGTCGACGGTGCCGCGCTCCGGCACCTCCAGCCGCCACCGCCCGGTCTCCCGGATCAGCCGGGTGCGCAGGGCGTCGTGGTGGTCGAGGAGCGTGCGCAGGGCGGCGGTGAGCCGGTCCTCGGTGAGGTCCGCCGGGGCCTGGAGCAGCATGGACTGGTTGAACCGGCCGATGGGGCCGCCGCGTTGGCGCAGCCAGTGGACGGCCGGGGTGAGCGGCACGTCACCGATCCCGAGGTCCGGGCCCTCGCCGACGACCTGATCCAGGCTGCCCGCGACGGCGGCGAGCGCGGCCACGGTGCGGTGCTCGAAGACCTGCCGGGGGGTGATGACGAGTCCGGCCTGGCGGGCGCGGCTGACGAGCTGGATGGACATGATGCTGTCGCCGCCGAGGTCGAAGAAGCTGTCGTCGACGCCGACCGAGGTCAGGTTCAGCAGCTCGCGGTAGATCCGGCTGAGGGCCTCCTCCCGCTCGGTGCCGGCCTGCCGTGCGCCGGGGGTGGTGGACAGGTCGGGGGCGGGCAGGGCCTTGCGGTCCAGCTTGCCGTTGGGCGTCTGCGGGAAGGCGTCGAGTACGACGACCGCTGCCGGGACCATGTAGTCGGGCAGGGACTCTCCGACATACGCGCGCAACCGCGCCGGGTCGGCGCTGTGGTGCGGGCGGGGGACGACGTAGGCGGCGAGCTGCTTGAGGCCAGGGGTGTCCTCGCGGACGAGGACGGTGACCTGGCCGACACTCTCGTGGCGGGCCAACACGGCCTCGATCTCGCCCAGTTCGATACGGAACCCGCGGATCTTGACCTGGTCGTCGGCCCGTCCCACATACTCCAGCTGACCGTCGGCCCGCCAGCGCACGAGGTCGCCCGTGCGATACATCCGCTCACCGGGTGCACCGAAGGGCGCGGCGACGAACCGCTCGGCGGTCAGAGCGGGCCGGCCCAGGTAGCCGCGGGCCAGCGAAGCGCCCGCGACATAGAGCTCGCCGGTCACGCCCGGCGGGACGGGACGCAGGCGGGCGTCGAGGACGTAGAGGCGGGAGTTGTAGACCGGCCGGCCGATCGGCGGGGCCTCGCCCGCGCCGAGCGCGCCGCTCATCGACGCGCAGACGGTGGTCTCCGTCGGCCCGTAGGCGTTGACCAGGCTCCGCCCCGCCGACCAGCGGGTGACGACCTCACCCGAGAGCGCCTCACCGGCGGAGACCAGCGTGCCCCCGGGCAGCAGCTCGTCCGTGGCGTCCATCGCGGCCAGCACCACCGGCGGCAGCGTGGCATGAGTGACACCGTGCGCCTTCAAAGTCTCGGCGAGGGGTTCGCCCGGCTGGAGGCCGTCCGCGCCCGCCACCACGACCGCGGCCCCGGACAGCAGGCCCATGCACAGCTCCCAGAACGTCGCGTCGAAACTCGGCGACGCGAACTGGAGCACCCGGCTGCCCGGACCCACCCCCAGCCGCTCCGCCTGCGTGGCCAGCAGACTCGCCACACCCCCGTGCGAGACGACCACGCCCTTGGGACGCCCCGTCGAACCCGACGTGTAGATGACATAGGCGGGGTTGGCGGGTGCGACCCGGACCTGCGGGGCGCTCTCCGGCCGGTCGGTCAGGTCGAGGGTGTCCAGCAGGACGGGCTGTACGGCTTCAGGGAGGCGGTCGGCGGTCTCGGTGGTCGCCAGCACCAGGGCCGGGCGTGCGTCGTCGAGCATGTACGCGATCCGCTCCGCCGGATAGGCGGGATCCACCGGCAGATACGCGCCGCCCGCCTTCCACACCGCCACCACGGCCACCACCAGCTCCTCGGTGGACCGCGGCAGCGTCAGCGCGACCAGCGACTCCGCACCGATCCCACACGCCCGCAGCTCCTGCGCCAACCGGTCGGCCCGCCCGTCCAGTTCGGCCGCCGACAACGTCCCCGCGGCGGAGATCACCGCGGGCGCCCCCGGGTCCGCCGCCACCCGGCGCGCGAACAGCTCCGGCACGGTGGCGGGCTCCAGGGGGCGAGCCGATTCGTTCCAGTCGGTCAGGACGAGCCGGCGCTCCCCGTCGTCCAGGATGTCGACGGAGCCGATCGGGGCATCCGGTGCCGCGATCACGGCGGTGAGCAGCCGCAGCAGGCGGTCGACCAGGCGCTCGACCGTGGCGTGGTCGAACAGTTCGCTGCTGTACTCGACCAGGCCGTCCATCCCACCGGTCGAGCGTTCCCCGAACTCCAGGCCCAGGTCGAACTTGGCGGCGCCCGTGCCAACGGGCAGGGTGGCGGTGTCCAGCCCGGGGAGGCGGAGTTCGGCGGCGGCCGTGTTCTGCAGCACCAGCATCACCTGGAACAGGGGATGCCGCGCCTGGGAACGGTCCGGCGCGACCGCGTCCACCACCCGCTCGAACGGCACGTCCTGATGCGCGTAGGCAGCCAGGTCCCACTCCCGCACCCGCCCGAGCAGTTCACGGAAGCTCGGATCCCCCGACACATCCGTGCGCAGCACCAGCGTGTTCACGAAGAACCCGACCAGATCGTCCAGCGCCTCGTCCTGACGCCCCGCGATCGCACCCCCCAGCGGAACGTCCTCACCCGCACCCAACCGCGACAACAACGCCGCCAGACCCGCCTGCAACACCATGAACAACGTCGCCCGGGAGCCCCGGGCCAGGGAGACGAGGCCCTGGTGCAGGGTGGGATCGACGGTGAAGGTGAACATGCCGCCGCGGTGGCCGGCCACGGCGGGGCGGGGACGGTCGGTCGGCAGCTCCAGCAGATCCGGAGCCCCCGCCAGAGCGGCCCTCCAGAACTCCAACTGCTGTGAGACCAGACTCTCGCCGTCACTCTCCTCACCCAGCAGCTCCCGCTGCCACAGGCTGTAATCCGCGTACTGCACCGGCAGCGCC